>NZ_SOPU01000005.1:276-1681 GCF_004402115.1 Pseudomonas sp. F01002 | reverse complement strand
CGACCTGCTCGGTCGGTGCGCCGTTATCCAGGATGCCGTCATAGCGCAGCCAGACTCGCTGCCCTGACAGTTGGAAGGGCCATTGAGCCACCCGCAGATACTCGGTGCCTACCAGGCTGTTAACGTCCAGCACGTTGCCCACCGCACGGTCGATGGCCGGCGTGGGCAAGGCGCCATCCTGGTTGGGAATGCTCTGCACGTTCAGCGAAAAGGGTTGCGAGGGTTGCGATTGGCCGTTGCGCGTAACGGTGTAGCTGATGGTGACCGGCTTGCCCAGGTTAAAGGCAATCACCGACACCGGTACCGGAATCTCAAGACCGATACTGCTGATGGGGGCCGCCGTGATGGTGTGCGAACCGTCGACCGGGGTGCCGGCAGCGCCGGTCCAAGTCACGCTCAGCATAGGGCGGGTTACCGCCAGGGCGGTACTGTTAGCATCACCACTGCTTGATCGATGTGGGTGGCATGGTCGTAGCCAAAAACAAGGAAACGGGTTCGATCGGTTCAACCGATCAGGTTTAACGAGGGAAACACCCCGCCGTTAAAAAGGCAGGGTGGGTAGCTTTGGGATATTGACGTAGAACCGGCTAATGGAGGTCCCCGGATTTCCTCCATCCGTTAAAAACCGATCGTATTACAGAGGCCTGAGCCAGTAGTATGAGAAAAACCCCAAGTCATCTCCCGGAATAATGGACGCTACAACTGTCCCTATTCTCCATGTCCCGTTGGCGTTAGGGAAGAAGAGATGGTCCGAACCCGTTCGTTGCGGATAGTTAGGTGCAGTGAATGGGTAGCTGGGGCCGCATAACCATCCGGAGGAGTGCGGATAGAGTGCCGTCTCATATTTCGTGCTAACAGCTTGGAGGAATCCAGGGTAATTGGTGGGAGAGGTGCCTTGGGCGGAAGACATTAATCCTCTGATAATACTGATCTTAACTGCCATTTGCCCCGTGGCGTGACGACCTTGTATGACGAAATTGTTGGAACAAGTGATGGTGATACTTTTTTGACGACCCGCGGCATCACCGACCTTGATCGTGGTTGATCCGTTACGCAGGCCTATGATGAGGCCCGTGTTGTCGACGGAGGCTATAAGAGGATTGTCTGAGGAGTAAGTGTAAGGTTGGGTGCCTCCCGAGGCGCTACGCCGCTGGGTCGTTCCGGCTGGATGATTTCCGCTAGGGAACCAATTAAATGTCGGATCAGCGGTAATGTTGAGCCCATTCAGGATCACGGGTGATGTATCCACGACGAGCTCTGCGCCGACGGTAAAGATGCGCGCCGCCGAGGTTACGCCACTGCCATACAATGCTTTGGCGGTGATGCTGTGAGCCGCCACGCTCAGCGCAGACACCTTCAAGGTCCAGACCCCTGTGGTCAAGTCAGCCATCGGTTGGCCTTTGGA
>NZ_SOPU01000005.1:0-270 GCF_004402115.1 Pseudomonas sp. F01002 | reverse complement strand
GCACATCGACCTTCTGACCTCTGCTGGCGGCACCGGTCAGGATCACCGTGGTTTCCGTGGTGGTGGTGTTATGGGGAATCTCGACACCGCTCAGATCGCCTTTGACCGAGGTGATGGTCGGCGCCACAAGCTCCGTGACGGTAAAGGTGCGTGGCGGTGCTGAAACCGGGTGCGGGTTGCCGTAAAGGCCCTCGATAGTGATGCTGTGATTTCCAACGGTGGTGCTATAGGACACTGTTGTCCAATCGCCGTTGCCATCGACGGGTCGCG
>NZ_SOPU01000004.1:155803-177196 GCF_004402115.1 Pseudomonas sp. F01002 | reverse complement strand
CCGCAGGCACAATCGGTTGGGGACTACGAAGCCTTGCTGCCATGGAACTGCTCGCCAGAGATGCCACGGTAAACGACTGCCTCATCTTGAGGTAGGTGTAGTTCGTGGATCGGTTACGATGCAATGCTACTTTGATGACAGTGTTGAGCACCGAAGCGCCACTGATTGCAACCAGCCAATAGGCTGCTGTACGCCAGGCTCGTGTCCACATGAGCCTTGCTTCGGATTCCGCATCGCTACAAGAAACCTATCCGTGTGGACGGGCTGCTGGCAGGCAAGACACCGGTAAAACTGATGGTGTATGGCTGAGACTAACTCTATCGCATCACTTTACTGCGGGGTGGGCTCAACTCGGAACAACCGGTTTTCACACTCTGAAGGTTCGCCGGTTATTCCAATTTCTACCCCGCGCCTGCGCGATAGCTTTCCAGATCTTGCCTTCGTTCTGCGGCAGATAGACATCACGCTTGATCGTCGCCATCGCCCACTCCTGAGCATTACTCAGACTCTGCTCCAGGTAGGCGACGGCATCCTGATGGAGTAGTGGTTAGGCCCGGCTATGGTGCCTTGCGTGCAACTGGCTAACCCGCTGGAGAATGCCTTCCTCATATTCTCGCCACGACATGCCGTCCCCCCCCACCGCCGCATCGCGGTGGAGCGCATAAAAGCTCTGCGCTAATAACTGCGGTGTGATGTGGTGCAGCAATGCCGTGAACTGCATGCCCTTGTTCCTTCGGGCTACTTCACGTACACCTTCAAGTCCCATCGACGCGCAACTGATCCGGCTCAGTGTCCGGGGCGCGGGGGGCATGTCAGTGTTTCCCTTGGCTACGTCCCTTTCCTCCACTATCTCCGCAGGGCTAGACCCTTTGTTCGATGGCTTCTCAGGTACTACGGACGTATTCGACTTCTCAGCAACGTGGACAGCAGGGTTACGGCTTTTGGCCTTTCCTGCTCCGCCCGGTGCTTGCGCACCGGGCACCGCTGAGATCTCCCAGTTTCTGTGCGAAGGACTTCCCGATGTGCACCTCCGCCAGCTTTAACTGGCGCACTATGCGTCCGGCTAAGCCATCTATACCATTGGTCATCCGGCCAGTGGTAGAGCCCTATTCAATCCTGTCGATTTAATAAAGAGCAGTGATGGTGGGAGTACTTGGCAGCAGCTTAGATAGCCCTCTTCAGACGTAGAGAACATTTGATGCGCCCCTCCTCTACCGGCATGATAATCGGGAGAAAACAGCCAATTACGCGATGAGTTTATTTCATACAAACAACGCGAGATAGACGCGTAGAAGAAAGCAACTCTAAACTTTCAGGTCTATACCGAGCTCATATCCATCTCCGGACTCAAGGTTCCTAGCCAAGCGACAAGACACACGATAATCACTGCAACGGAGAACTCAAAGATCATACTACGTCGTAAGGCATTAACGGCGACGGCATGGTCTCCTCTCTTGATTGAGCGCTCTAACAGGGGGCTCAAATGGAAGCGATTTAGAGACGCCAATATAACCATCCCTGCAAATAGCAAAACCTTCAAGAGCAGCAATATACCATAAGTGCTAAGCATCACCTCGTCCAAGGCCGGACCTACAATAAAAAGGTAATTTACTATGCCGGTAACACCTAGAGTTACGACAATTAGCGCTCCCGCTGATTCAAATCCAGTCAGAACCCGGGAAAGAACTCGTATTTCTTGTTCACCGTTAAGTATCTTCTCACGCAGCAGTAAAGCAAATGCAGCGAGAGCCCCCATCCAGCCCCCTGCGGCCAAAAGGTGAAATATGTCGCTGGTAAAATGCATATAACGACTGCCGCCCTCGTCCATCGCGCCATGTCCTGTCCATGCCAAAGTCGCCAAAGCAATCGCAGAAAAGACGGTGACAGCCCATAGGCTGAGACTTGGGAAACGCTTGTTAAGTGTAACGGCTATACCGGCCATCACAAGGGAAACTATTCGCACCATCCACGTCAAACCGACGTCGGTTCCCATAAGAACCATTTCAAATATATGGTGATGCAGCTCCATTAGCTCTGAAACGCCGCTCATCGCTTTCGCAAGAAACAACATAGCAGCAAGGGATAAAACGGTACCAATAACTACCGCACCTAAAAGGAGCGACTCAAAATTCAAGACAGCGCCGGATACTCGCTCTTTTCCCTTGAGGCTGTACAATCCAAAAATTGCTAATCCAAACAGCAGCATTAGATCCAAATAAAGAGCGAAACGAAGGGCGATGTTGATTGAGTCGCTCATAAATCATTTCACTTTAAATGTAACGTTGCCTGTAATGGGATGAGTGTCTGAAGAAACAGCACGCCATTCGACCTTGTAAGTACCAGTGGTCAATGGTGCAGCGGGCGTGATGACCATCGTTTTTGGATCGTCGCCGCCTGAGACGCCAGCCTTAACTCCCATCGGCGAGTTCGGCATGCCCGGCATGTCGGTCATGATCAGTTTCGCTCCTGAGAACTGAGTCGTGAGGTTCTCCGAGAAGTGCAGTTCGATCTTGGAAGGTGCTCCGGCGGTCGAGCCCTCCAAAGGGCTAGAAGACACCAACTTTGGATGCGCTTGTGCCACAGCACTCAAAAGCAACCCTGCGGTTAGTGCAACCATCACGGTGGTAGTTTTAAAAGGTGACATGCAAGACTCCTCACAGCATAAGCTGTAGATTCGAGGTTTGGCGGGGAAGATCTAGTTTTATATTTTCGATCAGGCTAAAACCACATAACACAGCCAAATGCATAAACCGTCATGGTATTAACTGAACTTAGGTAATTGATCAAAGACTCTTGTGTCTTAGAGCTGAGCCACGATGCCACATTGCAGCCGACTGGTCGATTACAATTCAGTAAGCTTGGTGCCCAGATCTCTGCCTCAGCATTGTGGTGACAATCGACTCGGACGACCCCAACCGGGACGGACGGTAATGGCTAATAAGAGATGCGTCGCGTTACCTGTTACTCCATCGATTGGATACTACAGCCAATGAAACTGGACGGGTATCTATCGAAAGCCTCGTGATTTGTCTCTACACCGAAGTCTGAGCTGAGGTTTGGAACAGGACTCGCGATTAGGGTGAGTGAACGAGCCACATGATGCTAGCTTCAAAGCTATCCGTTTTTCATGGGATAGGTAATGTGCGCACCAATCGATCAGAACCAGCTACCTCGGCCTCGCCAACCCCGAGCAACTCCCTGCCCTTACAGCCAGTCCTGTGGTCCATAGCGACGCGCAGCTATTGTTCAAACCACTTTGAGCTGCCCCATCATTCCCGTCGCTTCATGTTCTAGAATGTGACAGTGGAACATACGCAATCCGGACCATCGCTGGACAGTTTTAATCCGTACGATCTCATTCGAACGCAGGTTGACCGTGTCCTGCCAGGCACGGAATGGAGCAGGCGTGATCACCCCACCCAGCTCTCGCTCAACTACTTGGAACTGGGTGCCATGCAAATGGAAAGGATGATCCATATCAGAGCGATTGACGAGTTCCCATAGTTCCACCTCGTTGATTTTGCTTACGAGGTCGACCCGCCCCATGTCGTACTCCTGATCGTTGATCAGGAATTGCATGCGATGAGTACCATTGGCCATGTTCATTTTTTCGCTGAACACCACCTGTTTGTGTGCTACGACCGGACCGAGATCGGCTACTGAACCAAGCCTACCAGGCAAGGCAGCCAGAGCTGTTGTTCTGACCGCCGTGAAATCGACCGTTAGCAGAGACATGACCTTGTCAGGCTCGACGTCGCCCATTTTGCCGCGTGAGTAGATATTCGCGTTCAGCTCTATGCGATCACGAAGGCTGCCAGCATCGACGATCAGTTCGATCCGCTGGGCAGGTGCCAATAGGTATTCCGCCTGTACAGGTTGAGGGGCTTCAAGCAAACCGCCGTCGGTACCGACCAGGGTCAGCGTGCTACCGGGTAATGTGAGTTGCAGATAGCGGGCACTACAAGCATTCCAAACGCGCCAACGCTCACGACCTCCCGCGTCAAACGGCAAGACTGGTTGACGCTGAGCGTTGACCAAGGCGAACTGCCCTTCGCGGCCATTCATCCAATCATTGGAATCGTTCGGGGCGATGGCGGCGTAGCGGTCGAGTTTGAGGTCGGAGACCACCAACAATCGCTCAGGCAGTTCGGCCAGTGGATCCTTTCGCGACCGCACCAACAGTGGCCCGGCTAATCCACGGTAGGCTTGTTCAGCCGTGTACTGATGTGGGTGGGGGTGGTACCAATAGGTGCCCGCACTCCCCTGCGGCAGATTGAAACGGTAAGTATGGCGTCCGCCAGGTGGCACCGGATCATGGGGATTACCGTCTTGCTCGGGCGGAATTGGCAGACCGTGCCAATGAATAGTAGAGGGTTGCTTGAGGTTGTTGATGAAGGTGATCTCCACCATGTCACCCTCAAAAAGCTCAATCAGCGGACCAGGTAAACTGTCGTTATAGGCCCAGAACTCGGTCGATGCATGTCCGGGGATCAAGGGCAGCGTGAGCGGCGCAGCGGTCAGAGTGGCTTGAAAATGGCCTGGAGTGCTGCTCGAATTAGCCAGTTTGGGTAATTCGCGCAGTGTGGCACCAGCCGGTAGTAGATCTGATGCAAGCAATGATAATCCAACAGGCGCCGAGGCCATATCTACGGCTGACCACGCTTGCAGCCAAGGCGCCGCCAACCCTGCAACTGCCACCCCGCCGAGGAAGGTTCGGCGCTGCATTGGGTACGCCTTCATTTGGACATCTGCATGTTCATCATGCTGGACTGCTGATCCATCATTTGCATCATCATGTCCATCATCCCCGTGCCACTGCCGTTTTCTGACTTAGACATACCCATACCCTTGCAGTGGTCACCTGAGTGCATGTCCCGCATCATGGCCATGGACCCCTTCATCGTTTGCATGCTCTCTTGCATGGCAGCCCGGCGCTCTGTCGGAGTCTTGGCTGCGGCGACCTTGTCGTGGGCGGCCTGCATTTTCTGCATTTGCTCAGCCACGGCTTTGTCCGTGGCAGGCTTGGTCTGCCCGCTTGCCTGGGCTGAGGGCGTTTGAGCGTCGTCTGGATGATGAGTGTCAGTGGCGTTAGCGAGTACAGCAGCGCTAGTGAGTAGGAGCGCTAGAGCAAACTTCAGTGGTGCTTGCATGACGATCTCCAAGGGTAAGAGGGGAAAGCTCGCATGGTTACCGTGGAACGCAAAAAAGGCAGACACCAGAACCAAACCAAAGATCAGCCTCAAGGGCGTCTGCCAGAATGAATGCTTCGAATCTAAAAATTGGCTCTCTGCCAATTTAAGAATAGCTCTCGCCTGTTTTCGGAGCGTTGATATAGGTCAAACAGAAGCGCACATCCTGCAAAACTAACGTCCATGTTGGATGGAGTTCTTGGGCGTGGAGCCGACTAAAGGGCGTCTCCAAATTCAGGCGCGTTTCAGTCCGGCACTAGGGAGTTCAATATGAAAGCCAGTTGTTCCATTGGACGAGGTGCACCAGATCCTGCCCTCATGAGCTTCAATGATTGATCGAGTGATCGAGAGACCCAGCCCAGCGTTGCTAGGACTTCCTTCACGTCGTGCAGGATCTACGCGGTAGAAACGGTCAAATAGTTTCTCAAGGTGTTCAGGCGCAATGGTCTTCCCGGGGTTTTGCACCGTCACCAATGTCGACGTATTTTTCTGACGGATATCCACACGGATGGTTTGCCCCTCTGGCGTGTACCGTAGCGCATTTGAAAGCAAGTTCGAGATCGCCCTGCGTAACATCAATACGTCACCCCGGACACTTCCTGCCCCCGAAACGCTAAGCTCAATGCTGCGCTCATCAGCCACCAGACGGTAGTATTCAAGCAGCTTCCCCACCTCCTCCTGTAGGTCTATCTGATCGTTCTCTGGCTTGAGCAATCTATTATCGGACTTAGCCAAGAAAAGCATGTCATCGATCATGCGAGACATTCGCTTCAAATCATCCAGGTTCGAGTACAGATTGTCTTCGTAGTCCTCGATGTTCCTTTTTCTTGAGAGCACCACCTCAGTGTGGGTCATAAGATTGCTGACCGGGGTCCGCAGTTCGTGAGCAATGTCTGCGGAAAAATTCGACAGTCGCACAAAAGCATCGTCCAGACGTGACAGCATCGCATTGAATGACGACACCATCTGTTGAAGCTCCTTTGGAACGGGCGCCAATGGGATGCGCTCTTTAAGTGATTTAGCAGACATGGATGCGGCGACCATGGTTACCTGACGAATAGGACGCATACCGCTGCGGGCAACCATCCATCCCAGCCCCGCACTAACGAGTGCGCTGATCACGAGCCCTATCCAGAACCATCGCTGAAGGGTCTCAAAGAAAAACATGTGCTGCGTAACATCAAAGATCAAGATCACCGTCAGTGGTTGGTCCTGCCCGAAAACCATTGCCTGGGCCGTGACACCTCGGTAAATATGATCTTCGTCCCGCCACTCCCACATCGTGTTACCTAACCGTGTGCGGAATTGCTCTGGGACATCAACCGGCCCTGGGCCAGAGAAAAACAGCTTTCCGTCGCGGTTCAGAATGATCGCGGTCAAATCACGGTGAGCCCCTAGCAAAGCCTCCAACTGCGGCTTTAGCTCACTGAATTTATCGATGCTGCGCATCTCACCCAAAATCCTTTGGGCCGAGCTTAGTTTTTCGTCCAGGGTTTGCTGATCCAGCATTTCGAAATGACGTTGACTGAGGTGATTGAAACTGACTCCGGCAACGGTGAGGACAACCGTCACCGAAAGCATGAACATCAAGCTCAGGCGTGTTGTCAGGGATAGGCGGTTCATTCAAGTTCCGTGTCTGGTGAATCGAGCATGTAGCCCATGCCGCGAGCGGTTTGAATGAGTTTGACCTCAAAGTCGTCATCAATCTTCGCCCTGAGCCGCCTCACCGCAACCTCAATCACGTTGGTATCGCTGTCGAAGTTCATGTCCCAGACTTGCGAGGCAATGAGCGATTTCGAGAGTACTTCGCCCCGACGACGAAGGAGCAGCTCCAGCAGCGCAAACTCCTTGGCCGTGAGATCGATACGCTTGCCTCCTCTGATAGCCCGGCGCTTGAGCAGGTCAACCTCAAGATCGGCCAGTTTCATATGGGTTTGCGATGGCGCGCCACTCCCTCGACGCAGCAGAGTTCGCACCCGAGCCAGCAACTCAGAAAACGCAAAGGGCTTAATCAGATAATCATCTGCTCCAAGCTCAAGCCCCTTGACCCGATCTTCAACACGGTCTCGCGCAGTCAGAAAAAGTACAGGAACATCCTTACCTGATGCACGCACCCTCTGTAGGACTTCCCATCCGTCCAAACCCGGCATCATGACGTCAAGAATCAGCAGGTCATATCCCTCGTTCAAGGCGTGCTGAAGGGCCTCCGCGCCGTCGGTGAATCGATCAACACTAAATCCAGCCTCCGTCAGCCCCTGCTGTAAATAGATACCTAATGTCGGTTCGTCTTCAGCAACCAAAAGTCTCATGGGACGGATCTCAAATTGATAACTAGGCTGAGTTTGCAACGAATAAGCCTGCTCCATCAGAAACTGACAGAAAAGTAATCTTAGCTTCAGGTGGATGTCGGCCGAGCGTTGCCTCGTGACGAGCATGAATACTTGCATACACTCGTCCGCAACGTCCGCGACCAAGTTCTGATCAAGAGCCCATCGAGCCCTTTCCACACAAGCACCGGCCCTTCGGAGCCACCACCGGTCTGAATGGTCACTCAGCGTAATGTGTAGTACGCGTGACTTGATCGAGGTCACAGTTTTAAAACGAGCATTGACTACGCTCAAGTATCAGACTCACGGCAACTCTTGCCATAACAGTGGGAGCTACATCATGACCCCTCATCAGCATTCTGTTGAAAACGCGGGCCCTCCATTTTGGAGGAGCAAAATGGGTGTCGTACTCATCATGCTGATTGCGATTGGCGCCTTCTACCTGGTTCGGGAACACTTCGGCCATGTTTCGCCTTATCTGCCCTATCTGATCCTTTTGATCTGCCCCTTGATGCATTTTTTTGGACACGGCCATGGGCACCATGGTGGACATGCCGACTCGGCAAAAACCAACAAAGATGAGAAAGGAAACTAGTCATGCCCAACGCCACAAGTCACCTAGACCACACCCATCCTGCGAAGGTCCTGGATGAAGGTCTACGCGATCCGGTGTGCGGCATGGCAGTTACCCCACCAATCAAGTTCAGCGAGATTTACCAGGGGCAGACGTATAAGTTTTGCAGCCTGAAGTGCCAAGAGAAATTTCGAGCAGAACCGCAGCGTTTTACCGCTCCACCGTTCAATACCGATCACTCCAGCAATACCTCAACAGCAGCTGAAACGCAGGAAGCTACTGAGTACACCTGCCCTATGCATCCAGAGATACGTCGGCTTGGCCCCGGTACCTGCCCTAAATGCGGCATGACATTGGAACCGGTCATGCCAGTGCTGGAAGAGGAAGAAAACCCCGAGTTCAAGGATTTCACCCGTCGCTTTTGGTGGTCGTTGCCATTAACTGTGATCGTGACGGTACTCGCCATGGCGGGACACTCGTTGCAACTCTTCCATGGGGCTATCCAGAACTGGATCGAGCTTATCCTCGCAACCCCTGTAACCTTATGGGCTGGTTGGCCGTTTTTTGTGAGGGGCATCGATTCGATTCGTCATCGCAGCCCCAATATGTGGACCTTGATTGGCCTGGGCACAGCAGCTGCGTATCTTTACAGCGTCGTAGCCACGCTGTTTCCCCAGAGTTTTCCCACCACCTTCATCCAAGAGGGTCGCATCGGCGTCTACTTCGAAGCCGCAGCCGTAATCATCTCGCTGACCTTGTTCGGTCAGATGCTTGAACTCAAAGCTCGATCACAAACGTCTTTGGCTATTAAGTCGCTACTTGGCCTGTCTCCGAAAACCGCACGCAGGATCAATGCCGATGGCAAAGAGGAAGACATCCCTCTAACGCATGTACACAAGGGCGATCACCTCAGGGTCAGACCGGGTGAAAAGGTTCCTGTCGATGGCTCAGTGCTGGAAGGCGAAAGCGCGGTCGATGAGTCGATGCTGACCGGCGAGCCAGTCCCTGTGATGAAAAGAAGCGGTGATAGCCTGATCGGTGCCACGCTCAATACCCATGGCAGCCTGGTGATGGAAGCGCAGAAAATTGGTGCTGAAACCGTGCTGTCGCAAATCGTTCAGATGGTTGCCCGTGCCCAACGCTCTAAAGCCCCCATGCAGCGCATGGCCGACGTCGTCGCGGGTTACTTTGTGATGGGCGTAATCGCGATTGCCCTACTGACTCTGTTGGGATGGGGCTGTTTGGCCCAGAGCCTGGCTGGGTCTTCGGCCTAATCAACGCTGTCGCTGTGCTTATCATTGCTTGCCCCTGCGCTCTTGGGCTTGCGACACCAATGTCAATCATGGTTTCCACCGGTAAAGCGGCCAGCATGGGGGTTCTGTTCAGAGATGCCGGCGCCATCGAGAACCTTTGCAAGATCGACACGCTGATTGTGGATAAGACCGGAACCCTGACAGAGGGTCGTCCGGTGTTTCACAGTGTGGAAGCCACACAGAAGTTCGTTGCCAATGATGTACTTCAACTGGCCGCTAGCCTTGATCAAGGCAGTGAGCATCCGCTGGCTCACGCCATTGTTGATCATGCCCTTGCTGAGAATCTGGTCCTAACCAAACCTGAGTCGTTCGAGTCCGGTTCTGGGATCGGGGTCAGTGGCATGGTCGATGGCAAGAAAATCCAGTTGGGCAATACCGCCTTGATGGAAGAGGCAGGTGTGAACATCAGCCCCCTCAAGAACCGCGCCGAGCAATTGCGCCTTGAGGGCATCAGCATCATCTACCTGGCGGTCGATGGAATACTGGCGGGGTTGCTGGCGGTGTCAGATCCGATCAAGCCGACCTCCAAGGAGGCTGTCACCAAACTCAAAGCCGACCATATAAAGATCATCATGGCCACCGGAGATGGCCTCACCACGGCACGGGCTGTCGCCAAGGAAATGGGTATTGACGAGGTACACGGTGAGGTGAAACCCCAAGACAAGGAGCGTCTGGTCGCAGACCTCCAAAAAACGGGGCGACGCGTTGCCATGGCGGGCGACGGTATCAATGATGCTCCTGCTCTGGCCCGAGCAGATGTAGGCATCGCGATGGGGACAGGGACAGACGTCGCGATGAACAGTGCGCAGCTTACTCTCGTAAAGGGTGACTTGATGGGGATTCTCCGGGCGCGGGCCCTTTCTGTCGCGACGGTAAAAAACATGCGGCAGAATCTGGGTTTCGCCTTTATCTACAACTCGATGGGTATCCCACTCGCCGCGGGTCTGCTGTATCCCCTGACTGGACATCTCTTATCGCCGATGATCGCGGCCATTGCCATGAGCGTTAGCTCCGCATCCGTCGTTTTCAATGCACTGAGGCTGAGGAACACTCAAGTAGATTGAGATCAATGCCTTATTTAAGCCACAACGTAGACAACTCTTGACCTTCCCATCATGTCAGCGTTGATGCTGTGGTTGCGGCTAAATGGGGCTGCTCAACACAAGAGGAATACCTATGTTCGTCTTAGAAGTTTCAGGCATTGGTTGTGGAGGCTGCGTCAGTAAAATTACCAAAGCCATTCAGTCGCTGGATAACCAGGCAACCGTTTCGGTGGATCGTGCCGCCGGCAAGGTCAACGTCGAAAGCAACGAAAGCCCAGAGCGCTTGCGTTCAATTGTTGAAGCACTTGGCTTCCCTTCCAAAATCGGCATCTGAGAGCCCCGGTCGACCTGCGCGCTCACGTTTCTCATGAACACTTTTTTCTAGCGTTCATTTCATATACCAGCGCGCAACGGAGATGGCTTGATCCAACTCTGATCAATTAGCTTTGTATGGAAACCTTCAGACCACCAAGACGAAATGCCTACTCCGAGTGCAGTCAGGAGGCTATTCCGTAAGGAAATCACAACCTGACACAACCGTAATACTCACTTAAGGCTTCTGACAGGTTGCGGGTTTTAAGATTGCGTCGCGTCTTGAGCTTAGCCCCCACGAATTACGTCTTGATGTAGGTTCAACGGGGGTAGCCAAATCTTATCCGAGGATACCCATATGAAATCCATGAAAACCCTATTTGTCATCGCAGCCTTGGCCGTTTCTTCTCTGGCATTGGCCGAAGGTGGCAGTGATCGCGTATTCGCACGCATGGAAGCAGCCAGACAGAACTCCATGGAAGCGTACCAGGTAGCCCAAAAGCAAGGCACTCAAACCCCGGTAGCAGAGAGCAAAGACAAAGGTGACGACCACGCCAGTTGCTGAGTAGCTTGGGGGGTTCCCAAGCTGACAGAAATGTAATCACCTTGATGGTCCAGATGTGGCAATTTCTGAGTCCGCTTGCCGTATCCATTCGTCTTTGGCAACGGTGTGCGAAGCTCATCCGGGCTAAGCACTATTTCCCGAGATATTGCCTTCAACCTGTATGAGCAACTCATTAGTTGTTTATCACGGCTTCCCTTTTGACTGATTGGACATAAACGGCATGCACTCCAAAACCTCTAGGCGGACATTCGTTAAAGGCCTGGCCGCAGGCGGCATTCTCGGTGGTCTTGGTCTGTGGCGCACTCCTGTGTGGGCAGTGAGCAGTCCTGGTCTGCCGAGCGTACTCACCGGCAACGAATTTGATCTGTTTATTGGTGAAACCCCTGTAAACATCACCGGCTCGCCGCGCACAGCCATGACCATCAATGGCTCTTTGCCGGGACCACTGCTGCGCTGGCGTGAAGGGGAAACGGTCACCCTGCGTGTGAAAAATCGCTTGGACCAAGACACCTCCATTCATTGGCACGGGATCATTCTGCCCGCCAACATGGATGGTGTACCGGGCTTGAGTTTCCATGGCATCGCACCCGATGGCATGTATGAGTACAAGTTCAAGGTTCATCAAAACGGTACGTACTGGTACCACAGCCACTCTGGATTACAGGAACAGGCAGGCGTTTACGGTCCAATCGTGATCGACTCACAAGAGCCTGAACCTTTTCAATACAACCGCGATTACGTGGTGATGCTGACCGACTGGACCGATGAGGATCCTAGTCGCGTCATGGCCAAGCTCAAGAAACAATCGGACTACTACAACCACCACAAACGTACCGTGGGAGACTTCATCGACGATGTCAGCAAGCAAGGTTGGTCTGCTGCCGTAGCCGACCGAAAGATGTGGGCTGAAATGAAAATGAACCCCACCGATCTCGCAGACGTCAGTGGGGATACTTACACCTATCTCATGAATGGCCAGGCTCCTAACGGTAACTGGACCGGGATTTTCAAACCGGGTGAGAAGCTGCGCCTACGCTTTATCAACGGCTCGGCCATGAGCTACTTCGACGTTCGTATCCCTGGTTTGAAAATGACGGTTGTCGCCGCCGATGGCCAGCACGTCAACCCGGTCAGCGTCGACGAATTCCGCATCGCCGTAGCAGAAACCTACGATGTAATCGTAGAACCTGCCAATGAAGAGGCCTACACCATCTTCGCCCAGTCTATGGATAGAACCGGTTATGCACGGGGAACCCTGGCAGTTCGCGAAGGATTAAAGGCACAGGTGCCTGCCCTCGACCCTCGGCCTCTTTTGACCATGGATGACATGGGAATGGGCGGTATGGCGGGCATGGACCATGGCAGCATGGCTGGTATGGGCGGCGGTGATATGAAACAAGGTGACATGTCCACCATGGCCGGCATGGACCATAGCAAGATGACTGGCATGGACCAAAGTGACATGACCGGGATGACCGGCATGGACAGCGGTGACATGACTAACATGGCAGGTATGGATCACAGCAAGATGGCGAGCATGGACAAAGGCGACATGTCCAACATGGCCGGCATGGATCACAGCAAGATGGCAGGGATGGATCATGGCGATATGTCGGGAATGGCTGGCATGGGCGGCATGGGTGGAGAAATGCAGACTCACCCAGCCTCTGAAACCAACAACCCCTTGGTCGACATGCAAGCCATGAACCCCACGCCAAAGCTAAACGATCCTGGCATCGGGTTACGAAACAATGGTCGTCGAGTGCTCACCTACTCTGACCTGAAAAGCACATTTCAGGACCCTGACGGTCGTGAGCCCAATCGCACCATCGAGCTTCATCTGACCGGTCACATGGAGAAGTTTTCGTGGTCATTCAACGGCATCAAATTCTCTGACGCCGAGCCGCTTCGCCTGAAGTATGGCGAGCGCCTGCGCATCACCCTGGTGAACGACACCATGATGACCCACCCAATCCATCTTCACGGCATGTGGAGTGACCTTGAGGATGAGAACGGCAAGTTCATGGTGCGCAAGCACACGATTGACATGCCG
Organism: Pseudomonas sp. F01002; assembly: GCF_004402115.1. Taxonomy (NCBI): domain Bacteria; kingdom Pseudomonadati; phylum Pseudomonadota; class Gammaproteobacteria; order Pseudomonadales; family Pseudomonadaceae; genus Pseudomonas; species Pseudomonas sp. F01002. The sequence goes on along the minus strand of NZ_SOPU01000004.1, from coordinate 163,820 downwards.
CCAGGTACCAAGCGCAGCTATCGAGTCACCGCTGATGCCCTAGGTCGCTGGGCCTATCACTGCCACCTGCTTTTCCATATGGAAATGGGCATGTTCCGTGAAGTTCGGGTTGATGAGTAAAGGAGACGATCTGTGAGCACATACCTAAATCGTAAATCGCTGGTGGGTTGCCTCTTTGCCGTTGGCCTGCTGGGTGGACTTTCGTCCACGGTGCTGGCAGGGGAAAATGGTAGCGATCATTCACCTACTATTCCTGCTACAGCAACGGACAAGCCTGCGACTATGGCGAACGATTCGAAGCCCGATCACGGGTCAATGGACCACAGCAAGATGAGCCATGAGTCGATGGATCATGACCAAAAAACCAAAAAGGCAGATTGAGATCATGACCAGTAGTTTTCTACGCTCAATGCTGATGGCACTGGCAGTCTCTACCAGTCCTGCATTCTTTGTCATGGCCCAAGCCGCTGAAGAGATGGATCCGTCGATGGCGATGCCATCAAGTGCGGACTCAAAGCCTTCGACTGCGCAAAAATCCAAGCCAACCACAGCGAAAGATGGCGCGATGGATCACTCCAAGATGGACCACAGCTCAACGGGAACCATGGACCATAGCAAGATGGGGGCTATGGATCACAGCAAGATGAGCATGGACGACGGGCAAATGGACGGCATGGAAAGCATGGATGGAGGGGCGACTACCACGAGCCGAACCCCGGTGCCCGTACTTACCGACGCTGACCGTGCCGCCGCCTTTCCAGATGTGGCTGGTCATGGTGTCCACGACAAAAAACTCAATTCCTTCATGTTACTGGATAAATTTGAGTACCAGGATGCTGACAACGGTAGTGCGTTGGCCTGGGATGCAAAAGGATGGATCGGTGGTGACGTTGATCGTCTGTGGTTGCGCTCGGAAGGTGAGCGTACCAATGGCGTAACGGAAAACGCTGAACTCCAAGCACTTTGGGGGCACGCCATCGGTCCATGGTGGGATGTCGTCACCGGAGTTCGACAAGACTTCAAGCCTGGGTCGCCCCAAACATGGGGAGCGCTCGGTATTCAGGGCATGGCCCTCTATAACTTTGAAGCCGAAGCAACTGCTTACATCGGTGAGAATGGTCAAACCGCTGCTCGTCTTGAGGGTGACTACGACATTCTGCTGACCAATCGCTTGATCTTGCAGCCAACAGCCGAAGTAAATTTATACGGAAAAAATGATCCTCAGCGCGGCATTGGGTCTGGACTGGCCAACACCGAAGTAGGTTTCCGATTGCGTTACGAGATTGTTCGCCAATTTGCCCCTTATGTCGGGGTTACCTGGAATCGCTCCTACGGCAAGACCGCCGACCTGGCCAGCGATGAAGGAGAAAAGACCAACGAGGCTCGATTTGTAGCAGGTATTCGGATGTGGTTCTGATTCGATCTAGCAACGCCATCAAGAGCTTTGAATGATCGGGGAACCACCTCCCCGACTCAAGGGTAAGACCATCAACCAAACCTAAGCAGCCGTACTGAAAGCTCGGGTGAGAGTTCTGCTTTTTCGCGGGATATCCCAACGCGGCCAAGGTAAAAGGAAATATTCATGAAAGGTAGCTTCCGACTCTCAAATCGATTTATGCGTATCGCAACATTCGCCGCGCTGTTCATCGTTTCAACCGCTCAAGCGGCACAGGCCCTGACCATCGATGTTCATCGAGATGCAAACTGCGGATGCTGCAAGAAATGGATTCAGCATCTTGAGGCCAATGGCTTCAACGTCATTGATCATGTAGAAACCAACATGAGTGCTGTCAAACAGGACCTCGGTGTCGCTCCACGACTCTCGTCTTGTCACACCGCGATGATCAACGGAAAGTTTGTTGAGGGCCACGTTCCCGCTGAGCAAATAATTGCGATGAGTAAACGTGACGACCTTCTCGGGATCGCCGCTCCTGGCATGCCGCTAGGCTCTCCAGGAATGGAAGTCGATGGAGTACATGAGGCTTATCAGATAATCGGCCTGCCTGACCAAAGCCGGCACAGATCAGGTCATTGCTGAATACCCCGAAAACTAATCCCGCCCCATCCATCCCGTCACGGCATGGTCACCGTTCATGGCCATGCAGCGGGACATGCTCTGTCGATTTCATTCTCAAGCAATTCGCCAAGGACGATCAGCAACAGTTGTACAGGCGCGCTTGCACCGCATCGGATAACCCCGTACCGCTGTCCTCAATAACAATTTGTGTTTCGGCTGAAAAAGTAGAAAACGTAGAAAACGTAGAAAACGTAAATGACGGTGGTTTAAGAGTTCTTTTTTTGCAGGCTTTTCAGACGCAGGGTCGCGCGTTGTACAGCGGCCATTTTTTCTGGACGCTTCATTCGCTTCCATTTTCTGATGTCTTCCTTGGTGCGACCGCAGCTGACGCACAGTTCGCTGTTCAGCTGGCAAACAGAAATACAGGGATTTTCGATGTCCTTGGCCATTGTTCAATTCCTCGTCGAACTTACGCGTGCTACGGGTTCATGGCTAAGCCAGAACGGCGACCTGATCGGGTGAATCAGCGCCCAACTTCGTGCGGTACTCAACTGTCAGATGAGTGATCTCATGAACCGTCGCAAGCCGTTCTCGTATGTTTTCTGCATTCACTGCCGGGCTGCCCAGAACACTCACAATCGCGGCGCGGGCTTGCGGCCCCACCTGCCAGACATGAAGATCAATGATCGAAGCATCTCCCGGTCGCTCAACCAGTTCACGAATCTCTTCAGCGACATGATCATCTGTCTGGTCGAGCAATACACCCGCAGTCACCCGCATCAACGACCAAGCCCAGCGTGCAATGACAACTGCACCCACAATCCCCATTGCAGGGTCGAGCCATACCCAACCAAGGTATCGACCAGCAAGCAGTGCTGCGATGGCCAGAACCGAAGTCAGTGCATCTGCAATGACGTGAACGTAAGCAGAGCGCAAATTATTGTCGTGACCATGCGCATGGTGAGATTCATCGTGGCCGTGGTCATGCCCATGGTGATGATCATGACCGCCAGACAGCAAAAGCGCGCTCACCACATTCACTGCTAATCCGACAATTGCGATAAGAGTCGCTGTCTGGAATTGCACTTGAGTCGGTTGAAAGAGACGGAATAGCGACTCTCCGGCAATTCCCAAGGAGACCAGTCCCAATATCAGAGCAGAGGCGAAGCCACCCAAGTCTCCCACCTTGCCAGTTCCAAAACTGTAGCGAGCACTTGAGGCATGTCTTTTTGCGTAACCGTAAGCAGCTGCGGCTATGCCAAGTGCTCCAGCGTGCGTTGCCATGTGAAAACCATCGGCAAGCAACGCCATTGAGCCAGTGAGATAACCTGCGGTGATTTCAGCAACCATCATTACGACGGTCAGGGCCACCACCCACAAGGTTCGCTTGGCGTTTTCGTCATGTGATTTCCCAAGGAACATATGGTCGTGGGAATAGTCGGTGTACGAATTACTCATCTGAGCAAATCCTATTTGGAATAGCGGCGAATGGCTTCGAGAAGTTCATCGACACCTTTCGCTCTTTCTTCGTTGCTGAGTGTCGGATTCGCGACGTGTTCACGAGCGTGGTCTTCGATGATTTCATCCATCAGCCCATTGATAGCGCCACGGGTCGAAGCGACCAAAAGCAAGGTTTTCGAGCAGTCATCATCAGAGTCGAGTGCTCGCTCAATCGCCTGGATTTGCCCAGCGATTCGCTTTACGCGTTTAAGAAGATTGTCTTTGCTCGATCTCATATGACCCATACCATACCCCCCCTACCTATAATGAAAGTATGATCACACGTTCCAACTAGCCATACAAGCCAGGGAGGGAATACATCCGACCGGCAGCGTCGCAGCATTTGAATGCTGCAATCGAAACATTGAGCACGTCGCCTCGCCGTGCAGAAACAATACAAGCCGTATGGGCGGGCCCGCACTTCAATAATTCGATAGATGGCGTAGCGCCTATTTCTTGAGCTGCCATGGTCTATGGTTTAGGATCGAACTATATCCCCCCAGGGGGGATATTCGCACTCAACAGAGACGAAACCAGCTGATTGCGTCTCTTCGTGAAAAGTTCGGTAGCCGCCTGGTCACGCACTTCGCCACTTGAGATATTTCATCCTGAAAATCCTAGCCAACCGAACCTACCGTCATCTCTTTCTCGCCCAAGTGATTGCGCTCGTAGGTACTGGTCTTGCCACTCTCGCACTGGGCCTACTGGCGTTCGACCTTGCAGGCGCCCAAGCGGGAGCCGTCCTCGGTACTGCGTTAGCGATCAAAATGACGGCCTACATCGGCGTTGCGCCGATTGCAGCGGCTTTTGCAACGCGTCTACCTCGTCGGGCAATGCTGGTCTCTCTGGATCTAGTGCGAGCGCTGGTCGCGCTCGCACTGCCATTCGTGACGGAAGTCTGGCAAATCTACGTGCTGATTTTCGTCCTTCAGTCCGCTTCGGCAGCGTTCACCCCCACGTTCCAGGCGACCATTCCAGACATACTGCCGGATGAAGACGACTACACCCGCGCCTTGTCGCTATCGCGTCTTGCCTACGATCTTGAAAGTGTCGCCAGCCCGATGCTCGCCGCCGCGTTGCTGACCGTGATTAGCTTCCATAACCTGTTCGCCGGAACTGTCATCGGGTTCCTTGCCTCAGCGGCCTTGGTCGCCACAGTGCTGCTGCCAAAGGCGAAGGAGACGCCGCGACGCAGCATCTACGAACGAACTACCCGTGGCATGCGCATATTCCTGGCCACCCCTCGCCTACGGGGGCTGCTGGCTCTTAATCTGACAGTAGCTGCCGCCAGTGCCATGGTCATCGTTAATACGGTGGTGCTGGTGCAGTCGCGCTTCGCTCTGCCTCAGAGTTCTACGGCATTGGCGCTGGCCGCGTTTGGTGGCGGCTCTATGATCGCAGCCTTGGTCTTACCTCGGCTGTTGAAAAACATCAAAGACCGGACGGCCATGCTATTCGGCGGAGCAATATTGGTCGTCGGCCTAGGCCTTGGTATCAACCTGACGACCTACAACTTCCTGCTGCCTCTGTGGATACTGCTGGGCATGGGCTATTCCTTGGCCCAGACCCCAAGCGGTCGGCTATTGCGTCGCTCGGCACATGCTGAAGATCGCCCGGCGCTGTTTGCCGCCCAATTTGCTCTATCCCATGCCTGCTGGTTGGTTACCTACCCATTGGCGGGATGGCTGGGTGCCAACATCAGCCTCACGGCATCGTTTGTTGGGCTCGTTGTCGTGGCTGGTAGCGCATTGGCGGTCAGCATAGTGATCTGGCGTCCTGCTCATGACCAAGAGTCGATCAAACACACCCATGAGAACCTGCCGGACGATCACACTCACCTCGACGGCCAAGATGGGGCGGATCACGAACACCCATATGTGATTGACGATCAGCATCGCCGCTGGCCAAGTTGAGGGGGCTTTAGTTCTTAAGATTTTGCCAACCCTCAGATCAGAAACCGTAGAGCTTGCGGAGCGGCAAGATGGCCCGGATAGAACCAGTGGCCCCACTGCCCCACTGGCCAAACCTTGTAGGTCATGACAGACCTAGAGGTATTTAGTGATTTGCTTGAACGCTTCCAGTGGTGCGCGCTCGCCATTGTTCAACGCCGAGACGGTGTCCTCCAGGCAGTGATCAATGTGATCCTGGATGAACGTTCGCTTGGCCTGACACACCGCTTTTTCCACGGCATGCAGTTGCTGAGCAATGTCGACGCACTCACGACCGTCTTCGATCATGGTGATGATGCTGCGCAGATGACCGTCGGCCCGCTTGAGGCGCTTGATAATCGCCTCATGGGTTCGGTGCGTATGGGGATGATCGTGTTCACTCATGACTTGAGCCTCAGACCCGATAAATACGCCGACATCATATCCCCCCGAGGGGATACATCCAAACGTATTTCAATCATGAAAACGAATCGAAATGCGAACACTCTGGCCAGAAAACCCAGAGAAAAAGAGGCTTTGAACTTGATGACTATGTTGATTGCTTGAGACGAGATGCATGGCCAAGTTAAAAGCACAGGCCATGTTTCGGTGCATTGGCCACAGTTCGCTCCGTTGCGAGTTTGTCCGTCCGGCAGTAGCTCAAAATATTCTATTCAGTCGGCGTGGCGGTCGCGGCAGGTGACTACCTTCATAGGTGCTGCTGCTCTGCCGCGCTGGGCGGTGCAAAGTTACCTCCATCGCCAATATGTCACTGCTAAACCCATCACACACGATGGACTAATCTCAGACATCTGGACCGCCACATCACCCACGGAAAGTGATAAACCGTACGCTGTGGAGTTCTTATCGTTACTTAAGGAGACCACAGCAGCAATCCCTGACGTTGAGCTGATCGCCTAAGCAGGTATATGTGGCGGCCCCATAAACGTAAAGCACCAGTGAGGACTTACATGCAAAGTAAAAGACATTGGGAAAATGTTTACACCGAGAAGGCATCTGACGTTGTTAGCTGGTACCAGGAGCATGCCGACATGTCGCTGGCGTTAATTCGCCAGACGGGATTGAGTCTTGATGCGGTGCTTATCGATGTCGGTGGCGGTGCTTCGACCCTGATCGATGACCTCCTCAAGGCCGGGTACCGGAACTTGACTGTGCTAGATATTTCCGTCTCCGGACTGGACGTCACACGCAATCGACTTGGTGAACATGCAGCCTCGGTGCACTGGCTGGAAGCTGATGTTACTACAGCGATTTTTCCTAAGCATAAGTATGACTTGTGGCATGATCGCGCCGTTTTTCACTTCTTGACCGAATCGGGAGATCGCGCGCGCTACCTGCATGCGCTGGACCGAGCGCTCAAACCAGGAGGCTTCGTAGTCGTTGGCACATTTGCCGAAGAGGGTCCGGATCGGTGCAGCGGCCTTCCGGCCCAGCGTTACAATGTTGACCACCTAGCCGCGGAATTTGGCGCCCAGTTTGAGATGCTCGGCCATGCGAGTGAAGAGCACCACACTCCGAGCGGAGCTGTTCAGAAATTTCTATATTGCTACTTCCGCAAGCGAGCACAAGAGGACTTAGGAAAGCTCAAAGCGTACCAACGCGACTGACACCCCTAGTGACATCCAGCACCGAATGACTAGCAGTATCAACCACGGCCTAACGGCTGGCTTTACGTTCAGCCAGGTAAGCGATGACCGCGTCTTGCTCGCCAGCAAATCCGATACGACCGGCTTTGCTCTCGCGCTGGTGGGCGTACATCGGGTCGTAGTACTCGCGCAGCAGACCTTCGATCCACCCACGGTGCATCTCCACCCACTGCGCTGCTGCACATCAAGAGCGGAATGCATCATCGCCTGTAACCATTGATGGCGCTGACCGCCCAAGCGCTTGTTGATCTTGTCCAGGCTTTGCAACAAACGCCCGGCGAACAGGCTGAAACCGCTCTCTTCCCCGTGGAGCGTGACGAACTCGGCGCAGAGATTCACCACATAATCGCGCAAGATACGCTCGACGCGGTTGTCGAAGCGGTCCTCCAGCCACACCAACGGGTAGCGCTGCATACCGTGGTGCAACTCCAGCGGCACATTGCAGGTGCCGACAAGGCGGCTTTCGTCTTCCACTACGAATTGTTTGATACCCGCCGCACGCCTCTTGAATATGTCTAGGGCCACGAGGTTCTCAAAATCAATCTGCGCTGGCTGGTCGGTGACGCGCTTGCCGAAGCTAGAGCCTCGGTGGTTGGCATGACTTTCCAGATCCAGAGCATTGGGCAATTGCGCAAGTACATCAGTCTTGCCAGTGCCGGTCATGCCACCGACGACGAACTCACACGGCTCAACTGCCGACTCAATGGTCTCCAGCAGGAAGGTACGCATGGCCTTGTAGCCACCGATCACCCGTGGGTATTTGATACCGGCTTCCTTGAGCCACTGCTGGACGATCTGTGAGCGCAACCCGCCCCGAAAACAGTGCAGGCCCAGCAACTCCATTCGAGCACTGCTCACCACTATCTTGGTCACGGCCTCCTGTTTATCAGGCGCTGCCGAGTCCG
>NZ_SOPU01000004.1:107653-155710 GCF_004402115.1 Pseudomonas sp. F01002 | reverse complement strand
CCGGTAAGCACTTGAAATACATCTACGTGACCCACGGACATGGCGATCACTGGTTCGGCACTGAACAGATCCTCGAGCGGTTCCCAGGGGCCACTGTATATGCCACCGAAGGCACGATCCGGCTCATGCACCAGCAGGCCACTGTCGGACGCGAAAAGGTATATGACGTGACCGTGTTTGGCGAATGCGTGAGCGTCAACACGAAGACCACGCAACGGCACCTGGACTCAGACGTTGACCAGAAAAGAACCGTTCCATGTCTCAGTCGAATCAACAAAAACGGCCGTTTTCTGCCCTTCATGACTGACTGCTTTGGGTTACTGCCCGTCACGACAGGCAGCAATCGGCCGATTCTGTTGAAAAAGTCGGCCATGGTTTCTACGGCAGAAAAGTACGCGTTTGAGATTGAAAATCTTTAATTTGAGCAGAGGATTCCGCGCTCAGATTTCGCGTAGCAACGCGCAAAAAAGGCGTTTTCTGCGGTCAGTATGCAGGCAGTCTGGATGGACCGACTTTTTCAACACAATCGACCAGAAGCGGACATTCGCCTGCCGCTTTGATGTCCTGCTCCGGACTTTACTGGAGTTCCCTATATGGACTATCACTCAATTAGTTCGCTTCGCTGACCGAGCTTGGTTACAGTTGCGGGCAAAACTTAATCGTCATATTTATGAGGTTATATGCAAGCTGGAGACATAGTTGCCACAACAGGAAATCGCTTTATTCAGGTCTATACGATAAGCAATGCAGGTGAATGCCAATATATAAAACAACACAAAGCATCCTAATTAAAAGCTGATTAAATATTATTTTTATTTCCAACTTACCATTCGTCGTCACTCGAAAAAAAATTCAAACTTTTCAAAAGCGGGTGACTCTCAATAATACAGCCATAAAGGCTGCATATACATTTTCTGATTGATTGTTGATTGTTGATAGGAGATAGCAATGAACTATGAAGATCGCGATACCTATGGCATGTACAAAACCAACCTCCTACGAGATTCCGGCTCCGAGGAACAGGGGCCTGGGCCCGACCTGATGGGTGCAGACACGCTCATTGGAAATGATGTTTATAACCATAATGAAGAGGACTTGGGAGATATTAAGGAAATCATGCTGGATGTTCGCAGCGGTAGAGTGAGTTATGCCGTTCTATCCTTTGGTGGCTTTCTTGGCATGGGAGAAAAACTGTTTGCGGTACCTTGGAATGCATTGTCACTCGATACACTCAATAAGCGCTTCGTACTCAATATAGAGAAAGAGCGCTTGGAAAATGCACCAGGCTTTGACAAGGACAGTTGGCCTAATATGGCCGACAAGTCTTGGGCAACAGAAATCCATTCTTTCTATGGAACTAAACCTTTCGATTACGATACTGTCCAGAGACAAAGTATCGACAGGAGCTAACCGTCCCTATCCAAAACGAAGAGTGATGCGCGCCGAGCAAAACAACGACATGCTTAGGCTGGCGTTGGGGGTGCCAAACCCTAAGGCGCGCATTGCGGTGACAAATGGCTCTGTCGGCAGCAACAAGGGTTAGGGTGGATTCTGCTGACCGCCGCCGAATCCAAGGCTCGGTCCCAGCCAGCGCCAGTTCATAAAACGCACCACTGGCGTGCTCGCGCCTTGCGCCGTAGATGTTCGATACCGGTCTGTTCGATCCGATCATTCGCAAATTCATCAAGCTGATCAACGGCGACCCGATGAAGGCCGTGGTTTTTGCCGCGCTGCTGGCAGGTCTAGTATTCCTGGATGGTGACGTTCAATGACCTACATGATTACCGTCACCGCGATGCTGCCGTTGTTCAAGCGCCTGCGACTCGCCGTTATCACTCACCTGTGTGGTGATACTTGCGGCGAGCGTGACCAATCTGTTGCCGTGAGGCGGTCCACTGGCCCGTGCCGCAGCGTCCTTGCAGGTTGATACCTCCGAACTGTTTGTCCCGCTGATTCCGGTCATGGTGGTGGGCTTCCTGGGGGTTATGGCGCTGGCTTACTTCATCGGTATTCTTGAGCGTCAACGCTTGGGCACGCTGCGCTTATCGGTGGGCGCTGCCGCCACCGTGTTTGACGATGAGGCTGACGACGAAGGTCTGCCATCCATGTCAGATGAAAGTGCCGAACTGCGCCGTCCAAAGCTGTTCTGGTTAAACCCCTGTCTGACGGTGGGCTTGATGGCTGGTCTGGTAACAGAGGTGTTGCCACTCTCCATTTTGTTCATGGTCGCATTCTCCGATCAACTAACTGCACATGCATGATCAACGTCGCCGAATTTCTGCCCACGCGCCGACGGCCTTGAATCAGATCGCGATCTTCCTCGCGGCCGGCATCCTGGCAGGCATCCTGTCCGGAACGGGCATGGCCAATGCGATGCCAGCAAGCTTCCTGCCAATGCTGCCAGAGACCTGGGGCCCATACATGGCTCCGATCACTGCGGTGGCGAGTATTCCGGGCACCTTCTTCATGTCCAATGACGCCTTCTACTATGGTGCCCACTTAAATTTAAGTGCACACCATGTCTTGGCTTTGCGGGGCTTGGAAGGTGACTTGGCCGGACGGATACGCTTTACGCGAGAGTGGTGAGGTTTTGGGAAAAGCTTCCGTGAGGTAGCGCGTGCGCTTGACCAGGATTCTCAAGGTGAACTCTGCGGCACCGTCAGAGACAAGTCAGCTCAAACCTTTTTCGCGCTGTCAAGACTGGTGAAGGTTAGTCGACAGCCCCCATGTAGGCACTACCGCACCAACACTCTCAACGATCAGTACACCGAGCTGAAAATGCGGTCAGCAAAGGGAAAAATCCTTAACTGGACGACATTGCAGATGAACATACCCGGGCCCTACCAGCTTTCTTCGCTTCATAGAGTTGCTTGTCCGCAGCCTCTATCAACGTGTGAAATTCATGGTCGTCAGTGGGCGTCAATGTGGCGACGCCTAGAGAAAGAGTTACCACACGAGCTACATCAGATGCAGAATGCTCGATACCCAGCGCCCGAATATGCTCTTGCATTTTTTCTGCCAGTTGGACCGCTCCGCAAAGATCTGTATTGGGTAGGATGCAGGCAAACTCTTCGCCACCATACCGAGCGACCAGGTCGTAGGGGCGTCTAACCGTTTCAGACAATGCTTGGGCAACAGATTTCAAGCAGCCATCCCCAGCCTGGTGCCCATATTGGTCGTTGTAGCGTTTGAAAAAGTCAACATCCACCATGATGAGCGACAGCGGCTTTTGCTCTCGAAAGCACTGGCGCCAATCCGCCAATATGTCCTCATTGAATTTGCGTCGATTAGCCACTCCAGTAAGGCCATCCATTAATGCCATGGAACGCAGCAGATCGTTCTGTAGTTTCAGAGTCAGGTGTGTTCGCACACGGGCTCTGACAATGATTGGGTTGATGGGTTTGCTGATGAAATCCACCGCGCCAAGTTCCAGACCTAGTACCTCATCCGACTCCTGCTGCTGTGCGGTAATGAAAATGATAGGGATGTCCTGGGTCGCAGGGTCAGCCTTGAGTCGACGGCATACTTCATGCCCGTCCACGCCCTCCATAACCACGTCCAACAGAATCAGATCGGGTGATTGGGTCTGGCATACCGTGATCGCCTGCTCACCGCTGGTGGCCATGAACACATCACAGTCCTCACGAAACAACTCATGGAGTACCCGGATATTAATCGTTTGGTCGTCAACAATGAGGAGTTTTGGGCGGTTATGGGGATGTGGTAACCAGGTTTCCATCGATTGTTCCATCAGGCAGATCTCAACAGTTCACGACCAATCGGCATCGCAGCGGAAAAGTCTAGTGACTGCACCATGACAACCAGTTCGTCGAACTGTGGGCGCAGGGATGGCGGTGTTTTTGACGCCAATGCGTCTGCCAGCTCTATGGCTTGAAGGTTACCCGCGTCCAGCAATAGCAAAATCTCCTCAAGGGATTCTCGCCATTGCGTGAGCGACATCAATTCGGAGTCAACACAGACCTTTGCGCTCGGGCTCTGACCAAAGTCGACATTCATCTGCTCAAGGCTTTGTTGCAGTAATCTGCTCAATTCGTCAAACCATGTTGCGTCAGCAAAGAGGCTCGCTACAGACTCTGCATCGCCGTGTTTTAGTGTGTGCTCCAGGTCGCCGGCCAGTAGCGACACCGCCTTGGCACCCATGGTCCCGCTGCTGCCTTTAATGGAATGGAGCACGAAAGCGGCCCCCGATGCGTCTTGCCGCTGGATCTGATCGTGCAACCGGACAAGCTGTTTTTCTAGCTCCGGGCCAAAGTTACGCAGTACGTTGCGGATCAACTCGAGGTCACTGCCAAAACGATCAATGATCGATGCACGAGACTCGATGACGCCTTCTCCTATCTTGGCTTCCCTCAAGGCTAGAGATGCCTGGCTATCCTCGCGGCCCACCTGAAACAGCAGCGTTGCGACAAGTTGTTCCAGATCTATAGGCTTGCCGACATGCTCGTTCATCCCCCCAGCAAGACAGGCCTCACGGTCGGTATTGGAGGCATTGGCGGTCATCGCCACAATCGGCAGCGCTGCAAAGCGTGGATTCGATCGAATGCGACGGGTCGCCTCCAAGCCATCAATATCCGGCATCTGAATATCCATCAACACGGCGTCGAAGGGCACCTTCTCAGCCATCACCCTGCTCACACCTTCCAGCCCACCTTCAGCCAGCATCACCTGAGCGCCTTCCCCTGTCAGTAACTCATCGGCAACCTGCCGATTAAGCATGTTGTCTTCCACCACCAATAGCCGCAGCCCAGCCAGACGCTGCGGCCTGCCAGTTGACTTGGACGGGAGGGGCTGCGCAAGGCCTTTGCCGTTGAGTGCTCGCTGAACAGCGTCGGCTAACTGCTTAGGCGTGACAGGCTTGGTGAGAAACCCCACGAAGGGAGCGTCTCCCATCTCGCTTGCGTCGGCCAACACTTCACGGCCGTAAGCGGTAATCATAATGATCATTGGAGGAGGTACGCCGTTGCCCTGCTGATGGATCAATTGCGCAGCGCTCAGTCCATCCATATCGGACATCCGCCAGTCCATCAGTACCACGTCGTAGGCTTCGCCTCTCGCCTGGGCGTTTTTCACCCATTCCACAGCTTGCGTGCCACCACTCACGTGGTCGGCCTGCCACCCTAATGCATGAACGGTTCGCAACAGCAATTCACCCGCCATGGCGTTGTCGTCGACGACCAGTATCCGTATGGACACATCGACTCCAGGGCTGTCAGATCTCAGCAGCGAACTGGGCGCTACATCCAGGGTGATATCGAACCAGAAGCGGCTTCCCATACCCCGCTGGCTCTCCACCTGAAGTTCACCGCCCATCAAGCTGACCAACCGCTTACAGATCACCAAGCCCAGACCGGTGCCGCCAAAGCGGCGGGTGGTTGAAGCCTCGGCCTGAGTGAATCCTTCAAAAATGCGCTGAAGTTGCTCCGGGCTGATACCGATACCGGTATCAGAAACGGCGATGCGCAAGCTCACAGAGTTTTCCGTGCGCATCAGTTGCTCGACGCTGACCACGATCTGGCCTTCCAGGGTGAACTTGAGGGCGTTACCCGCCAGGTTGATCAGCACCTGTTGCAGCCGCAGGCTATCGCCGATCAGGTCGTTGGGTAGATTGGAGTCCAAGTCGAACATGACCTCGACTTCTTTCTCACCTTGGTTGCCGGCCAGCACTACGGAGAGGTCACGCATGAGCGGTTCGAGTTCGAACGGGTGCACGTCGAGTTGCAGCTTGCCGGCCTCAATCTTGGAGTAATCAAGGATGTCATTGAGCAAGCCCAGCAGGGATTTCGCAGCAGACTGTGCTTTGGTCACATAGTCGAGTTGACGACCATTCAGGTCAGTGTTCTGCACTAACTGCAACATGCCCAGCACGGCGTTCATCGGCGTGCGTATTTCATGGCTCATGTTGGCCAAGAAGGCAGACTTGGCCGCACTCGCGGTATCGGCCTGTTCCTTGGCGTAGAGCAGGTGTGACTCCAGCTCGCGTTGGGAGGTGATGTCCCGATTGATACCCGTCACACGCAGCGCCGCACCGCTCGGACTGCGTTCGACCTGCGCACCTGCCTGTATGAAGCGGATCTGGCCGTCCGGGCGGACGACACGGAAAATGGTGTCGTACACACCACTCCCCTCGACGGCGGCACTCAGCTTTTCAGCCGCTGACACCGCATCGTCGGGGTGAACTCGCGAATACCAGTGCTGATAACTCAGTCCATTATTGCGCAACGTCAGTGGCTGACCGTAGAACTCGAACATGCGGTCATTCCACTGCAAGGCATTGTCCGCCAACGTCCAGGACCAGACGCCCAGTTCGGCTACTTCAGCAGCCATCAGCAACTGATCATGAATCGCCATCAGTTCACTACGTTGTTTCTGTGTCGTCTCCAGGCTCGCCGCCAGCTCCCTTTCCGCCGCTTTACGTTCTGTGATGTCCACCGCGATGCCCAGGTAGCCGCTCAATTTCCCGTCGCCATCACGCATGGAGGTGACCACCAGCGTGACAGGAAACCGCGAGCCGTCCTTACGTATGTAAGTCCACTCCCGGGTTTCTGCACCTTCAAGCTCAGGTTTATGGGTCAACACACGGAAACCGTCGATGGCCTGAGCGTACTCCTCGCTCAGTTCAACGCCGCGAGCAGCGACTTCCTCTGGTACATGGATCGATTCAGGTGTGTGCTGACCCAGCAACTCATCGGCGTCATAACCCAACAAATGCTCGGCACCTTTGTTGAACACACGGATAACGCCATCGAGATCCGTCGCAATGATCGAAACCTCGGTGGCCGAGCGCAGCACAGTGCCCAACAACAGATTGAGATGCCGCAACTCGGAAGTTCGTTGCGCAACCTGTTCCTCCAGGTTGGAATTGAGTTCGAGAATTCGGGCCTCTGCTGCTTTTTTCGCCGAGATATCCCTTAACGTCTTGGAGGCGCCAATGACGCGACCACCCTCGCCATAAATCGGTGAAATGCTGGCGGAGACATCGATCAGCCGGCTATCTTTGCGACGGCGTTGAGTATCAAAGCTGGCGATACGCTCCCCGGCCCTTATGCGCGCAAGGATATGATCTTCCTCAGCGACACGCTCCTCAGGAACAACCAGACTGACCAGTGTCTGGCCCACAGCCTCCTCGGCGGTATAGCCAAAAAGGTGCTCGGCCCCTTTGTTCCAGTTGGTGACGATGCCATCGAGTGTTTTTCCGATAATGCCGTCGGCCGAACTTTCGACGATGGCAGCCAGTCTTGCCTGCTCGGCGAATATCTGCCGCCGGCGTTGACGGCTGACACTCACGACACTAGCCAGCGTAGCCAGAAGTAGAGTAAGCAAACCACCCATCAACAGGACGACCTTTGGTGAAACCTGATGCAGGCGCTGGATGAACAACGGGTGCGCGCTGAGTTCAACTTGCCATCGCCTCCCGTATACCTCGCGCTCCACCTGGTGGGTCATCAGCGTTTCATGGCTAGTCGAGTCGTCCGTGCTTTCATAAAACAGCTTCTCTCGCCCTGGGACGGTGATATCCCTCAGCCGCAGATGCACCGCCTCATTTTCTATGCGCAGGCCCCTCAGTACCTGCTCTGTCCGCAACACGACATAGCTCCAGCCAAACGCTGCGGCCTCTCGCTCAACAGCGGTCGCCGGTGTCTCTGCGCCGCGAAAGATGGGCATCAACACCAGGAAAGACTGCTGCGGTTTCCCTGTGTCCTGCACTAGAGTGATGGGCCCGGTAATCCGTACCCTACCGCTTTGTATCGAGGATTGGGCAGCCTCTCGCCGTGCGGTTTCCGACGCAATGTCCAAACCAATTGCAGCCTGGTTTCCCTCAGCCGGTGCGACATACTGGATAACGTAACGCTCGCCTGAATGGGGTGAGAGTTGACGAATGGAGAAATCGGCTTTGCCATCGGCCCGAGCGTATTTGAGAAACTCGCGTTCATCGCGCTCCGGTACTCGCCTGATAAAGCCCAAAGCACTTGCGCCGGGGAACTCGGCAGCGAGGTCGCGCGTTTGGTGATATTGGTCAAAAACTTCGCGGCTGATGCCATGCTCACCCGCTGTCAGCACCGCGCCACGAGCGCCACGCAATCCGTATTGGTAAAGACCGAGGCGAGTTAAAACCAACTCCGCGGCTTCCTCGGTGGCGGCGGCGATCGCTTCTTGAGCCTGCTGCTCGTTGATGCGTTCGAGGATCCAGCCACCCAGAATGCTTACCCCTAACCCCACCACCAGAGTGATGGTTACGCCCCAGCTCAATGCAAAAAACTTATGTTTTCTCACCCGCATTGTCCCATTACAGAAGACCTTCAAGCCTTCAATATTAAAATTAGAACCCTGTTGAGAGCGTCTGCAACTTAGTTCGTATGCATCACATTAACCCTGAACCCCGTGGATAAAAATGTGCATATTTGAGCCAAGGGAATAGGACGGAAATATAGATAAACGTCTTGTCGCACATTCCTTTGGCCCTCGCAAATCCCTTGTATTTAATAACAAAAAATCCTCGCCCGGCTTTTCGGCGGTGAGATGTCCTGTTGGTGTCCCCGAATGCGCTCAGGCCAGGCCCGCCAATCGTTGCAGTCTTTTGAGGTCCGCTTCAGGCTCTCCATTATTCATAGCAGCCCCAAGGCGCATGACCACTTGTTCGCGGCGTATCTGCATGGGAGGCAACGCATAGATCGCACCTATCAACTCACGCAGTGCTTGAGGGAGTCCCCAGGCGGCTTTCAACTTGATGGCAAAGGGGGCGGCGAAATCACGCAGGGCATGGGTGAGCAGTTCTTCATCCACCCTATGCCCCTGGCCCTCCCACTTCTGGATTTGGTAAAGCACACAAAGCTCGCCCATCCGGTGCAGCAACGCAGCACTCTGTAGTGGCGTCGGATCCAGCTTGCATCGTCGAGCCAGGAAAACAACCTGTTCAGCCAGACCCTCGGCATCATCCAGATAAGACTGCATGCAGGTCATCAGCACCCCATTGGTTTGGGTATTGGTCTGTCGCAGGGCCTGGCTTAACGCCAGATTCACACTGGTAAGCCCGCCCAATCGTTTAATGGCATCGATCAAACTGGTGCAGGGTTGGCCCACCCCGTGATACGCCGCGCTGTTGGCTGCCGCAATCAGATGAGCGCACAGCGCCGGATCATGCTGCCAATCCTGGACCAAATCGCGAATATCCAGCTGCTCTCCCCCATATCCACGCTGGAGTTTTTCCTTCACCTGAGCGAGTAACGGCAGATCCAGCCCATGGGTGGATAATCCACTGAGATAGTCGATCAGGTTTTCATCAATAACAGCGGGCACTTGCACAGCCGTATCGGCAGGAAGGAGCGCTTTGAGGCAATCAACGACACGCGACACTTGAAACGGCTTGGTAAAAAACGCGCTGATCCCGAGAGACTTGACTGCCAAGACACTTTCTCGATCGGAACGTCCGGTGATCATAATCAGCGGTATTTTCAGATCCTGTGCACGAATCGTTTGCAACAGGCTTACACCGCTGGCATCCGGTAGATTCCAGTCGGCCATGACCATCTGGTAGGCACTCTGCTGCCAGGCATACAAGGCACTGGCAACATCGCCAAAGCAATCGACTTGCGCCAGCGGACGGATGCTCAAAACCAGCTGTTCCAGAAGGTTTGCTATCCAGGGGTCATCATCCAGAATCATCACGCGCATTCGGTCACCGCACTGGATTGATGCACCATTTCGCAAGGCTTAGCGGCCCGGGCTTGTTGGACGACGAAGTAGAGGTCGCTGGCGTCAGGAGTGCAGTTCTGAACGAGCAATCGGAATTGAGTCACGGCGATATCCATTTCAATTTTGAGTGTGAAAACGCTCAAAACCGAATCTATTCCTCACCGGCGAACTAAACAAGCAAGCAAACAGCTCGCAGGTAAATAGGCAGGCGGGGATTCATGAATGCTGCGATAGCGGAATTGCTCGAGTGGTTCCGTCCTGCTGCTCCCTGCTCCCGGCCCCTAAAATATGCTGGATTCAAATGGTATTGCCTACCGGCCCGAGCGACACTCGACCCATTTTTTCCGAATGGTTATATTTCAACGCCCGAGGGATTGTTCTGACCCCTACTGAGGGGGCCGTGTCGAATGGACACAAATCATCCTGCTCCAGCATCAATTGACTCCCTTGAAAGGACAGGAAAGTGAATTTATCTTCAGGCCTTTCGTATTCAATTTGGAACCCCCGTCAGGCAGCACGACGCGCAGCACGTTTGCTTCTTTGGGGCCTTGCAGGTAGCGGAAGTACTCAATCCGGGTGAGGTGGTTGGACGTGATAATTCCTTCGTCAGGTGTGTATAAGCACCTTCGCGAACCATTGCTATGATTTCTGAGGACTTCAGCGCGTTCCGACCGCGATCAGCTCACCCAATGGCCAAGCAGGCCCGCGAGGCGATGGCGTCAGAAATGCTGTCGGTAGTGGCTGACCGCGGTTACTTCAAAAGCGAGGAAATCCTGGCTTGTCACGACGCTAATATCACCGCCTATGTGCCCAAGCCAATGACCTCAGCAGCCAAGCCGACGGGCGTTTTAACAATGATGCCTTCATCTACGACGCTTCAAAAAATGAATACATTTGTCCGGCTGGCCAGGCATTGATTTGGCGTTTCTCCAGCGTCTTTTTGACGTCAATGTCGATATTCACAATAAATCAAATCCGCGTTATGGAATTGAGAAGGGGTTGCTGGCGTTCTTCGAGAACTCGTTCGCGCAACGTATCGAGAAACAGTTTGAGCACCGGCGAGTCATCGTCTGCGCGGTAAGTGACGTACAACGGCACTTCCGGCAACGCTGGGGTCAGGCGGCGGAACACCAGGCCGGCTGGCGCCAGCTGCTCGATGGACGCTGGCAATAACGCCACACCGAAACCGGCTTGCACGAGGCTGAGCAAGGTTTGAACCTCGATCACCTGTTGGCGGATTTGTGGGGTAAAACCGGCCTTGATGCAGCACTGATAGAGAAAATCAGCAAATCGCGACTGCTTGAGTTCCAGCGCCACAAAAGGCTCCTGTGCCAAGTCCGCCGGCGCCAGGCTTTCGCATCGAGCCAAAGGATGATCGACAGGCATGACCACGCGAATCGGCTCGTAGATCAGCAGTTCATTGCGCAACTGCGGATCGTCATAGCCGACCCGGAACACACAGGCATCGATGCGTTTCTCCTTCAACGCCATGACCTGTGCCGCCGGCGTCATTTCATGCAGCCGCCAGGACAACTGAGGATAACGCTCGCGGAAGAGGTGTAAGGCCCGCGGCAGCACGCCAACCATCACCGAACTGATCATGCCGATTTCCAGCTCGCCCAACTGACCACGACCGGTCTGACGCGTCAGGTCCAGCGCGCGGTTCAGTTGTTCGAACACCAGCGGCGCCTGTTCCTTGAGCATCTGTCCGGCTGCCGTCAGCTCGACCCGGTGATGACTACGCTCGAACAGCGGCGTACCCAGTTCCTCTTCCAGCAGACGAATCTGCTGGCTCAGCGGCGGCTGACAGATGTGCAAGCGCGTGGCGGCCCGGCCAAAGTGCAACTCCTCGGCAAGGGCCATGAAATACCGCAGCAATCGCAAGTCCATGACGGCTATCCCAGGGTCAGTGGCGTCGAGCGCTGGCGCACACCAGTCAAGCTGAACAGCGCATTGGCGATGGCCGGGACCACCGACGGGCTGCCCAGTTCACCGACACCTCCAGGTTTGCTCGGCTCGCCGTCAAGTACCAGAATATCTATCGCCGGCATGTCCGACATCCGGGGCACCCGGTAATCATGGAAGTTACTCTGCACCACCCTGCCCTGTTTAATGTCCATGCGGTCGAACAGCGCGTGGCCGAGGCCCCACATCAAGCCGCCGTAGATCTGCTCTTCGACACCGCCCGGCGACACCGCCAAGCCGCAATCGACCACGCAGGTGAGCTTATCGACCTTGATCACACCGTCTTTTTTCGAAAGTCTGGCGACCACCGCGATGAAGCTGGTGTAACCCTGATTGGTGGCGATCCCCAAGGCTGTCCCTTCCGGCAATGGCTGGCCCCAACCGGCACGTTCGGCGGCGTTCTTCAGCACCGCGACGTGCCGGGGCCGGTCTTGCATGTTGGCCAGGCGAAAGGCCAACGAATCCTGTCCCGAGCTGTGGGCCAGTTCATCCATGAAACTTTCCACGGCAAACACATTGGGAATGAAACTCACGGAGCGATACCAGCCGCTGGGCACGTTGCTTTCGTGCCTGACCCAGACCAGGTCCAGATTCGCAGGACGATAAGCAAAGTCCCACGCGGTGATAGCCTCGGTAGTGCTGTAGTCCATGTGGTCGGGGCGTTCGAAATAGCCCGGCTCCCACTGCTCCGGCGAGGCGGGCGACACCGCATTGAGCTGCAACGCGGTCAACCGACCCTGAGCATCCAGCGCACCTTTGACTCGATGCAGAGTCGCCGGGTGCATGAACAGCGCACGCATTTCGTCTTCACGGCTGTTCATCAACTTGACTGGCACCTTGGCCTGCTGCGCCAGGTATGCCACTTCGAACAACCAGTACTTGGCCTCCCGCGCCCCGAAGCTGCCACCGGACACCAACTCGTTGATGGTGACCTTGTCCTTGGCGATCTTGCACACCGTTTGCGCAGCTTCCAGCGCCGAGGATGGCACTTGAACGCCGCCCCAGTAGGTAATGGCGTCATTCTTCACCTCGGCTGTAATGCAGATCGGCTCCAGCGGGTTCTGCACCTTGTACGGCATGCGATAGTCGGCTTCGAGCAGCTTCGCGGCTTTCGGCCATTGAGCGCTTACATCTCCCGCCGCCATGGCTGACACCCGTTGTGTGGTCTTGTCGTCAATGGCCGCCGCTTGGGCCGTCGCCAGTTTATCGCTGTCGAATCCGGCCAGGGGCGAGTCGCTCCATTGCACCTTGAGCAATTCGCGGCCCTGATGGGCGGCCCAGTAGTTGTCGGCCAGCACGGCAACCCCCTCCTGATTACCGCCCAGCACGTCAGGTCTGCCAGGAATCGCAATCACTTTCCGCACGCCCGGCACTTGCAGGGTAGCGCTGGAGTCCAACGCCAGCACTTTCGCACCAACCACTGGCGTGCGCTGAATCACCGCCACCAGCATCTCCGGCAATTCCACGTCGATACTGTACTTGAAGCGCCCGCAGACCTTGGCCGCCGCATCGCGCTTGTGCCGCAGTTTGCCGATGTACTTGAACTGCGCCGGGTCCTTCAGAGTGATCTTGGCGGGTGCCGGCAAATGCGCGGCGACACCCACCAATTCACCGTAACCAAGGCTGCGCCGACTGGCGGTATGCACCACGCGACCCTCTTTTGTGTTGCAACTGTCCGGGCTGACTTTCCACTGTTTGGCCGCCGCCGCAATCAACAGTGCGCGGGCCGTCGCGCCGGCCATCCGCAAGCGATCGTATTCCAGCGACACGCTGGTGCTGCCACCGGTGGAATAGACTTTCCAGATCGGATGAATGTAGACCTCGAAGAACGGATTTTCCGGGGTGATCACCTGCACCGTCATCGGGTTGACATCCAGCTCCTCAGCCACACAAGCAGCCAATGCAGTCTGG
Organism: Pseudomonas sp. F01002; assembly: GCF_004402115.1. NCBI lineage: Bacteria > Pseudomonadati > Pseudomonadota > Gammaproteobacteria > Pseudomonadales > Pseudomonadaceae > Pseudomonas > Pseudomonas sp. F01002. The sequence goes on along the minus strand of NZ_SOPU01000004.1, from coordinate 142,123 downwards.
GTGCCGGTGCCGGAATCGTGCTTGTGCACCACCAGTTTCACCGTGCCGTCGGGCAGCACGCGAACCCAGGCGTTAGGCTCGAATTCAGCCGCAGGTGCAGGCACTTTTGGATCCGTCGCCGCTAAGCCCGTGGGCAGATAAAACGCAATCGCCAGACCGGACGCGACTGTGGCGGCTTGCTTGAGAAAAATGCGGCGCGGCAGTTCGACCTGAGTGTCGTCGATAAAAGACATCACGCCTCCTTCGGCGCAGCAGCCGCGCGCTTGATGGCTTTGTTGATTCGCCCGTAAGTGCCGCAGCGGCACAGGTTGCCGGACATGGCGTTACGGATTGAGTCATCGGTGACCGCCGCCCCGGTGTTGAGCAGCGCGGCGGCGGACATGATCTGACCGGATTGACAGTAACCGCATTGCGGGACATCTTCGGCAACCCAGGCCAGTTGCAGCGGATGCTGTTCGGTGGGCGACAAGCCTTCGATGGTGGTGATGCTGTGCCCCGCCACGGCGGCGACCGGCAGTTGACAGGAACGTACCGCGACACCGTCCAGGTGCACGGTACAGGCACCGCACAGGCCCATGCCGCAACCAAACTTGGTGCCGGTGAGTTTCAAGTGGTCTCGCAACACCCATAACAAGGGCATGGAGGGCGATGGCTCTACCAACTCGTGTCGTTCGCCGTTTACCGTGAATTCGATCATTGTCAGGCTCCAAGAGAGCGGCCCGTCTTTGTGCGGGCCTGGTGATCGGATTATTGGGAGCCTTGAGAAATCGGGCCAGCGACGATTTCTGCCATCCTGTGTAAGTAGGACTAACAGCATGTACAAGCGATACCCGTCGGTGCAGTCCATGAGTGCTTTCATCCAGGCGGCCCGCAGCGGCAGTTTCTCCAGCGCGGCGCGCAAACTCGACCTCACCCATAGCGCCATCAGCCAGCAGATCCGCAGCCTGGAAGACTTCATCGGCCAGCCCCTGTTCGTCCGCGAAGGCGGCGGCAGCAACCTCACCGATGCCGGGCAACTGTTCGCCAGCGTGCTGTCCGATGGGTTGGCGCAGATTGATCGGGCCCTGTCCTCGGTGAAAAACCGCAGCGTCGCGCAACGGTTGACGATCGATGTGGACAGCGAGTTGGCCCAGAGCTGGCTCAATCCACGGCTACCGGAATTGCTCGATTTATTGCCAGACCATGAAGTGGTATTGCTGTCGATGCCGCGGTCGGATCGCAGTTCGTTCGAGCGGGTGGACCTGGCATTGCGCTATGGATATGGCGATTGGGAAGACTGCGAGATGTCGCAGATTTGTGGCGATAGCGTCCGGGCCGTGGCATCGCCTGCGTTGCTGGAAAGGCATGGTTTGCAGGTGCCGATTACTCCCGCGCAGGTGCTGGAATTACCTTTGTTGGGGTACACGCGCCGGTCGTGGATTCCCTGGCTGGATGCCGCGGGAATGACCCCGACAGAGCCGGGGGCGCGAGTGGTTTTTGATAATGCGGCGAACCTGATTGCTGCCGCCGAGGCTGGGGTTGGCGCGGGACTGGTGCGCGGGTTGCTGGCGGCGGATGCGTTGCGTTCGGGGCGGTTGGTGGAACTGAACGACGCGAAGATTGCGGCGCATTACAACCTCTACGCGGTGTGGCCGCCGGGACAGGCCGAGCGGGTGGCGCCGGTGGTTGAGGTGATCAAGACGCTGGCTCTGCAAACACTGATCTGACGCCTTCGCGAGCAAGCCCGCTCCCACATCTGGAATGCGTTTCCCTGTGGGCGAGCCTGCTCGCGAAAAAGGTCCGCACATCCACCACAAAAACCTGCCCGATATCGAACACGTATCAACCCCTCGCCCAATTAATATTGTACGAATCCGATCCCCCCTTCCAATACTCCTTCCCAAGCAGCCAGCGTCCCGAGCCGGGTGCGACCAGGCGAGGGAATGCGCAGCAATGCGCATAGAAATGGCCGATTGCCCGGGACATGGCTGCTGCGAACCGCAAGGTTCCCTTCCCCGCTATCAGGAGATCGACTTCAATGATCATCGATATCAGTTGCTATCCCACCGACCTGGTGGACCTCGCCTGGAGGCATGACGGTGACCCGTTCACCGGCGAGCGTCTGCTGGAGATGATGGATGGCCCCTACATGGTCAACGGCAAACCTCGCCGCATCGACAAAGCCTTCATCCAGCCACCACAAGGCAACACCATTTACACCTGGACCGACGGCGACCTCACCGGACGCGAGTCCATCGATGCCTACATGGCTTACACGCTGAAGATGGTCCAGACCTACCCGGATCGCTTCATTGGCTGCTTCGTCTACAACCCGCGCTGCGGTGTGGAAAACGGCGTCGAGGCAATCGAGCGCTACGTCAAGGAACACGGCTTCAAGATGGTCCAGATGCAGGCCAACATGCACGCCTATCGCCCGGATCGCGCGCTGGACTGGGTCCGTCCGGCCTTCGAGAAATGCGCCGAGCTGGGCATCCCGGTCAAGCTGCACACCGGCGACGGGCCTTACAGCATTCCGTCGGAATGGGTGCCGATGATCAAGGAATTCCCCAACGTCGATTTCATCATGGCGCACTTCGGGGTGCAGACCGGCGGCGTCTATGTGTTCGAACCAATGCAGTGGGCGATGGAATTGCCCAACGTCTACTGCGAATCGGGCTGGTGCCTGCAATCGCGGATCGTCGAGTTCGCCAAGGTCCTGCCAACCCACAAGATCCTCTTCGGCACCGACACCCCGCCGAACGAGCCGGGCATGTGGCTGCGGTTGCTTGAAGTGCTCTGCCATGAGCCGCCCCAAGGACTGAACCTCGACGAGGACACTCTGGAGGAATACTTGGGCAACAACACCGCGCGGATGATCGGCCTCGAGCCAACCCCGCCGCCGCGTTCCGTGTCCGAAGCCGAGGCGCAACTCAAGCGCCCAGTCACCACCCAATTGGCCAGGAGCTGAACCGATGATTATCGATACCCATCTGCACCCCACCAACCTGGTCGATGAGGCCTGGCGCCACACCGGTGAACCGTTTACCGGCGAGCGCATGCTCAAGCTGATGGACGGCCCGTACATGATCAACGGCAAACCGCGCCGCATCGACATGGGTTTCATCCAGCCGCCACCGGGCAACACCGGTTATCGCGACGGCAACCGCCGGGGCCGCGAAGGCGTGCGCGACTACATGTCGTACATCGCCGAGCTGTGCATGAAGTACCCGGATCGGTTCATTGGCAACTTCAACTTCAACCCGCGCTGGGGACCGGAAAACGGTGCGGCGGAGCTGGAGTTCCACATCAAGGAATACGGCTTCAAGATGCTCAAGCTGCACGCCAACATGCACGGCTATCGCCCGGACCGCGCGCTCGATTGGCTGCGTCCGGCAATGAAGGTCTGCGCCAAGTACAACATCGTGGTGCTGATCCATACCGGCGACGGCCCGTACACCATCCCGACGATGTTCTACCCGATCATCCGGGAGTTCCCGATGGTCAACTTCATCATCGGTCACTTCGGCATCCAGACCGGCGGCAACTACTCGTTCGAAGCGTTCTGGATGGCCATGGACACGCCGAACGTGTACTGCGAATCCGGCTGGTGCTTCCAGTCGCGGATCGTCGAGTTCGCCAAGGAGCTGCCGCGCAACAAGATCGTCTTCGGCACCGACTCGCCACCGAACGAACCGGGCATGTGGCTGCGGGAACTGGAAGTGTTGTGTTCGCCGGCACCGCAGGGCTTGGGGATCGATGAGGATCACCTTGAGGACTACCTGGGCAACAACATCGCCCGGTTGTGCGGCATCGAACCGACACCGCCACCCAAGGACCTGATCGAGGCGGACATTCGTCTGACCACGACTTACCTGTAACAACCGAAGCTTTTCAGGCGTACAGAAGAACCGGCGTTCGATCGACCGGCAGGCCAACGGCTTGTCGATCGAGCGTCGCCCTCAGCCCTGCGCGCCTGCTTTTTACGAGGTGAAACCATGACCCTCTCTACGCTCGGCGACACCCAGGACTTCCACGATTTCATCGACGCCTATCGCCGGCAATACCCGGACGATGTGCTGACCGTTCACCAATCGCTTTCGGCAGACCAGGACGTCACCGCCCTGGTCGATGCCTTGGCCACCCAAGGTCGCGATCCGCTGCTGATCTGCGAAAAAGTCGGCACGCTCGGCGTGCCGGTGGCCACCAATCTGTTCGCTTCCCGGACCCGCATCGCGCGGATCTTCGGCGTCCCCCCGGCGCAGTTGCACGAGACTTTCCAGACCCGCGCCAATCATCCGATTGCGCCCCGCTACGTGGAAACCGGTCCGGTGCTGGATGAGATTTTCGAAGGCGAAGCCGTGGACCTGGCGCTGCTGCCGATGCTCAAGCACTTCGACAGTGATCGCGGACCGTACATCACCAACGCCATCATCATTGCCGAAGACCCGGTCACCGGCATCGCCAACATGAGCTATCACCGCTCGATGCGTCATGCCCGGCAGACTCTCGCCACCAGCCTGCATTCGCGCGGTCACCTGTGGCGCATGCTGCAAACCGCCCGCGAACGCGGCGAAGAATTGCACGTGGCGATGGTGGTCGGCGCACACCCGCTGTTTATGCTTGCCGCAGCAGCACGTTTACCGTTCGGCAGCGATGAACGCGAAGTGGCCGGCGGCCTGTTCGGCGCACCGTTGGAGCTGGTCAAAACACCGCGCTATGGCATCGGCGTACCGGCCTATGCCGAGTTCGTCCTGGAAGGCGCCATCGACCCGGCGGCCTATGCCGAGGAAGGTCCGTTCGGCGAGTTCAGCGGCTACTCCTCGGACCGTTCGACCAATAATGTGCTGCGGGTCGACACCCTGATGCGTCGCAAGGACGCCTGGCTGGTGGACGTGGTCGGCGGGCGTTACGCCGAACACCTGACCCTGGCGCGGCTGCCCCGGGAAGCGGAGATGAGCGAGAAACTCAAGGCACGCTTCCCCGCCGTCACCGCCGTGCACTACCCCAACTCCGGCACGCACTTTCATTGCTACGTGGCGCTGGATCAAAGCCGCGACGGTGAGGCGCGGCAGATCATGCTCGCCCTGCTCGGCTGGGACCCATACTTGAAAACCGTGATCGCGGTGGACAGCGACATCGACATCACCGACGACAGCCAAGTGCTGTGGGCGTTGGCCACGCACTTTCAGCCGCATCAGGATATGTTCGTCATCGACGGTTTGCCCGGCAGTCCGCTGGACCCCTCGTCCTCGGTCAACGGCACCACCTCGCGCATGGGGCTGGATGCCACGCGCGGTTCGGGATTCGACGGGATCAAGGCGCAACTGGATCAGGACGTGGTCGCGCGTGCACTCAATCTGCTGAAGAGTTATCCGTCATGAACCGCCAGCGCCTGGTGGTCGGCATCAGCGGCGCGTCGGGGTTCATCTACGGCGTGCGCCTGCTGGAATTGCTCGCCGAGTTGAACATCGAAAGCCACCTGATCATCAGCCGTGCCGCGCTGCTGACCATGGCCCATGAAACCGACTACAAACTGGCGGACGTCACCGCGCTGGCCAGCCACTACCACCGCGCCGACGACGTGGCCGCCGGGATCGCCAGCGGTTCGTTTCGCTGCCTGGGCATGGTGGTCGCGCCGTGCTCCATGCGCACATTGGCGGAGATTGCCACCGGCACCTCCTCGGGGCTGATCGGCCGCGCTGCCGACGTCACCTTGAAAGAACGCCGGACCTTGGTGTTGATGGCCCGGGAAACCCCGCTGACACTCGCCCACCTGCGCAATATGACCGCCGTCACCGAAATGGGCGGGATCATCGCCCCACCGGTGCCGGCCTTCTACGCCCGCCCGCAAACCCTTTCGCACATGGTCGATCACAGCCTCGGCCGTGTCCTCGACCTGTTCGGCCTCGACGCCGGGACCGCGCTGCGCTGGGGTGAACCCGGCCCATCGGCCACCGGCCATTTCGCAACAACAAAGGAGCTCGCATGAACAGCCCATTCAACGCCCCTGCCCCGAACCGCAAAATTCCCGTGACCATCCTTACCGGTTTCCTCGGCGCCGGCAAAACCACCCTGCTCAACTACATCCTCAAGGAGAACCACGGCCGCAAGATTGCCGTGATCGAAAACGAATTCGGCGAAGTCGGCATCGACGGCGACCTGGTGCTCAGCTCCGAGACCGAAGAAATCTACGAGATGGTCAACGGTTGCGTGTGCTGCACCGCCGAGGTGCGCGAGGACCTGGTGCGCATCGTCCGCGAACTGGTGGCACGCCCGGTGCGGCTGGATCACATTTTGATCGAAACCAGTGGTCTGGCCGATCCGTACCCGGTGGCGCAGAGCTTTTTTATCAACGACCCGATTGCCGATGAAGTGGAACTGGACGCCATCGTGACCATGGTCGACGCCAAGCACATCGCCCAGCATCTGGAAGACCTGCAACTGGATGGCGTCGATAACCAGGCGGTGGACCAGATCGTCTGTGCCGACCGGATCGTCATCAACAAGATCGACCTGGTCAGCGAGGACGAGGTGGAGGTGCTGCGCGGCAAGATCCGGGGTCTCAATGCCACCGCAGATCTGGTGACCTCCAGCTACGCCGAGATCGATCTGTCGAAGATCCTTGGTATCGGTGCTTTCGAGTCCACGCAAAAACTGATGGAAATCGGCTCGGAGCACGATCACCACGCCGATGAACATCATCACGATTTGGATCATGACCACGACCCCAGCGTGTCTTCAGTCGGCATCGCCGTGGACGGCGCGGTGAACCTGGGCGCGTTCCACCGCTGGATAAGCACGCTGCGCACCGAGCAGGCCGACAACCTTTACCGCATGAAAGGCGTGCTGGCGGTCGTGGATCAGGATCAGCGCTACGTGCTGCAAGGGGTGCACAGTCTCGTCGAGTTCCGTGCCTCCACCTCATGGGGCACGGAGCCACGCTCCAGCAAGATTGTGTTCATCGGCCGCGACCTGGACCGCGCGGCGTTGAACCAAGGCTTTGCCGCCTGCCTGGCAGGCTGAACAAGGCCCGGAGTCGGTGGATGGCGGCTCCGGGAACACAGTACGAAATGCCTGAGGCCAGGTGCAAAACCTGTGGGAGCGGGCTTGCTCGCGAATGCGGTGGGTCAGTCGACATCATCGTTGCCTGATCCACCGCTTTCGCGAGCAAGCCCGCTCCCACAGTGGACCGCAGTGTTCAATCCGTCGCGGCCTGGCATCAGAACGAATGCCCCTCTCTACAGCATAAAAACAGCAAGAGGTGATTCTCCATGTCGTCAGCCACTACCCCTTCCACGGTCCACCCGGTCGACCAGATTCTGCCGGTCCGCCAAATGCTCACCCTTGGCCTGCAACACATGGCCGTCTCATACATCGGCGCCATCGCCGTGCCGTTGATTGTCGCCAGCGCCCTGAAAATGTCCCAGGCCGACACCGTGGTGCTGATCAGCACCACGCTGTTCTGCTCCGGTATCGCCACTCTGTTGCAAACTGTCGGCTTCTGGAAATTCGGCGTGCGCCTGCCAATTCTGCAAGGCGTGGCGTTCAGCAGCGTCGGCCCGGTCATCGCCATCGGCACCAACCCGGAGGTGGGGTTCGCCGGGGTCTGCGGGGCGGTGATCGGCGCGGGGATCTTTACGATGCTCGTCGCGCCGTTCGTGGGCCGATTGCGCCGGTTTTTTCCGCCGGTGGTCACCGGTTGCATTGTCACAGTGATCGGTTTACAGCTGTTCCCGATTGCCTATGAGTGGGTCGGTGGTGGCCGCAATGCCAGCGATTTCGGGGCGCCGTCGTACTTGGCCGTCGCCGCCGTGGTGCTCGCGACCATTCTGTTGGTCAACCGCTATGGCAGCCCGCTGATGCGCAACATGGCGGTGCTGGTCGGGATGCTGGTGGGTGCGGGACTGGCTTACGGTCTGGGCATGGGCAGTTTTCACAGCGTGCAGGAATCGCCCTGGCTTACCGTGCCCTACCCGTTCTACTTCGGCCTGCCGACCTTCAGCCTGATCCCGATCGCGACCATGGTGGTGGTGATGATCGTGCAGATGGTCGAGTCCATGGGGCTGTTCGTGGCCATCGGCGACATCGTCGACAAACCGGTGGAAGAAAAACAGGTGATCAACGGCCTGCGGGCTAACGGACTGGCAAGCACCATCGCCGGGATGTTCGCAGCGTTTCCGTTCATTGCCTTCATGGAAAACGTCGGGCTGGTGATTCTGACTGGCGTGCGCAGCCGCTGGGTAGTGGCGATCAGCGGTTTGTTGATGTGTTCCGTGGCGCTGGTGCCAAAGGCCGGGGCGATCATCGCGTCGATGCCGAGCGCTGCCCTCGGGGGTGCCGGGATTGCCATGTTCGGTGTGGTCGCCGCAGCGGGCATTCAGACCCTGGCCAAAGTCGATTACGAGCGCAACCGCTTCAACGTGTTGATCGTCGGGTTCACCATCGCCGCCGCCCTGGTGCCGGTGCTGGCGCCGGCCCTGTTCAAGCAAATGCCTGAGTGGTCCCAGCCGTTCCTGCACAGCAGCGTGGTGATTGCCTGCCTGGTGTCGGTGCTGCTCAACGCGGCGCTCAACGGCGTCAGCGTTCCCGACAGCGCAGCCACCAAGCCCGCGTCCCACAGCCTCTGACTGGAGAAGCCCATGACTCAACTTCAAAACACCCTGATCAAGAATCCGCTGGCGGTGATGACCGGCCTGCGCGGCACGCGTGCACGGGCCGGTAGCGTCGATATCCGCATCGTCAACGGTCGCATTGCCGAAATGGCCGAGGGCTTGGTTGCGCAACCCGGTGAGCGAGTGATCGACGCCCGAAACTCGGTGGTCTATCCCGGCTGGATCAACACCCACCATCACCTGTTCCAGAACCTGCTCAAAGCCGTGCCCGAAGGTTTGAATCAAGACTTGCAAGGCTGGCTGGCGAGCGTGCCTTACCCGCGCCTCAACCGCTTTACACCACAACTGGCGCAGATCGCCGCGCGATTAGGCATTGCCGAACTGCTGTTGTCGGGGGTGACAACCTGCGCCGATCACCATTACCTCTATCACGCCAACGGCACAACCGAGACCGGCGACCTGCTGTTCGACACGGCTGACGCGTTCGGGATGCGTTTTGTGCTGTGCCGGGGCGGCGCACTGGAGTCCGCCAGCGCTCATCCGGGATTCTCGAAAACGGCGCTGCAACCGGAGACGCTGGAGCAGATGGTCGGTGACATCGAACGGCTCAAATCGCTGTACCACCAGGACACTCCGGATGCGATGCGTCGAGTGGTGGTGGCGCCGACGACGCCAACGTTCTCGCTGCCGCCCACCTTGCTGCGCGAGCTTGCGCACACCGCTCGCGGCCTCGGATTGCGCTTGCACACACACCTTTCGGAGACGCAGAACTACGTCAACTTTTGTCGCGAGAAATACAACTGCCTCCCGGTGGAATTCGTCGCCGAACACGAATGGCTCGGCCCCGACGTCTGGTTCGCCCACGCGGTGCATTTGCAGCCGGGGGAAATCCGCATGCTCGCGCAAACCGGCACCGGCATTTCTCATTGCCCGGTGAGCAACGCACGGCTGGGCAGCGGCGTCGCGCCGGTACCACAAATGTATGAGGCCGGGGTGCCGATATCGCTTGGGGTGGATGGCGTGGCGTCGAACGAGTCCGGGAGCATGGTCGGTGAAGCGCATACCGCGTGGCTGATCCATCGTGCGGAGCAAGGTGCGTCGGCCACCACGGCCGAAGACGTGATCCATTGGGGTACGGCCGGAGGCGCGCAGGTGTTGGGGCTGGGCTCGGTCGGCACGCTGGAAATAGGCCAGGCGGCGGATCTGGTGATCTATGGCCTCGATCATCCACGGTTCTTTGGCTTCCACGATATCGCGGTGGCGCCGGTGGTCGCGGGTGAGCCGATTGCCGTGCGGTACAGCATGGTCGGGGGGCGGCTGGTGGTTGACGACGGAGTGATTCCGGGACTGGACCTGGAGCGCATGCGCGCTGAAGCGTGGGAGGGGGTGCAGCAGTTGATGCATGTCGTCGACTGATTTAACCGCGCCCGCCCCCTATGTTGGAGCTGGTTTGCCAGCGATGACGGCCTGAAGGTCAGTGCCAGGTGCAAATGCCCCTCATCAGCAAGCCGGCTCCAACACGTTACACACCAACCTTCGGGAAACACACCATGTCCGGCCTCAACGACCTCCTCCAAGCCATTCAAACCAGCGCCCGGCAAGGCGAAGAAACCATCCTCGCCACCGTGGTCAAGGTCGAAGGTTCCGCCTACCGCCGTCCGGGCGCACGCATGCTCATCCCCCTCCACGGCCGAACCATCGGCACCGTCAGCGGCGGATGCCTGGAACAGGACCTGGCAAAAAAAGCCTGGTGGCTGACCGATTCTGGCGAGCCGGTGGTGCGCCGCTACAGCACCGGAGCCACCGAGGACGAAGACGACGAGCAAAGCGCCCTGACCTTCGGCCTCGGCTGCAACGGCACGGTTTTCGTCATGCTCGAACGCCTGCGCGCGAAAACCCCGTCATTGGCCATCGATCTGTTGCGGCAGGTGCGTGACAGCCTGCAACCGGCGGCCATGGCGACCATCATTGCCACGTCACGCCACACGTCAGTGCGGGTTGGCGATCGGGTGTTGTCGCACGCAAGCCCCGCGCTGCGCAATCGCGCACTCGACAGCAGCATCCGCAAAGACCTGCGCAAAACACTCACCGAGAAAAAATCCTCTCTGCGGCTCTACACCGACGCCCGTGGAGAAGTCGAAGTGTTCTTCGAATACGTGGCTCCGCCCCCGCGCCTGGTGATCTTCGGCGCCGGCCACGACGCCCAGCCACTGGTGCGCATGAGCAAACTGCTGGGCTGGCACGTCAGCGTGATCGACAGCCGCAGCCACTTTGCCCGCCCTGAACGCTTTCCGCAGGCCGATGCGGTCATCGTCGCGAACCTCGACGCCTCCATCGTCCTCGGACCGTTGATCGAGGGGGCCGCGGTGGCCGTCATGACTCACAGCTACCGCCAGGACCGACACTGGCTCGGCCAATTGCTGCAAGGCGCACCGGCCTACATCGGCCAACTCGGCCCCCGCGAGCGGACCGAGCGCTTGTTGACCGACATTCGCCAACATAATCCTGCCCCGAATGCATTGCTACAGCTGCACTACCCAATGGGCCTGGACCTTGGCGGCGATGCGCCCGAAAGCGTCGCGCTCTCGATTCTGGCGGAAATGACGGCGGCGTTGAATCTGCGTAACGGCGGGATGCTCATGCATCGGAGCAAACCGATTCATTACGTGGATTTGCTGGTGTGTGAAAAGTTGGAGGCAGCGGCAGCGGTCGATTGAGCTGGTTTCAAACGGCGACAGTTTCTCGGCACTTATAAAAAAGTCCCTCAAGCTGAAGTGGACGACTACTCAAGAAAATGAAGGATGCAGAACCGCACGTTTCTCGTTCGGCAGACCTTTGCCATCAGTACTCTGTTATTGACCACGGCCACTTCATTGCAAGCTGCCGACTGGAGCGATAACTCAATCAGTTACTGGTATGGCACCCACTTCGCTGAGCCGGGCATCGATGGCCCGATCGCCAAGCACATCGTTGAGTTCACTCACGTTGACGGATACAAATACAGCAGCAACTTCCTCGACGTGCAGGTGTTGTTTTCCGATAAAGACGATCCAGCCGACGGCGACGGCGACGGCGCTACCGAGGTGTATGCGATATATCACCATCAACTTTCACTGAATAAAATATCCGGCCAGGATTTCAAGTGGGGACCCATTCGGGACTGGTCACTTTCGGGTGGCGTCGACTGGAACACCAAAAACACTGCCTTCGCGCCGGCAAAACGCATGCTCGTCATCGGCCCGACGATCAATTTCAACGTGACAGGTTTTTGGGACTTCAGTTTGATGTACCGCTCCGAGCGCAACCACAATGGCTTGCCGTTCGCCCAGGAGCACGATATTCGCTTCAACGACACGTACTACCTGGAAACCGCCTGGGAGATTCCATTCCAGCTCGGCTCAGTACCGCTCAAGTTCAAGGGCTTTGCCAACTTCATCCCGCCCAAGGGCAAGGACGGCTTCGGGAACGACACCGTGAGCGAAACGCTCGTGCACGCCACATTACTTGTGGACGTGGGCGAGCTCACTTTCGGCAAGAAAGATACCTTCTTTGCCGGGGTGGGTTACGAATACTGGAAGAACAAGTTCGGTAACAACTCAGCCAACACACCTGGCACCGAGGCCAATACGCCGTTTCTGAATCTGGAATGGCATCTGTAATGCTCCAATCAGAAGGCACACCGTCTTACACGGACAGTTGCATTGAGCTTACCGACTCCATGGATAATGTCCGCACTAATGCGTGGGAGTTGATCCTACAACTTAGCCTCGGGCCGGAAGCCGGGCGGTGTGCTGACCGGACTCATACGGCTAAACCTCAATGAGGTCTGCGACAGGCAGCTACTGGCCATAAGCGGTGGGAACTCCTCCTCACCTCGGCATCTTGAGTGCCAGACTGAAGGTGCGAACCGCAGTCAACCGTGAGTAGGAGTCTACACATGAAGCTTATGCGCTTTGAGGTCGGTTTGGCCAAGAACGTGTTTCAGATTCACGGCGTGGATCGTCATGAGCAGCCGGTCTGGCAGCAGCGTTTACCTCGTGATCGCTGGCTTCAAACAGTGCTGGAGAAGATCGAGCCCGGCTGTGAGATCGGAATGGAAAGATGTGGCGGTGCGCACTATTGGGCGCCGCAGCTACAGGCACGTGGATTTCGGGTGAGGCTGATCGCGCCGCAGTTCGTCAAGCCATACGTCCAGAGCAACAGGAATGACACCAACGATGCCGAGGCAATCTGTGAGGCGATGAGCCGTCGCAGCATGCGCTTCGTCACCATCAAAACCATCGAACAACAGGATATTCAGGCGACGCATCGCATTCGGGCCGGCTTAATCGAACAGCGGACGGCCAAAGCCAATCAGATTCGTGGGCTGATCGCCGAGTACGATCTTGTTGCGCCGAAGGAATTACTGATGCTACGTCGCGCAATACCGTGCTGGCTAGAAGATGCAGATAACAGTTTGACGGCACGCTTTTGTCGTCTGCTGAATGGCTTGTGGGATGACCTGCGCGCACTTGATGAGCGCGTGAGCGAACTCGATGGCGAGATATCTGCGATCGCTGCAAGTGAGCCATCGGCCGTCCGTTTGCAACAGCTGCGTGGCGTCGGCCCGATGATTGCCACTGCGCTTGTTGCTGCCATCGGTGATACCAGTCAGTTTGCTAACGGCCGACAACTGGCCGCCTCGCTAAGGCTGACGCCAAAGCAACACAGCTCTGGCGGCAAGGATCGACTGCTTGGCATCAGTAAACGTGGGGATGCTTATCTGCGAACGCTGATGATCCACGGTGCGCGGTCGGTACTGCGCACGGCCAAGTCCAAAGACGATCGACTCAGCCGGTGGGTTGTCCGTTTAGCCGAGCGCTCACATCCCAACGTGGCCGCTATCGCACTGGCCAATAAAACCGCACGCATGGCTTGGGCGATGCTGCGCAACGGCACTGATTACCAACCGGATCGGACAGCGGCCTGACCCATTCATCCCAGGAGCCCCCCCTCGAAACGATGCCCACTGAATACTCGCTACCCGATGTTCTCGAACGTCTATACCAAACCAGCTTGCTTAGAGGCGGCCCTGATGGAGTTGACGTTGAGGATTGAGAGCCAAGGTGCGACGGATACTGGCGACAATGTCCGCGGCGCGCTTCACACGATCCGTGAGAACGCCCACTAGTGTCCGGTAAAAAACGAGGGGGGAGCTTGCTCCCCCTTGCTGTTGGCGGCTGTGAGGCATAATCGGACTTTTCAGACTCGATTTTGACTTATGTTTTCCAGCACCCGTTTAACCCAACTACTCAGTGCGATCCCGCGCCAGTTTTTCCAGCAATCCATCGAAACACACCAAGCTGATCGCTACGTCAAACGCTGCACGACCTGGCAATTGCTGGTGACACTGATCCGCGGCCATTTGACCCAAGCCTCAAGCCTGCGGTCCTTGGCGACCATCTCCGAAAATTTCGGCCCGCATAGCTACCATCTTAAAGCCGACCCTATTGCCCGCTCGACAATGTCCGATGCCTTGAACAAACGTGACTACCGGCCATTACAGGACCTTTGCGGGTACCTGATGAGCGCCGTCAGCCGCCAGCAGCGCAAGGAGATCGGGGCCATGGTTAGCCTGATTGACTCCACGTCGATCACCTTGCGCGGACCTCACTTCGATGGCTGGACAGCCGCGACGAAAACCCGCATCACCCAAGGCCTCAAAGTGCATGTCGGGCTGGATCTGGCGCAACTGGCCCCGGTGTACGTGAACATTACGCCTGCCAACGTCAACGACCTGAGCGATGCACTGGAAATGCCGATCCAGGCCGGCATGACGTATGTTTTCGACAAGGGCTACTGCGATTACAACTGGTGGCACGAGTTGCAGACCAAAGGTGCTTTTTTCGTCACCCGCCTGAAGAAAAACGCCAATATTAAAGTGCTGCATGAGCACTCGACCGTGACTGAGCAAAGCTCGGTCATGACCGATGAAGTCGTCCAGTTTGGTAAAAAGCATTTGACCGGCAAACGCCTGAACGACTACCGGGAAAAGTCGGTAAGACGCGTCGTGGTTGAGCGCGAGGGGCATGCGACGCCGTTAGTTCTGGTGACCAACGACTTCACGAGGACAGCTGAAGAAATCGCCTCTTTGTACAAAGATCGTTGGCAGATCGAGCTATTTTTCAAGTGGATCAAACAACATCTGAAGCTCAAACGCTTTTATGCCTACTCCGAAAATGCGGTGCGTTTGCAGATTTACAGTGCCTTTGATCAGCTATCTGTTACTGCAAATATTCCATCGTCGCTCAGGATTTACCGGCTCGTTGTTCGAGCTGACGGTTCGCATAGTTCATGTCCTGTTTGAACGGCCCGAAACCCCAGTATTGAGGGAGCGACGAAGGCAGGAGCGAGAAAAGTTGAAGGCTGCCCAAGGCAGCCTTCAACTATGAAACATGTTTACCGGACACTAGTGTGAGAACGCCGGATTCATCAAACAGGGCCTGGCCAAGCTGAGGGCCCAAGGCCCACTCTGATCAAGACGGCGCCGACGTCCCGCCTGCAACACCCTTTTGAGCATTTGCAAATACACTCCGGAGCCAGCACGCGCTGTTCGGCGCGGCGGATGAACCCGTACGATCCAGTTCGTCAGAAACAAACCCAAATCTATATGTTCGCGGGCAACATGGCATAATATGCCAACGATCGAAACCTGATTGCGCTGAGCTGGAGCCCACCCATGGCGACTCGAAACGTTGTTCTTACCCCTCACCAGGAACAGGTTATCCATGATCTGGTTCAGTCCGGTCGTTATCAGAATGCCAGCGAAGTGATGCGAGAAGGCTTGCGTCTATTGGAGCAGCGCGTCGCCGAAGAGGCGGCCAAAATTGAGGCACTGCGTCAGGCAACATCGATCGGCATCATGGACCTTGAGCACGGGCGCTTTACTCAGCTGAACGAAGGGGATCTGGAGCACTACCTCGAGGGGTTGAGCCTGGAGGCAACCATCCCCGCGAGGGAGAAACACTGAGCATGCCGCAGTATCGGATTTCCAACGCGGCGCGCGCCGATATTGTCGACATCCTCAGACTCTCTCAGACTCAGTTCGGCGATCGAGCACGCCAGCGCTACCAGGCGCTGATCCTCGCCGCGCTGCAAGATATCGCCGGCATGCCCTATCGCATTGGCAGCCACGACCGTGATGAGCTTGCACCGGGCCTTCGCAGCTATCACCTCATCCACTCACGCCAGCAGGCAAAACAACCCCATGGAACGGTCAAAAGTCCGCGCCATATCGTGTTCTATCGTGTGGCAAACGACGAAGTGATCGAGATCATCAGACTCCTTCATGACGCCATGGAGGTGCAGCTGCACCTGCCCAACGACTAATCACAGACCTGGCCCAAAGGGTTCACAGGCCATGAAGAGCGAATGTGAGGCACATCCCCCTTATCTCAACCTGAGCGGCCAGCGCTGTCAGCCGCTTCGGCAGCAAATTGAAGCGGGAGGCTGTGGCACGGCCGCACTATCGAGGCCGGCGGCCGGATTGGTCTCGAGCCCCGCCTCAACTATCGCGTATCGGAAAGTTGATTTAACCAGGTTCGACACTTCTCCGCCGCCGTCAGTGCACCACGACGTTCAATCTTGCACACCACCTCCAGCGCATCCTCAGACTCAACGCCTTGAATCACGTCAACGCTGAAAGACCGCTTCGAAGGTGTTTTCCGTTGCCAGGCGTAAGGCATTGCGCTCCTGTCGTCGATGGGCCCGCAGATCGATACCCCTGGCGATCAGAACCCTGGCAACATCACGCAGAGCGCGAGCCTCTCGTAGACTAATTTCAGGGTAGGTCCCGAGAGAAATACGGGGTTGCTTATCCGCCCAGGAAAAGCGGAAGTGCCAGCACTTGGTGCCTTTCGTATTCACGAAAAGGGCGAGACCGTCGTAGTCAGGGAGGGTGTAGTCCTTGGCACTGGGTTTGGCGTGTCGGACCGCGGTCTTGGTGAGAGCCATCGCACAATCTCCGTTTCGTATGAATGGAGGAGATTTGTACGGTTTGCGGTGAGACTGGCACCACGAAAAAACCGATCTGCCGAGCACCGGATTGATGTACTGGAAAATGCGCCCATTGGGGCTGGATCCGAGTGTTTTCAGGGGGCGCGGCAAAAGCCAAAGAAAGACTTTTCTTTGGACGAAAAAAATGGACCTCTTTCAGAGATCCATTTTTAATGCTTGGAGCGGGAAACGAGACTCGAACTCGCGACCCCGACCTTGGCAAGGTCGTGCTCTACCAACTGAGCTATTCCCGCGTCTTGGTGAGGCGCATTCTATAGAATCCAGATGCCCCGTCAACCCCTTGATTCAAAAAAGTTTATTTCTTTTCCACGTCGGTCTTCAGATGCGGCCAGGCAGCCCGCAAATATTGGACCATGGACCACAACGTCAGGCCCGCGGATATCAGCAGCAAGGCGTAACCCAGCAGCACCCAGAACGTGAAATCCGACGGATTGGCCAGCAGGATCACTAGCGCCAGCATTTGCGCGGCGGTCTTCCATTTACCCAGGTTCGACACCGCGACGTGAGCGCGGGCGCCGAGTTCGGCCATCCATTCGCGAAGTGCCGAGACGACAATCTCGCGACCGATGATCACGGCGGCCGGCAGTGTGAGCCACAGGTTGCCATGTTCTTGCACCAGCAATACCAGCGCAACAGCGACCATCAGCTTGTCAGCCACGGGATCGAGGAAAGCCCCGAACGGTGTGCTTTGTTCCAGTCGGCGAGCCAGATACCCATCCAGCCAGTCTGTGGCGGCGGCAAATGCGAAGACCGAGGCGGACGCCAGGTAGCTCCATTGATACGGCAGGTAGAACAGTAAAATGAAGATCGGAATGAGCAGGACGCGTAGTACGGTAATCAGATTAGGGATATTCATCGGCACAACTGGCTACGAGGTGAGGGGGGCATTCTACTCGCTGTGCAGATTGGCATAAATCAACTCTGCGAGCTTTTTACTGATGCCGGGTGCTTTGGCGATCTCTTCGATGCTGGCACGAGACAGCTCCTGCAATCCACCAAAATGTTTCAACAAATCGCGGCGACGGGTCGGTCCGACACCGGCAACGCCCTCCAGTGTAGACGTGCGGCGAGTTTTCCCACGACGGGCGCGGTGCCCGGTAATCGCGAAACGGTGAGCTTCGTCGCGTATCTGCTGGATCAAATGCAGCGCGGGGGAATCGCCGCGCAAGGTGAATTCGTGGGCAGCATCGTTCAGGTACAGGGTTTCGAAACCGGCCTTGCGCGTGGCGCCCTTGGCCACGCCCAGCAGAATAAGATCAGGCACGGCCAGTTCATTGAGCACGTCGCGGGCCATGGACAGCTGCCCCTTGCCACCGTCCACCAGCAAAATGTCCGGTAGCTTGCCCTCCCCGTCCTTCAGTTTGCTGAAGCGTCGGGTCAGGGCCTGGTGCATCGCGGCGTAGTCATCACCCGGAGTGACGCCTTCAATGTTGTAGCGACGATAGTCGGACTTGATCGGACCTTCGGGGCCGAACACCACGCAGGATGCCACGGTTGCTTCGCCGCTGGAGTGACTGATGTCGTAACACTCCAGGCGCTGTGGCGGTTCGTCCAGGTTCAGCACTTCTGCCAGCGCATCGAAACGTGCAGCAACGTGTTGACGGTTGGCCAGTCGCGCTCCCAGTGCCTGCTCGGCATTGGTGACCGCCAACTGTTGCCAGCGTGCTCGCGTACCACGAACCCGATGACTAATGGTCAATTCACGACCGCGCAGTTCATCGATGGCCGCGATCAGGGTCGGGAAGTCTTCGTGAACCACGTTGACGATCAGTTCGCTCGGCAAGTCGCGCTCAGGACTGCTGATGAAGTACTGGCCGAGAAACGCCGCCATGACTTCGGAAACGTCTTCTTCAATACCCACCTGCGGAAAGAAGTTCTTGCTCCCCAGCACCCGCCCGCCACGCACACTGATCAAATGAACGCAGGCACCACCCGGATTGACAAACGCCGCGATCACGTCGACATCGCCCGTCCCGCCCTCCATGCTTTGCTGGTCCTGGACCCGGCGCAGCAATGAAATCTGATCCCGCAACTCGGCCGCACGTTCGAACTCGAGGTTGATCGCCGCCTCTTCCATTCCTGCGGACAACTCATCCGTCAGCGCATTGCTGCGCCCCTCAAGGAACATCACCGAGTGCCGTACGTCTTCAGCGTATACCTCAGGCTCCACCAGCCCGACACAGGGCGCCTTGCAGCGTTTGATCTGGTATTGCAGGCAAGGACGGGTGCGGTTCTTGTAATAACTGTCTTCGCACTGACGAACGAAAAACGTCTTCTGCAGCAGGCTCAGGCTTTCGCGAATGGCGCCGGCGCTGGGATAAGGGCCGAAGTATTTGCCCTTGGCCTTTTTTGCACCGCGATGGATGCTCAAGCGTGGAAACTGGCCATCCGAGAGAAAGACGTAGGGGTAGGATTTATCGTCGCGCAGCAGGATGTTGTAGGGCGGACGCCACTCCTTGATCAGCGTCTGTTCAAGCAACAAGGCTTCGGTTTCATTGGCCGTAATCGTCGTTTCGACCTGAGCGATACGCGCGACCAACGCCGCGGTCTTGGGCGCAAGACCGGATTTGCGGAAGTAACTCGACAGACGATTCTTGAGGTTCTTGGCCTTGCCGACGTAGAGCAGGCGTGCCTCGCTGTCGAACATGCGATACACACCGGGACGCCCACTGACCGTCGACAGAAAGGCGCTTGGATCGAAGACTTCAGTCATTTTCAGAGGCTGGCATCGACCATGCCGTGACGAACCGCCAACAGCGTCAACTCGACATCGCTGCTGATCGAAAGCTTTTCGAAAATGCGGTAACGGTAAGTGTTCACGGTTTTTGGCGACAGACACAGTTTGTCGGAAATGATCTGGACCTTCTGACAGCCGACAATCATCAGCGCGATCTGGATTTCCCGCTCCGACAAGGCATCGAAAGGCGAATCATTGGTCGGCTGGAAGGATTTGATCGCCAGTTGCTGTGCAATTTGCGGGCTGATGTAGCGCTGCCCGGCAAACACCAGGCGGATGGCCTGGACCATTTCCGGCAATCCGGCACCCTTGGTCAGGTAGCCTGCGGCCCCTGCCTGCAACAACCGAGTCGGAAACGGATCTTCTTCGCACACGGTGACCGCGACGACTTTGATATCCGGATGACTGCGCAATAATTTGCGTGTGGCTTCAAGACCGCCGATGCCGGGCATCTTGACGTCCATCAGTACCACATCGGGTTTCAACTCACGCGCCTTGAGCAGGGATTCTTCGCCTGACTCAGCCTGGCCGACTACTTGCAGGCCATCGATGTCAGCCAGCATTCGTGTAATGCCTGTACGAACGAGATCATGATCATCGACTACTAGCACCCTAATCAAGCAGACACCTCGCGAAATGGTCTTATTGGGTTGCCGACACCTTAGCAAAAAGCAACTGGCAGACCTAGCGGCAAGCGTCATATAAAAAGTTTCAATACATCTTGAAAGGCTTGTCGTAAGCGTGTTTCAGCCAGGCGAGGCATCGATATCACGCTGCATTCTCAGGAAACACTCGTCCGTGCCGACCACCTTCAGGCCCTTTCTCGCATACAACGCTTGCGCGGGATTGTTTTCAAAAACCGTCAAACGCAATGCCGGACGCCGTTCCTTGCACGCCATGTCGAATACCTGATCAATCGCCCAGGAACCGACGCCCTGCCCTCGAAACGCTTCGAGGACGTGCAGTTCGCGGATGTACAGGGATTTGGCGTCACGACTCAGACTGAAAAAGCCCAACACGGTACTGCCACTTACAATCAACCAGTTCTCGCGCCCTGCCCAGCCAACATCGAACCCTTCGTCCTGCCACAGCAGATCGTGCTGAATGTAATAGCGGAGCATGTTGTTGCGGGTCAGTTCACGAGCGAAGTCGAGGTCCCGGGATGTCGCCGGACGTAATTCAAATACCATCACCCCAATGCAACCTCCACTAATTGCCCTTTCCAGCCGTCAGCGTTGCGTCGAGCAACGACCATCAGGTTACCGGTTCCGGGTGCGGCCGCAATCAGCGAGCCGTCCGACGCCCAGATTGCGCTGCGTCCAGCCGATTCCCAGCCACCCGTTGCACCGCCATGGTTGGCCATCAGCACCGCCATCGAATGAGCGCTGGCGTAGCCTTGCAACAACGCGGTATCCGGGGCGTAGCCGTTTTCCGTGATCAGCACGCCTGCCGCATAGAGATCCGCGCCCTGCTGGGCCGCCGCGGCGGCATGACTGGCGTGAGAGAAATCCGCACACACCGCCAACGCGACCGTATCGGCACCTATGGTCAGGGTCGAACCGCCGGTTCCCGGTGCAAATGCCACTTCCTCGCCTGGATGCAGATGTTGCTTGCTATAGATCCCGAGCGATCCATCAGCGCCCAACACCAGCGCCCCAATCAATACTGGCGAATCTTCCGACAGCCGAATCGGCATCCCGACGACAGTCGTCACACCGACTTCCCGCGCGAAATCCCGTAGCGGTTGCAGAACCTCGGCGTGAGGCGCAATGGCCAGCTCAGCCGCAAGTCCACGCTCGTACCCGGTCAGCGATAACTCCGGAAACACCAGCAATTGCACGCCGTGCTCCGCGGCAACTTGCATGAAGCGCTGATGCCGCACCATGTTTGCGGCAAGGTCACCGGCGATGGAGGTCGATTGAGCAGCGGCGATGATCAGTGGCGTCATGGTTCGTCCTTGTGACGTTGTACGTAAGCGGAACACAAAGTGTGTCACAACCGGTGACGCACTCAAGCGATAGAAAATGCCGTCGGTGATCGATAGCATTTTCTGATTGAATCCACGTACCGGCCTCGAGTAAGCTCGGCGCACTCATCGGAGATAAACCATGTTCAACGCCCTCTCACAGCTTCGTACCGTCAGCGCCCTGCGCTCGGTGTCGGCTGCCCGGGTGAATGACGTTTGTGCTCCGGTCAGCTTTTATTTTGGGTATTGGTTTAGCCACTGGCGCGCCTGATACCCACACGGCGCCCACTTTAAACGGGTCGCCACCAGAGAATTCTCAACCCCCGGTCGGCTTCCCGACCGGGGGTTTTGTTTTTTCAGCCCCGCACATTTTTAGCGACACACCAGACAACCAGAGGATTCAAAAATGAACTACGCCACTTATTACCGTTACGACAGTTTTACCGCCTGGCGATTTAGCAGCCTCCGCTCGGGACAGCCTGCCGCCTCCGATCGGTCACCCACAGGTGGCAAGCACACACACGCAGCCAATCCGGCCAATTGTCGAACACCCCAGTAGGGCCGAGTGCGCGGGAACGAACCCGCCGCCAGCCCAGGAAGCCCGAATATGAACTCGTCCGTCTCTGCACTGCCGCTGTCCACCTTGAGCCCTGCCAATGAAGCGCTGACCCAGCGTCTGCCCAGCTCATTGCAACTCAAACAGCAACTGCCACTCAGCAACGTCCTGAGCCAGCAAGTCGCCGCCCACCGCCAAGCGGTTCGCGCGATCCTCAACGGTGAAGACTCCCGTCTGCTGGTCATCGTCGGCCCCTGCTCGATTCACGATCCTCAGTCCGCCCTCGAATACGCCGGCAACCTCGCCCGCCTCGCCGCCGAGGTCAGTGATGAAATGCTGCTGGTGATGCGCGCCTACGTCGAAAAACCCCGCACCACCATCGGCTGGAAAGGCCTGGCCTACGATCCCCATCTGGATGGCAGCGATGACATGGCCGGCGGCTTGACGCTGTCCCGCGAGTTGATGCGCGAAATGCTCCGCCTGGGACTGCCGATTGCCACTGAACTGCTGCAACCGATGGCTGCCGGCTACTTCGACGACCTGCTGAGCTGGGTCGCCATTGGTGCTCGCACCACCGAATCGCAGATCCACCGTGAAATGGCCAGCGGCCTGAGCATGCCGGTCGGCTTCAAGAACGGCACCGATGGTGGTGTCGGTGTGGCCAGCGATGCCATGCGCTCCGCCGCCCATCCGCATCGCCATTTCGGTGTCGACAGCCAGGGTCATCCGGCAATCATTCAAACACCGGGCAATCCCGACACCCACCTGGTGCTGCGTGGCGGACACCGCGGGCCGAACTACGACCGCGACAGCGTCGCCCGGGTGAACAGTGATTTGACCAAACTGAAGATCCCGGCCCGGATCATGGTCGACTGCAGCCATGCCAACAGCGGCAAAGACCCGTTGCGTCAGCCAGCGGTGTTTAACGATGTGCTTGAACAGCGCCTGCAAGGTGATCGATCACTGATCGGCATGATGATCGAGAGCCATCTGTTCGAAGGCTGCCAACCGCTGAGCCCGTCCATGCGTTACGGCGTGTCAGTCACGGACGGCTGCCTTGGCTGGAGCGGGACGGAATCATTGTTGCGCCAGGCAGCCGACCGGCTCAGAGCGCAGAGCAGCGATCAACAATCGGCGTGAGCCATACCCTCTTTCAGTCCTCCTATCGAGGACTGGACGTCGGAATCGAGACACGATTAACAGGCAAAGGGTGTTCGCGGAGTAGGCCATCGCAGTAAAACTGCTCTGTTACAGATAAAAAGATGTCCAAATATTCCGACCAAGACCTCATGTACTTTCGAACTTTCGTACATTTTCTATGCCGTTTTCATCAGATTACAGCGGCTTTTTCATACAACGTCGAACAGCGGGTGTGCTTTAGAGTGAGCCCATCAACACACCTCTGAACGACTGCGAAAAAGGAAAGAACATGCTACGGAATGCAACTACTCAGTATCCGATCCTGTTGGTCCACGGGCTCTTCGGCTTCGATCGCATCGGCAAGGTCGAACTCTTCCATGACGTCAAGCAGGCCCTCAGGAGTGCAGGCGCAAGAGTGTTTATCCCGCACTTGTCGGCTACCCATAGCAATGAAGTCCGCGGCGACCAACTTCTGGCGCAGATCGAGCGGGTACTGGAAGGAACCGGTGCAAACAAAGTCAACCTGATCGGCCACAGCCAAGGCGCACTCGCTGCACGGTATGCGGCGGCGACAGCGCCGGAGGCAATCGCTTCGGTGACCTCCGTCAGCGGACCGAATCACGGCTCGGAACTGGCCGACTTCTTGCGCAAGGCGCTGACGCCCGGGCGCCTGCCGGAACATGTCGCCGCGACGGTTGCAACGTTGTTTGCAGACTTTCTGTCGTTGCTCAGCGGCCACCGTCACCTGCCGCAGAACGCCATCGCCGCTCTGAATGCCCTGACCACCGAAGGCGTAGGCGCGTTCAACGACAAGTACCCCCAGGGATTGCCGAAAACCTGGGGCGGCAAGGGTCGCGAACTGGTCGGCGGCGTACGTTATTACTCCTGGAGCGGCACCCTGCAGGGCGACATTCTCGACAAAGGGCTTGATGCACTGAGTCCGCTGCACGGGTTCCTCCGCGCCTTTTCCCGATACTTCACCACCGAACCCGAGCAGAACGACGGCCTGGTTGGCCGCTACAGCTCCCATTTGGGCAAAGTCATCCGGTCCGACTATCCGTTGGATCATCTGGACAGCCTCAGCCAGGCCGCCGGTCCGTTGCGCAAGGGCATCGACCCGATTGCCCTGTATGTGCAGCATGCGGAGCGTCTGAGAAATGCCGGTCTATAAAGGAATGCCAGCGATCTGTGCGAACTGGAGGGAACTTTGAGGAGAAATAGACCACTGAATCCGGTAGGCTCCGCACTTTACTGAACATTGAAAGGAGTATTTTTCCATGGCCAAAGCCACTGCCCGTCACATCCTCGTTGCCAGCGAAGCCAAGTGCAACGAATTGAAAGCCCAAATCGAAGGCGGCGCTGATTTCGCCGAAGTCGCCAAAACCAACTCCACTTGCCCTTCCAGCCGCCAGGGCGGTGATCTGGGTTCGTTCGGTCCAGGCCAGATGGTCAAGGAATTCGACGCCGTGGTCTTCAGCGCACCGATCAACGTGGTGCAAGGCCCGGTCAAGACCCAGTTCGGTTACCACCTGCTGGAAGTGACCAGCCGTCAGGACTGATCAACCTTTAAGTTTTCTGCACAGCGGCCCGCCTTTTGGTGGGCCGTTGTGTTTCGGATACGTGATACGGGTGGCAAGGGACGCGCCTCTAGCGTACAAATTGCGGTTATTGACCACCCGGCTCTAAGGCTGACAATGCGACTGGCTTTCCCTACTTTATTGTTCACGGCCGTGGCCCTGTTGTTGGGCGCCGCCGGTGTGAATGCAGCACCGCAACATGCATTGACCGTGTACGGTGAACCGGCGAAGTATCCTGCCGGCTTTAGTCATTTTGCCTACACAAACCCGCAAGCCCCCAAGGGTGGCACGATGCGCCGCTCGGCCGTCGAAATCGGTCATTTCGATCATATGTTGCCTTACATCGACAAAGGCATTGGCGTCACACAGATCGACGGCCTGCTTTACTCGCCTCTCGCCCAGCGTTCGCTGGACGAGCCATACACCGTGTACGGTCTGGTGGCACAGAAGATGGAGCGCTCGGACGACGGTTTGTTCCTGCGCTTCTACCTGAACCCCAAGGCCCGTTTTGCAGACGGCAAACCGATCACGGCCGAAGACGTTCGTTACACCTTCGACCTGTTGATGACCCAGGGCAGCCTGCGTTATCGCACTCAATTTGCCGATGTCAAAGGCGTCGAAGTGGAATCACCTCTGACGGTTCGGTTCGACTTTAAAAGTAATGAAAACCGTACCCTGCCCCTTGATATCGCGACCTTGCCGGTGTTTCCCGAGCATTGGTGGAAGACTCGCGACTTCGCCAATGGTGGCGGTTATGAGCCACCTTTGGGCAGTGGCCCCTACAGGGTGAGCAAAGTCGACTCCGGTCGCAGCATCACCTTCACGCGCAATGCCGATTGGTGGGGCAAGGATTTACCGGTCAGCCGCGGCCTCTACAACTTCGATCTTTTCAGCATCGAGTACTTCGGCGATACCGACGTCGCCCGCCAAGTCCTGCGCGGCGGTGCTTACGACTACAACCGCGAATTCTCCGCCACCGGTTTCTCCATTGGCTACGACAGCCCGGCCCTGAGCGACGGGCGCCTGCAAAAGGCGCATCTGGCAACCCAAGCCCCCCAACCGGCTCAGGGCTTTGTGTTCAACCTGCAAAACCCGCTGTTCCAGGACCGTCGAGTGCGTCAGGCGCTGGTCATGCTCTGGGATTTCGAGTGGAGCAACCGGCAGATGATGCGCGACATGTACATCCGCCAGCAGAGTTATTTTTCCAACACCGACCTCGCCGCCCGACAACTGCCGGACGCCGGCGAACTGGCGATTCTCGAACCGCTGCGCGGGCAGGTCCCCGACGAGGTGTTCACCCAGGTTTTCCAGGCACCGAAAACCGACGGCAGTGGCGTGATACGCGACAAACAGTTGCAGGCACTCGACTTGCTCGAACAGGCCGGCTGGAAACCCGATGGCGATCAACTGGTCAACGCCGAAGGCACGCCGCTGAGTTTCACTTTCCTGGTCAGCCAGAACGGCATGGACCGGTTGCTGCTGCCTTATAAGCGCACCCTGAAACAAATCGGCATCGACATGAACATCCGCCGCATCGACTCGTCCCAATACGTGAGTCGCCTGATGAGCCGCGACTACGACATGATCGTCACCGGCTACCCGGTCACGACGTCGCCCGGGGGCGAACTGCTCAATTACTTCGGCTCGGTCTCGGCCAACGACCCTGGCGCCAATAACTACATGGTGTTGAAAAATCCGGCGGTCGATACACTGATCGCCGGGCTGGTTCGCGCCACCACCCAACCCGAAATGCTGCACTACGCCCACGCGCTGGACCGGGTGCTGCAATGGAACTACTACTGGATTCCAAACTATTACCCGCCGGGCAGCTCCACCGTGTGGTGGAACCGTTTCGGCAGGCCCAACGAGCAAGCGAGCAATGACGAAGCCATCGAGAGCTGGTGGGAAATCAGCACCACACCGCTGACCAACCACCAGATGACCGCTGAGCAAATCAGCCGTGGCAAACCCGGAGGGCCGCACTGATGTGGGCTTACATACTGCGGCGTCTGCTGCTGATCATTCCGACGCTGGTGATCATTCTTCTGGTCAACTTCATCATCGTCCAGGCCGCGCCGGGCGGCCCGGTGGAACAGGCCATCGCGCACTTGCAAGGCATCGGCGGCGCGAGTGTCGGTGGCGGTTCCGGTGAACGCATGTCCGGCACCTCCCGATCCAGTCGCGGCCTCGACCCGCAACTGATCAAGGACATCGAAAAGCAATACGGCTTCGATAAGCCGGCGCACGAACGCCTGTGGCTGATGCTCACCAGTTACGCGCGCCTGGACTTCGGCAAGAGCTTTTTCCGTGGTGCGACCGTCACCGACCTGATCCTGGAAAAAATGCCGGTGACCATTTCCCTTGGGCTCTGGGCGACGCTGATCACCTACCTGGTGTCGATTCCCTTGGGCATCCGCAAGGCCGTGCACCACGGCAGCCACTTCGATATCTGGAGCAGCACCGCGATCGTCATCGGCTACGCCATGCCGGCGTTCCTGTTCGCGATGTTCCTGATCGTGGTATTCGCCGGTGGCACCTCGCTGAACTGGTTCCCGGTGCGCGGGCTGGTCTCGGACAACTTCGAATCGCTGTCGACCGTGGGCAAAATCGCCGATTACTTCTGGCACCTGGTATTGCCGGTGACCGCGCTGGTGATCGGCGGGTTCGCCACGCTAACCATTCTGACCAAGAACTCCTTCCTCAATGAAATCACGCGCCAGTACGTGGTCACCGCCCGCGCCAAGGGTCTGAGCGAACGCCGAGTGCTTTACGGTCACGTGTTTCGCAACGCCATGCTGCTGGTGGTCTCGGGGATTCCCCAGGCGTTCATCAGCGTATTTTTCGCCGGCTCCCTGCTGATTGAAGTGATCTTCTCCCTCGACGGCCTGGGTCGTATGAGCTACGAAGCCGCGGTTTCACGGGACTATCCGGTGGTATTCGGTTCGCTGTTCATCTTCACGCTGTTCGGTCTCTTGATAAAACTGGTCGGCGACCTCTGCTACACCCTCGTCGACCCGCGTATCGACTTCGCCGCGAGGAACGCCTGATGTTCAAGCTCTCGCCGTTAGGTCGTCGTCGTTTTGAGCGTTTCAAGAAAAACCGTCGTGGCTGGTGGTCGCTGTGGTTGTTTGTCGGCCTGTTCCTCTTGACTCTCGGTGGCGAACTGATCGCCAACGACAAACCGCTGATCGTCAGCTACCAGGGATCCCTCTACTTCCCGGCCCTGAAGCGTCATACCGAGCAGGAGTTTGGTGGGCAGCTGCCGTTCCAGGCGGACTACCGCAGCGACTATGTGCAGAAACTGATTCACCAGGACGGTGGCTGGATGCTGTTCCCGCCAATCCCCTTCAGCGACGACACGCCGAACTATGACCTCAATCAACCAGCGCCTAGCCCGCCGACGAAGGTCAACTGGCTGGGCACCGACGACCAGGCGCGAGACGTGTTGGCCCGAGTGATTTTCGGTGCGCGGGTGTCGATCCTGTTTGCCTTGATGCTGACCTTTGTCAGCGCACTGATCGGCATCGCTGCCGGCGCCCTGCAAGGCTATTACGGTGGCTGGGTCGACCTGATCGGTCAACGGTTGCTGGAGGTTTGGTCGGGGCTGCCGGTGCTGTACCTGCTGATCATCCTGTCGGGGTTCGTCGAGCCTAATTTCTGGTGGCTGCTGGGGATCATGGCGCTGTTTTCCTGGCTGGCCCTGGTGGACGTGGTTCGCGCCGAGTTCCTGCGCGGACGCAACCTGGAATACGTCAAAGCCGCCCGGGCGCTGGGCCTGACCGACCGCAAGGTTATCGTCCGGCACATCCTGCCCAACGCAATGAACGCGACGCTGAGTTATCTGCCGTTCATTCTGACCGGAGCGATCTCCACCCTCACAGCGCTGGACTTCCTCGGCTTCGGCATGCCTGCCGGCAGTGCATCGCTGGGCGAGTTGATCGGTCAAGGCAAGCAGAACCTGCAAGCGCCGTGGCTGGGATTAACGGCATTTTTTACCCTGGCGCTGATTCTTTCTTTACTGGTGTTTATCGGGGAGGCGTTACGTGACGCTTTCGATCCGAGATCATGACGCGGACTGTTGATATGAGTAACAACCTGATCGAAATCCGTGACCTCTGCGTCGCCTTCAGTGGCCAGGCCGTGGTGCGCAATCTGTGCCTGGACATCCGCCCCGGCGAATGCCTGGCGCTGGTGGGCGAGTCGGGCTGCGGCAAGTCGGTGACCGCTCACTCGATCCTGCAACTGCTGCCCGAGACCGGCACCGAAACCACGGGCAGTATTCGCTATCGAGGCCGCGAACTGGTCGGCGCTCCGGCCAAGGTGTTGCGAGAACTGCGGGGTAACCGCATCGCGATGATCTTCCAGGAGCCCATGACCTCGCTCAACCCATTGCACAGCATCGAAAAGCAGATCGGCGAAACCCTGCTGCTACACAAGGGGCTGGCCGGTAAAGCGGCGCAAGCGCGGATTCTCGAGTTACTGCATTTGGTCGGCATTCAGAAACCCAAAGAGCGGCTCAAGGCCTACCCCCATCAATTGTCCGGTGGCCAGCGGCAACGGGTGATGATCGCCATGGCCCTGGCCTGCGAACCGGAGCTGCTGATCGCCGACGAGCCGACCACAGCGCTGGACGTGACGGTGCAGCGCAAGATCCTGCTGCTGCTCAAATCCCTGCAACAGCGTCTCGGCATGTCGCTGCTGCTGATCAGCCACGACCTCAATCTGGTGCGCAGCATTGCCCAACGCGTCTGCGTGATGAAGGCCGGGGAAATCGTCGAGCAGGCACCTTGCGAAACGCTGTTTACCGAACCGAAACATCCTTACAGTTGCGTGCTGCTGAACGCCGAACCCGAAGGTGAAGCACTGCCCCGGGACGAGCGCGAGAACGTGCTGGAAGTGGACAATCTGCGCGTTCAGTTTGCTCTCGGTGGCGGGCTGTTTCAGCGCAAGACCTACCTGAATGCCGTGGACGGCATCAGCCTGAACATTCAACGCGGCAAGACGCTGGGCATTGTGGGCGAATCCGGTTCCGGCAAGTCGACGCTGGGTCAGGCGATCCTTCGCTTGCTCGATTCCGAAGGCAGCATTCGCTTTCAAGGTGAAGCGCTGGACGGCCTGACGCAAAAACAGCTGCGGCCGTGGCGCAAGAAAATGCAGGTGGTATTCCAGGACCCATTCGGCAGCCTCAGCCCGCGAATGTCCGTGGCGCAGATCATCAGCGAAGGCCTTGAGGTGCATAGCCAGTTGACGGCTGACGAATGCAAAGCCGAGGTAATTCGGGCGCTGGAAGAAGTCGGCCTCGACCCGCAAAGTCGTCATCGCTACCCGCATGAGTTTTCCGGTGGCCAACGCCAACGCATCGCCATCGCCCGGGCGCTGGTACTGAAACCGGCGCTGATCCTGCTGGACGAACCGACCTCGGCGCTGGATCGCACGGTGCAAAAACAAGTGGTCGCCCTGCTCCGCCAACTTCAGGAAAAACATGGCCTGACCTACCTGTTCATCAGCCACGACCTTGCAGTGGTGCGCGCACTGGCTCACGACATGATCGTGATCAAAGACGGCAAAGTGGTGGAAAGCGGTGCCAGCCACGACGTGTTCGATTCGCCACAGCATCCGTATACCAAGGAGCTGTTGGCGGCGGCGCATCCGCGATAGTCATAATCGCGCTATGCAGTTGGACCGCGTAACGGCCATCGTCGGAACGCCGCCCGGAGCAAGCTCGCTCCCACAGGAGATTTGTGAACGACATAGATCAAATGTGTGCGAGCTTGCTCGCGATGAGGCCCCCACAGACACTACACATTTTGGACATGACGCCCATGAACACCACCGAAAGCCTCAAGGACTATCAGCGCGTTCGCCTGCTGGCGATCCGTTCGTTGTTCGAGATCATCGAGCAGTCCAGCGAAGGTACGGTGATTGTCGACCGCGATGCGAACATCGTCTGGATGAACGAGCGCTATGCCCGACGCTTCGGCCTGGAATCGGCGGAAGTAGCGATCGGCAAGGCCTGCGAAAGTGTGATCCCCGGCAGTCTGTTGCGCGAGGTGGTACGCACGGGGCGGCCGATATTGCTCGACATGCAGGACACCCCCAAAGAACCACTGGTGGTGATGCGCCTGCCGATTCATGACGACGCCGGCGTGGTGATCGGCGCCATCGGGTTTGCGCTGTTCGACGAATTGCGCAGCCTCTCGCCGATGCTCAAGCGCTACATGAGCATGCAGGAAGAATTGGCCTCCACCCGCTCGCTGCTGCGAGCGCGGCAAACCAAGTACAACTTCGCGCACTTCATCGGCACCAGCGCCGCCAGCCTCGAAGTCAAACGCCGCGCCCGGCGCAGCGCGAGCGCCGAGTCTCCGGTGTTGCTGCTCGGTGAAACCGGCACCGGCAAAGAGCTGCTGGCCCAGGCGATCCACGGCGCTTCGCCGCGCGCGCACAAAGCCTTTGTCAGTATCAACAGCGCGGCGATTCCCGAATCGTTGCTGGAAGCGGAATTCTTCGGCACCGCGCCCGGCGCGTTTACCGGTGCTGATCGCAAAGGCCGCGCTGGCAAGTTGCAAATTGCTCAGGGCGGCACCCTGTTTCTCGATGAAATCGGCGACATGCCGCTGCCACTGCAAAGCAAATTGCTGAGGGTACTGCAGGAAAAAGAATTTGAGCCGGTGGGCTCCAACGAAGTGATCCAGAGCGATGTGCGGGTGATTGCCGCAACCTCCACGGATCTGGAAGCCGCGATAAAACGCGGCGAATTTCGCGCCGATCTTTATTACCGCCTTAACGTGCTGCCGATCCAGGTCCCGCCGCTGCGTGATCGACTTGATGACCTGCCAGCCCTCAGTGAAGCGATTCTGGAGGAGCTGCGCAGTCAGCACGAATTGAACCGCGAAGCCTTGGACCTGCTGGGTCAACATGCCTGGCCAGGGAATATTCGTGAACTGCGCAACGTACTCGAACGCGCCGCACTGCTCAGTGATGACTTAATGCTGAATGCCGCGGATATCCGCGCGGCGATTGGGACGTTCACTCCGGTAGAGCGCGTGGCGCCTGTAATGATTGAGCCGGTTGCGCATGAGACTTTCAGTGAGGCTCGGGAGCGGTTTGATCGGCAGTTGATTGAAAGCACCCTCGCGCAATGCGGCGGGAAGGTTGTTGAAGCGGCGGCGCGGTTGGGGCTTGGGCGGTCGACGCTGTACAAGAAAATGGTGGCGTTGGGGATTGCGGAGTCTCCATAAAGAGACATACATCTCCACTTGTAGACAGAGCATCGTCGGAACGCCGCCCGGAGCAAGCTCGCTGCCACATTTGACCGCATTCTTGCGCGCAACTCGGTCAACCTGTGGGAGCTTGCTCGCGATGAGGCCGGCATACCGATAAAAGTCTCAAACTAGAGACGCCCAACTAAAACCCAACTCAAACAATCTACATATATCCTTATATTTCAATAGCTTGCGTGTATGGCACGAAACTCGCTATAGCCCTCTCCCACAACAGTTCCACCCTACAAAAATAACAATCCAGGAGACACACCATGAGTGTGATCATTGCCTTGGCAGCCCTCACGCTGCTAATGCTCGCGGCTTACCGTGGCTACAGCGTTATCCTCTTTGCCCCGATTGCCGCCCTCGGCGCCGTGCTGCTCACCGACCCTTCCGCCGTCGCCCCCGCCTTCACCGGGGTGTTCATGGAGAAAATGGTCGGCTTCATCAAACTGTATTTCCCGGTATTCCTGCTCGGTGCAGTGTTCGGCAAGCTGATCGAGCTGTCGGGCTTTTCGCGCTCCATCGTCGCAGCGGCGATTCGCCTGCTCGGCACGAGTCAGGCGATGCTAGTGATCGTACTGGTCTGCGCCCTGCTGACTTACGGCGGCGTGTCGCTGTTCGTGGTGGTGTTCGCGGTCTACCCGTTTGCCGCTGAAATGTTCCGCCAGAGCAATATTCCCAAGCGACTCATCCCGGCGACCATCGCCCTCGGTGCCTTCTCGTTCACCATGGACGCCCTGCCCGGCACCCCGCAAATCCAGAACATCATCCCCAGCACCTTCTTCAACACCACCGCCTGGGCCGCGCCCTGGTTGGGCCTGATCGGCGCGATCTTCGTGGTCTGCGCCGGCATGCTGTTTCTCCAGCGTCAGCGCAACAAGGCGCAGCACGCCGGTGAAGGGTATGGCACCGATTTGCGCAACGAGCCGGAAACCGCTGCCGACATCAAACTGCCCAACCCGTGGATCGCCGTGTCGCCGCTGCTGGCCGTCGGCATCATGAACCTGCTGTTCACCCAGTGGATTCCGCAGTGGTATGGCAAGACCCACAGCCTCGCGCTGCCGGGCATGGCCGCGCCGGTGACCACCGACATCGCCAAGCTCACCGCGATCTGGGCGGTGCAGGCCGCCCTGCTGGTCGGCATCATCATGGTGTTGGTGTTCGGCTTCCAGGCGATTCGCGGCAAGTTGGCTGAAGGCAGTCGAAGCGCGGTCAGCGGTTCGTTGCTGGCGGCGATGAACACCGCATCGGAGTACGGCTTTGGTGCGGTGATCGCCTCCTTGCCGGGCTTCCTGGTATTGGCCGACTGGCTCAAGAGCATTCCCAATCCGCTGGTCAACGAAGCGATCACAGTGACCCTGCTGGCCGGCATTACCGGTTCGGCGTCGGGCGGTATGAGCATTGCGCTGGCGGCCATGGCCAATGACTTCATCGCAGCGGCCCACGCCGCCAACATCCCGCTGGAAGTGCTGCACCGGGTGGCCGCGATGGCCAGTGGCGGCATGGACACCCTGCCGCACAACGGCGCGGTGATTACCTTGCTGGCGGTCACCGGCCTGACCCACCGCGAAGCCTACAAAGACATTTTCTGTATTACGCTGATCAAGACCCTGGCGGTTTTTGTGGTGATCGGTACTTTCTACGCCACTGGCATTGTGTGAGGTATTCATGACGACTCTTTCGGGCAAGACTGCACTGGTCACCGGTTCCACCAGCGGTATCGGCC
Organism: Pseudomonas sp. F01002; assembly: GCF_004402115.1. Classification (NCBI taxonomy): domain Bacteria; kingdom Pseudomonadati; phylum Pseudomonadota; class Gammaproteobacteria; order Pseudomonadales; family Pseudomonadaceae; genus Pseudomonas; species Pseudomonas sp. F01002. The sequence goes on along the minus strand of NZ_SOPU01000004.1, from coordinate 108,510 downwards.
TGGGCATCGCCCTCAGCCTGGCCAAGGCTGGCGCCAACCTGATCCTCAACGGTTTCGGTGATGCGTCCAAAGTGATTGCCGAGGTCGAGCAATTCGGCGGCAAGGTCGGCCATCACCCGGCTGACGTGAGCAACCCTGAGCAGATCGCCGACATGATCGCCTACGCCGAGCGTGAGTTCGGCGGCGTGGACATCCTGGTCAACAACGCCGGTATTCAGCATGTGGCGCCGGTGGAAGAGTTCCCGGTGGAACGTTGGGATTCGATCATTGCGATCAACCTGTCGTCGGTGTTTCACAGCACTCGCCTAAGCCTGCCCGGCATGCGCGACAAGGGCTGGGGCCGGATCATCAACATCGCCTCGGTGCACGGTCAGGTCGGCTCGGTGGGCAAGGCGGCTTACGTGGCGGCCAAGCATGGCGTCATCGGTTTGACCAAGGTGGTCGGGCTGGAAACCGCCACCACCAACGTCACCTGCAACGCCATCTGCCCGGGTTGGGTGCTGACGCCACTGGTGCAGAAGCAGATTGATGACCGCATCGCCAAAGGGATCGACCCGCAACAGGCGCAACATGACTTGCTGGCCGAGAAACAGCCTTCTCTGGAGTTTGTGACGCCGCCACAATTGGGCGAACTGGNTGCTGTTTTTGTGCAGTGAGGCCGGTAGCCAGGTGCGTGGCGCGGCGTGGAATATTGATGGTGGGTGGTTGGCGCAGTGATCTGACGTTAGACCGCGTTATCGTTCATCGCGGGCAAGCCACGCTCCCACAGGTTTTTGTGGTTGGCGCTGGATTAGGGTTCGACACAAACCCTGTGGGAGCGTGGCTTGCCCGCGAATGGATCTGAAGATAGAAGAAGA
>NZ_SOPU01000004.1:36683-107631 GCF_004402115.1 Pseudomonas sp. F01002 | reverse complement strand
GGCAAGCCATGTCCGACATCCTCTGGCAACCCAGCGCCAAGCGCATCGGCAAGACCCGCATGGAGGCCTTCCGGCGCTTCATCAATCAGCGACACAACCTCCACGTCGACGACTACCCTGCCCTGCATCAATGGTCCATCGATCAGCGTGAAGCGTTCTGGCAGGCCATCGTCGATTTCTTCGACATCCGTTTCCATGATCAACCGGACGCTGTACTGGTTGAGGGCGCGCAAATGCCCAGCGCCCAATGGTTTCCCGGCGCAACCCTGAACTTTGCCGAGCACCTGCTGCGCCGTCGCGACGATGCCGTGGCGGTCATTGCCATCGGCGAAAACGGCCAGCGTGAACACCTGACCTGGGCAGAACTGGCCGAGCATGTCGCCGGGTTTCAGAACAGCTTGAAAGCCGCCGGTGTCGGCCTCGGTGACCGCGTCGCAGCGTGCATGCCCAATACCTGGCAAACCCTCGTGGCGATGCTCGGCACCACCAGTTTGGGAGCGATCTGGTCCTGCTCCTCACCGGACTTCGGCACCCAGGGCGTAATCGATCGCTTCGGCCAGATCGAACCGAAAGTGCTGATCACCTGCGCCGGTTACCGCTATGCCGGCAAGGACATCGACCAGATCGCCAAGGTCAATGAAATCCTCGAACGCTTGCCGTCCTTGCAGCAGTTGATTGTTGTGCCTTACGCCCGACCGCAAGCGCATATCGAACACGTCCACACCCGGGCCAACGTGACGCTCTGGGATGATTTCTACGACGCTGGCGGCGAGCCGGATTTCGTTGCCGTGCCCTTCGCTCATCCGCTGTACATCCTCTATTCCAGCGGCACCACGGGCGTGCCGAAATGCATCATTCACAGCACTGGCGGCGTGTTGTTGCAACACGTCAAGGAACATGGCCTGCATTGCGATCTCGGCCCCGGCGACCGGTTGTTCTACTACACCACCTGCGGCTGGATGATGTGGAACTGGCTGGTTTCGGCGCTGGCCGTGGACAGCGCGGTGGTGCTGTACGACGGCTCGCCGTTTCATCCCGCCCCCGAGCGTCTGATCGACCTGATCGACGACGAACGCATCAGTGTCTTCGGCACCAGCCCCAAGTACCTCGCAACCCTGGAAAGCAACGGCATCAAACCTCGCGAAAGCCATGACCTGAGCACCCTCAAAACCCTGCTTTGCACCGGTTCCGCGTTGTCGCCGCAGAGTTACGACTACGTCTACCGCGACCTCAAGCCTGACCTGTGCCTGGCCTCGATGTCTGGCGGCACCGACATCGTTTCGTGCTTTGTGAACAGCAACCCGCTGCAACCGGTACGCCGTGGTGAGATACAGGGCAAAAGCCTAGGCATGGCAGTGGAAGTCTGGACCGACGACGGCCTGCCTGTGATCGGCGAAAAAGGTGAGCTGGTGTGCACCCGGCACTTTCCGGCAATCCCCATCGGGTTCTGGAATGACCCTCAACAGGAAAAGCTTCGCGCCTCGTATTTCAGTCAGTTCCCCGGCGTCTGGGCCCAAGGCGATTACGCGGAACAATTGCGCGACGGCGGGATGATGATCCACGGACGCTCCGACGCCGTGCTCAACCCCGGCGGCGTGCGCATCGGCACTGCGGAAATCTACCGTCAGGTTGAGAAAGTCCCGCAAGTGCTGGACAGCGTGGCCATTGGTCAGCAATGGCAGGATGACGTGCGGGTGGTGCTGTTCGTGCGATTGCGCGAGGACGTCGATCTGGACGAAGCACTGCAGCAGCAGATCCGCCAGGTCATCCGCGCCAACACCACACCGCGGCATGTGCCGGCGAAGATTGTCGCGGTGACCGATATACCGCGGACCATCAGCGGCAAAATCGTGGAACTGGCGGTGCGCAACGTGGTGCATGGTAAGAAGGTAAAAAACACCGATGCCTTGGCCAATCCCGAAGCGCTTGAGCAGTTTCGGGATCGGCCGGAACTCGGAACTTAAACGATCATGCGGGTGTGTGTTAATCCATATGCGAACCAGGTGGGCGCCTTCCACTGGCAGGATTCGGCGCAATAGAGTTGTTCAGAGTGATCAGAACCGGCTCGTCAATTGCGCTACCGGTGTTTGCTTCAAGCGCGCCGCGCAGGGTGGACATATTGAGTTCGTAACTACCCTTGTCCGTATACAGCTGGCTCAGCAGCGAGGTGGTCACAGCCAGTGAGTCAGCATTTTCAAAGGCTTTGGAACTGGCGTGACAGGCACGGCCCTCATCCGTAACCGGCAAACGTCCCGACGCCAAGTTCAGCAGTGGAGCCACATCCAGCAATTGCCCTCTTTCGCCGTTGCGTCCCGCATCGCGGGCATAGCTGACATCATCAGTCTGTGCAGCACCGTGGAACACCTCATGAATCAAGTCGTCTGCCACGACGTCATGGTTGAAGCCCAGACCGATGAAGTGCTTGTTGATATTGGGCGTATAGATTTCGATGAATTTCGTGTCGGATTGGTCTTTTGCATCTTTCCATTGCTTGTAAGCGTCCATGTTGAAAGCAGCAATATTGTTAGTGTTCTTGAGCGGATCGAGAAAAATATTACTGAGGGAAAGACCTGCAAAGTCTGCCCTGACCAATCTCAGATAGTTCACCAACCGTTCGAATGCATCGCTCGAGTTGCTTCCCAGCAATACCTTGATGATTGCGTTACGTTCCTTCGTTAAGTCAAGACTGGTCAAGACGTTGATCGCGTTTTCGATTTTTGTACGCGCCAGCGGCAAGCTTTGCTCAATGAACCGTCGGGTATAGCTGACGGGCAATGTCTTACTGAATCGCGGCAACTGGATAGGTGCCTGAAAGGTGAAGTTGTTCAGTTTTGGTCCCCAGGGTTTGCCCAGTCGATCAAGGGCATACCATTGGTGGCCGTTACGCCGGGCCACCACCGTTAGCGCGTCACCGGTTGCACCACGGGGTCGCCAGGTACCCTGTCCGGTGGTATCGGCGCTATTGGCTGCGCGAGCCAGATCGTAGGTTTTATGACGGCCATTGAGTTTGCGCAACTGGGATTGCGCCAGTCCGAGCATCTCTTGAGCCTGCCTGTTAAAGCGTAGCGCCCCCTTATGGACGAGTTTCCCGGCTCCGAAAAATGCCGTAGGCACGCCATCCACGGGGTTGAAGAGGGAAACAGATGTGACGAAAGCGAGCTTGGTCAGGCGGACGGCTTTGGAAGCCGTGGAGATAGCCTTCGCCGAGATGCTCAGTGCTTTGGCGCCAGCCCCCACAAACGCCCCACCCACTGCGATGACATCCATAACGCAGCCATACATCCCATCGACCATCTTATTGTGCTCCCCGGAAGATAGATCCTCGATGCACTTTTTAAAGGGAACTACCAGATCGACAATATACGTCGCAGTTTTTTCGCCTTTTTTGCGCTGGCTTTCAAGCACTGTTGGCACAGTGGCTTCTGCTTCAAGTTCGTCAAACGTCATTATCGGACGATTGTTGACGATGAACCTGGCAATTCGAACAAGCTGCGAATTATCAAAATTTTGATAAACACTCTGCTTCCGCTCCGACGGCGTAGCAGGCGCGGCAAGTTCACCCAACTTGTCAATTATCGCCACGCTGCTGCTGGCCGAACTGGCCTCTAGAAGACCATGAGTGTATTCACTAAGGATAATCGGTAATCGTTCTGGATCCGTCGGTACCTGTTGCGCTTTCAGATCACCCTTAAAATCCACTCTGGCGGCGCCCTGCAATTTTCCCGTGTTGGCGATCAGCGCACCAAGCGTGTTGTTTCTACGTAGTTCACCACGCAAGGTAAACAGTTCATAGCACGTAACAGTGTTTCCATGAGAAGCGCACATGACAATACCAAAACGCCCCGTGACAGCATCTTTACCTTGTTGGGTTTCATAGTCTGTTTTAAGTATCAACGGGCCCCCAAAACGGTTGGAGGATGTCTCTATCGCCGGGCTGCGAAGGGTAAAGAAGGTGATCTTGCCTTTCAGAAAGGTTTCCAGATCGAAGGGAGGCATGTGTGAAAGGGCCATCTTCACATTTCTGATCACAGCATTATTCAAATTGCCGAGGTAACCCCGCAGTTGGCGGTGATACTTATGATTATTAGGCTCCAGCCGCTGCAGCCTCGGATAGCGTTGGTGAATGCTGACTATGGATGGATCATAGAAACCTTTATGTTCTTGATTAGTAATACGTGCAAGCAAATCGGGCGTACCGTAAGCGTGTTTGTCGGGAAAAACCCCACGCAAGTCCCACTCGCCACCCACCAGGTCACCGGACATATGCAGGTCGACCATAGACATGGCGGTAGGTGAGGCATATAAGCCGGGTCGCTGATAGAGCGTTTTATCTTCCAGGGCACAAGTTGTGCTCGACGCCCCTGATCGCCGCCCGTGCGATGTCTTTTCTGATGTCTTTTGTGCTTGGAATGGCGTTGGTATAGGCGCGGGCAAGGTGCGTGCCGTCCACGTACTCCTCGAACACTGTCATTGCCCGCTCAGTCGTTTCCTTTTCCGCTTGCTTAAGTTCCGTTGTCGTCACCACGTCATTAATCAGGGCCCAGTCAACGATTGGATCGAGCATTGCCAAATCCCGCAGACGTGCCAGCGAATCACTGACGGGCTCCAGTTCGGCATACGCCATAATCTGCGTATACGTCAAAACCCGCGAAGCTCCCTTGGTGACCGCTTCCACCAGGGCAACTCCAACGCAGAAGGACACCCAGCCAACCGAACCCATCATCAGCGACGACGGGACACCCTTGACCAGAAATTCTGGCGCGATTTCCGCCAGCAGCAGGTGCGATGCCAATGGCGCCACGACAGGATTCACCCAGCCTTTGGTGTGTAGAAAGGTTTCCAGCTCCTTGCGCACGACCGACGAAGATCGTTCGACATTGGTCGGTGCATACAAATCGAACGCGCCGATACTCTTTCTGGCTTGAGCGTTACCAATGTGCGGATCCAGTTCCAGCAAAATAACCGTTATCAACAGTTGCCCAAGATCCTGTGCAGAGACGTCTTGCCCGGATGTTTCACCGAACCAGTTCAGTTCCTTCAGGAGTTTCGTGGCGCAGGCTTGGGCCGCCGGATGCTTGACCATCTGAACGATACGTTCGGCGGCGTTATCGTGCGTTGCAATAGTGCCACCCGTTTCGCGGTACAGTTTGTCCAGCAGCTTTTTGTCCGGAGCTATAAGTTTTTCAGTGGTCTGACGAATATCCCTAAGTTGCTCGGCGGACAATACGATCAACGATTGATCATCGGTGATGATCTGCCCCCAATAATTGCCAAAATGATCGATTTCAGGACAGTCAAACTCGAAGTAGCCGATCAGGTTTCTGACCTGCGCAACGGTCTTTGGCACATCGAAGCCATAGAATTCAAGCCACTGATCGATATTCACAATGTTGTCCGCCCACAGGCAACCTCCGGCCTCTTTGGCAATGTCCGCCAAGATCCCCATTGAATCTCGGGTAGCCTTAGAGTGGGCAACATATCCCAGCGCGACGAAATCTCTCCAATCATGACCATCAAACACTTCCAGCTTGCCAGAATGGGTAACACGAATAAGTTCGGCGTACTCATATTTTCCTGGGTTAGTGCGCTTCTTATTGCAACCGTACTGAGCAATTCGTTCATCAGAACGCTTCCCGGCACATAGATCTCATACAAAGAGGAGCCCTTCTGCAACTCCATCTCGTAGTTAAACCAGTCTATTGTTTCGTCGTCACTGTAATCTGCCAGACAAGCTTTCAGATTGACCAAAATCAATTTCCGCTCAGCTGCATCCGCGTCTTGACGCAACTGCTCCTCTCTGCCGAAATCACCCAGAGGCTTATAGAACTTATCCTTTAATTCAAAATGCATAGCCCAACCCTTAATAAATTAACTGAATGACTTATTCAGTCCAGGCAGATCTTACTTACTCAGGCCGAGCAATCCACCGCCAATCTATTAAGTAACATTTCCGACAGACCAACCATAGTACAACTAGCCAGCCAATAATCAGTCCATCAAGTCCCGCGCTCCGAAAATCAAGTAACTTACAGAAGTGGCACCTCCCTGAAGTTTCAGATACAACTTCAGGCTATTAGTCAACAATCAGCATGCTTTAATTCTTCTCACCGACAACACCTGCGACAACCAACTCCTGTGGGGTCAGTCCATCAGCCCCCATTCACCCGGTGGTGTATGGGGGCCGGGCGTGGCCTCGGCGTGCATTTTCAGCCGCAGGCGCAGGTTGTTCAATGAATCCGCATGTTTCAACGCTTCTGCCTCATCGATCACACCCTCGACAAACAGCTCGAACAGCGCCCCATCGAAGGTCTGCATCCCCGCCTCTGAAGACTTCTCCATGATCCCCTTCAGTTCTGAAAACTCATTGCGCCGAATCAGGTCGCCGACGGTTGGCGTGCCAATCATCACTTCCACCGCCGCCCGTCGTTGACCGTCACGGGTACGCACCAGGCGCTGGGACACGAACGCTTTCAGGTTATTGCCCAGGTCATGCAGGAGTTGCGGCCGGCGTTCTTCGGGAAAGAAATTGATGATGCGGTCCAGCGCCTGATGGGCGTTGTGGGCATGCAGGGTGGAAATGACCAGATGACCGGTATCGGCAAATGCCAGCGCATGCTCCATCGTCTCGCGGTCACGAATTTCGCCGATCAGCACGACGTCCGGTGCCTGGCGCAGGGTATTTTTCAATGCGGCGTGAAAACTGCGGGTATCGACGCCGACCTCACGCTGGTTGATGATCGACTTCTTGTGCCGATGGATGTACTCGACCGGGTCTTCGATCGTGATGATATGGCCGCTGCTGTGGCGATTGCGGTAGTCGATCAATGCCGCCAGCGAGGTTGACTTGCCCGAGTCGGTGGCGCCGACGAACAGCATCAGTCCTTGTTTGAGCATCACCGTTTCGAGCAGCACCGGCGGCAGTTTGAGGTCTTCGAAACGCGGAATGTCGAGTTTGATATTGCGCGCCACGATCGACACATCGTTGCGTTGTTTGAAGATATTGACCCGAAAGCGCCCGACACCGGTCAAAGAGATCGCCAGGTTCATCTCCAGGTCCCGATCGAACTCCAGACGCTGTCCGGCGTCCATGATGGACGCGGCAATGGCCGCGACTTCTCCCGGCTTGAACGGCTGATCGGCCAAGGGCTTGAGCACACCCTCGAACCGTGCGCTAGGTGGCGCCCCGGTAGACAGATAAAGATCGGAGCCATTCTGGCTGGCCAGGAGCCTTAACAGTGCATCGATTTCCATGGCAAAAAGCACCCGCGAAGCATTCAGTGAATAAAAATGACCCAAATTGGATCATCCAGCGTCTACTGCGGTACAAGGATAGTTGACACCGCTACACCGACTTAAGTGCAGGACATCTTGATGAACGCATCACCGACCGGCAGCGATGCCCAGGCCTTGATTGCCCGACTGGACTGGAGACGCAGCCCGCTGGGCGCTGCCAGTACCTGGCCGCAAAGCCTGCGAACCGCCGTGGATATCGTGATTCATTCGCCGATGCCCATGCTGTTGCTGTGGGGCCCCCAGCTCACGCAGATCTACAACGACGGCTTCGCCCTGCTGGCCGGCAGCAAGCATCCACACGCATTCGGACAGCCGACACACCTGATCTGGCCTGAGTTAAAAGACTTTACCGACCCCATTTACAGCGCCGTCCTACAAGGGCAGGTGCGGACCTACAGCGAACAGCGCTTCACCTTGCAGCGTAATGGCCATGATTCCGACTTCTGGCTGGACCTGACCTACAGCCCCATCCGCGATGAAAGCGCCCAGGTCGCCGGGATTCTGGTCACGGCCATCGAAACCAACGAACGCCGACGCATCGCCCTCGAACTCGAGCAGCGTTCGGCCGCCAGCCTCAAGGCCCAGCACGAAACCGAGGAGCGTCTGCAACTGGCCCTCGCGGCCACCGACGCCGTCGGCACCTGGGACTGGGACATAAACGAAGACCGCTTCATTGCCGACACCCACTTCGCCCAGTTACACGGTATCGACCCGCTGCTCGCCAGCCAGTTGCCTATCAGCGCCTACCTCCAGGGTGTGCATCCGGAAGACCGCGCCATGGTCGCCCGCAGCATCAAGCACTCCATTACCCACGGCACCGAGTACGCCGAGGAATATCGCCTGCTGCAAGCCGACGGTCAGCTGCGCTGGGTGTTTGCCCGGGGTCGTTGCTACAAGGACCACCATGGCCGGCCGATTCGCTTCCTCGGCGCCGCCCTGGACCTGACCGAACGTAAACACACAGAACAAGCCTTGCGGCAAAGTCAGACCGAGCTGCAACTGATCATCAACGCCATGCCGATCCTGATCAGCTACGTGGACCGCGAGGAGCGCTTTCGCCTGAACAATTCGGCTTACCTCGACTGGTACGGGCTGACGCCTCAGGAGCTCTTTGGCAAAACCATCCGTGAAGTACTGGGTGAAGAAGCCTATGCCTTACGCGCGGAATACATCGCCCAGGCGCTGTCCGGCAAGCCTTGTTGTTTCAGCATCAGCACCCCGCACCGTGACGGCAGCATCCGCCATGCCCTGATGAACTACTTGCCGCGCCACGGTGCGGATGGCGCGGTCAATGGTTTCTACATCTTTGTGATTGACGAAACCGAGCGCAAACAGACTGAAGAAGCCCTGCGCAACCTCAACGAAACGCTCGAGGAACGAGTTGTCGCCCGCACCCAACAATTGGCTGAAGCCAACCAGCGCCTGCAGAACGAGATGTTCGAACGCGAGCGTGCCGAGGAGGCGTTGCGGCATGCGCAGAAAATGGAAGCGCTCGGCCAGCTCACCGGCGGCATCGCCCATGACTTCAACAATATGCTCACCGGGATCATCGGCAGCCTCGACTTGATGCAGCGCTACATCGCCGACGGGCGCGCCGCCGAGGTGAGCCGTTTCACCGAAGCGGCAGTGTCCTCGGCCAACCGCGCCGCCGCCCTGACCCATCGCCTGCTGGCGTTTTCCCGGCGTCAGTCACTGGACCGCAAGCCGCTGAACGCCAATGATCTGATCCATTCTCTGGAAGACCTGCTCAGTCGGACCAAGGGCGACCACATCGAGCTCAAACTGCAACTGGCCGATGACGTCTGGCCGGTCAGCACCGACGTCAGCCAGCTGGAAAATGCCCTGCTCAATCTGGTGATCAACGCCCGGGACGCCATGCCTGATGGCGGCGAGTTGCGCATTGAAACCGCCAACGTTTACCTCGACAGCAGTGACATCAACACCCTGGAACCGGTCAAGGCCGGGGATTACCTGATGATTGCCGTCAGCGACAATGGTTCCGGTATGACACCGTCGGTGCTGGCCAAGGCCTTCGACCCGTTCTTCACCACCAAACCCATCGGCCAGGGCACCGGTCTTGGGCTGTCGATGATCTACGGTTTTGCCCAGCAGTCGGGCGGGCATGTCAGCCTGTTCAGCTTGCCCGGCCAGGGCACCAGCGTTCGTCTGTACCTGCCGCGACTGCACGCCGCAGAGCCCGAAAACATCCTGATGCCGGTCACCAGCGAGGCGCCAGCCGCGATTGCCGGTGAAACCGTGGTGTTGGTGGAGGACGATCCGGCGGTGCGCATGCTGGTGCTCGACCTGCTCAACGAGCTGGGTTATCACGCCCATGAAGCCGAAGACGCGAAGACCGCCCTGCCCCTGCTGGAATCCGACCTGCGGATCGATTTGCTGGTCACCGATGTCGGCCTGCCTGGGATGAACGGTCGGCAACTGGCGGAGATTGCCCGCCAGCACCGCCCCGAGCTCAAAGTGCTGTTCATGACCGGTTACGCGGAAAAAGCCGCCGAGCGCCAGGGCTTCCTGGAGGAAGGCATGGACATGGTGGCCAAGCCCTTTTCCATTGACCTGTTGGCCAACAAGATTCGCGAGATGATCGGCCAACCGGACTGAGTTAAGGCATAATCGCGCGCCCCCCGCTGGCACCACCATAGCCACCACCGTTGCAAGGTACTGCCCATGAAAGCTCAAGCCCGCCATATTCTGGTGAAAACCTCGGAAGAAGCCGAACAGCTCAAACAACGCATCGCCAAGGGCGAAGCCTTCGATGTGCTGGCCAAGAAGTATTCCACCTGCCCGTCCGGCAAGCGCGGCGGCGACCTGGGTGAAGTGCGGCCCGGGCAGATGGTTGGAGTTATCGATTCCGTGATTTTCAAAAAACCGTTGCGGGTTGTGCATGGTCCGATCAAGAGCAAGTTTGGCTATCACCTGGTGCAGGTGTTTTACCGGGATTGAGGGGCTTTAAAGGCCCTATGTAGGAGCTGCCGAAGGCTGCGATCTTTTGATCTTGATTTTCAGCGGTCCCGAAAGGAGCAAGATCAAAAGATCGCAGCCTTCGGCAGCTCCTACAGGGGATTGCGTTTCAATCTTTGGGGATCAGCGCACCGGGCACCTGAATCACCCGACTCGCCAAGCGATGGCCCGCTTCAGCAGCCTCAACCGGGCTACCTCCTTTCAGGCGACTGGCCAAATACGCCGCACTGAACGAATCCCCCGCTGCCGTGGTGTCCACCACCCGCTCGACCACCTGCGCCGGCACTTCAAACGACTCTCCATCACACCTAATCAGACACGCCTCGGCGCCACGCTTGAGTACCACTTCAGGCGTGCCAATCTGCTCGTAAGCCGCAAACACCGCCTCGCAATTGGAAAAATGAAAAAGCGCCTGCTCGTCATCAACGGTCAGCAACGCCAGGTCGACATAGGGCAGAACGCTGCGATAAGCCGCCCGTGCGTCCTCGATCGACGCCCACAAACGTGGCCGGTAGTTGTTGTCGAACACGATCCGCGCATCCCGCTTCCGGGCTTCGATCAGGGTTTCCAGCAACTTCTCCCGACCTTGCACGCCGAGCACCGCCAGGGTGATCCCGCTGAAATACAGCACATCGTAATCCGGCAGTGCCGCCAGGATCGGCGCGGCGGCCGGGGTGGTGAAACAATCGCGGACTGCCGCTTCATTGCGCCAGTAGAGAAAACGCCGCTCGCCGGCAGCATCAGTCTGGATGCAATACAAGCCGGGCAATCGACCGGGCAAGCGCTGGACCATACCGAGCCCGATGTTTTCATCGGCCCAGCTTCGGCACATGGCATCGCTGAAACTGTCGTCGCCCAGGGCGGTGACGTAATCCACCGTGCCACCCTCGCCCAACTCCCGGGACAGGTAGACTGCCGTGTTCAAGGTATCGCCACCGAAACTCTGTTGCAGACTGCCGTCGGCGCGTTGCTGCAACTCGATCATGCATTCGCCGATCAGGGCGATGCGCGGGGTGTTGGGGCCGAGGGTGCTGATGGTGTTCATTAATTGAATTCTCATGTTGACCCGCTCACGACTGTTGCGCAGCCGGACGTAGCCTGCGGCAACTGCTACAAGTGCGTGGCGAACCCGCTTTATGTAGCAGCTGGCGAAGCCTGCGTTCGAGCGCGAAGCGGTCGCAAAACGGCCGGACGCGACTCAAGCCTTAGAAACAGGTTTCCATGGTTTCGATGACATTCAGCTGCTCATCCACCAGACACCCGATACGCCACTTGTCGAACGTCAGGCACGGGTGCGAAGTACCAAAGGAAATAATGTCCCCCACCCGCAGCTCAACCCCCGGCGCCACGGTCATGAACGCATGCTGGTCCATCACTGCCGTCACCTTGCAGGCGCTGACATCATCGCCCGTCGCCGGTACCACGCCCGCCTTGTAACGCAACAGCGGCACCGGCAACCCGGCGTCGTAGGCCACGTCGCGTTTACCCAGGGCGATCACCGCAAAGCCCGGTTCCGGCAACGATTGCACATGAGCCCAGACTTCAAGCGCCGGTCGCAAGCCTTCGTGCAAATCACTTCGACGGTCGAGCATGCAGCATTGCGCTTCTTTGTAGATGCCGTGATCGTGGGCCACATAGCTGCCAGGACGCAGCACGCTGAGGAAACGCCCGCCGGCGTTCTGCGCTTCGAAGGATTCAGCGATCAGGTCATACCAGGCCGAACCCGAGGCAGTGATGATCGGCTTGGGAATGGCGAACGCGCCGCTGTCCTGCAACTGCACGGCCAGGCGCACCAAAGAATCAGCGAACGCACGGATGCCGCTCACCGCATGATCGCCGTGAATCACCCCTTCGTAACCTTCGATCCCGGTCAGCGCCAGGGCCGGTTGTGCAGCAATGGCTTTGGCCAGCGCGACCACTTCGTTTTCCGTGCGGCAACCGCAACGACCGCCGACCACGCCGTACTCGATCATCACGTTCAAGCGCACACCGCGGGAGGCGAAATACGCGCCGAGGTCAGCGACGTTGTCCGGGTGATCGACCATGCAATGGAAGTCGAAAGCAGGGTCCGTCAGCAGATCGGCGATCAACGCCATGTTCGGCGTACCGACCAATTGGTTGGCCATCAGCACCCGATGCACGCCATGGGCGTAAGCCGCGCGGGTTTGCGTGGCGCTGGCCAGGGTGATGCCCCAGGCACCGGCGTCCAGTTGGCGGCGAAACAGCGCCGGGGTCATGCTGGTTTTGCCGTGGGGGGCGAGTTCGGCACCGCTGTTGCTGACAAAGGTCTGCATCCAGCGAATGTTGTGTTCCAGCGCTTCGCGGTGCAGCACCAGCGCAGGCAGGCTGACGTCGCGCACAAGATTGGCGCCTGTGTGGGCAAAGCCCTTTTCCACGGTGGCAGTATTTTTGGCAGAAAACATGGTCGAACTCCTCACATTCGCGGCCGCAGGCAGCCGCTGTTATTCGTTGATGCGACGGGCCAAGCTGTTGGCGCTGTCAATCAGCACCCGGCGGTAGTCGTTGTAATTGTTCTTGGCATCGGCCCTCGGGGCGACGATGCACAGGGTCGCAATGGCCACGCCGTTCGGGTCTTTCACCGGGGCGGCGAAACAATGGGTAAAGGTGTCCGCGACGCTATCGAAAGAAAAGAAGCCATCGATAGCGGCCTGACGGATTTCACCGAGAAACTGTTCAAGGGGCAGACATTCACCGTTGGGCAGGATGAAATCGTCGTGGTCAATCAGGTCGACGATTTCCTGGTCGCTCAAATGCGCCAGCAGTAGACGTCCGGAAGCGGTCCAGGGAATCGGCGCGTTCTCGCCGATATCCGAGGAAATGCGAAAATGCCGCTCGCCCTCTTTCATCAAGGCCACGGTGTATTTTCGTCCGTTAAGCAGGCACATCTGCGCGGTTTCGCGGGTCTGGCTGACGATCTCCTGCAAGGCATGATCGGCCTCACGGGTCAGGTCGAAATGGCGTAAATGCGCTTGCCCGAGGAAGTACAACTGACGGCCGAGGTAGACGTGACCGTCCTTGCCCACGGCCTCCAGAATCCGTCGCTCCAGCAGGGAGGCAACCAATTCGTAGACCGTGGATTTCGGGCTGCCGATGCCGCTGGCGATTTCGTTCGGGCGCAGGGGCTTGCCGACTTCCTTGAGGAAATCGAGGATATCGAACGCCCGGTCCAGACCGCGAGCCCGGCGCTTGATGGTGTCTTCGGTCATGTCTGTGTTCCCATTCAAAGTCGCCCCCGTAGGAGCTGCCGCAGGCTGCGATCTTTTGATCTTGATCCTGCTCTTGCGGCGCATCCAAAAACGCCAAAAGATCGCAGCCTTCGGCAGCTCCTACAAGGGCCAATCAGCCGCGCTCTCGGTTCAGGCCTTTTTCTTGTATGCGATGCAGTCGATCTCAACCTTGCAATCGACCATCATGTTCGCCTGCACACAGGCCCGGGCCGGTGCGTGCTCGCTTTTGAAGTATTCGGAAAACACCTTGTTGAAACTCCAGAAATCCCGCGGGTCTTCCAGCCACACACCGGTGCGCACCACATCTTCCAGGCCATAACCGGCCTCTTCGAGAATCGCGATCAGGTTTTTCATGGTCTGATGAGTCTGTTCGACGATGCCACCCACAATGATTTCGCCATCCAGCGCCGGTACTTGCCCGGACACGTGCAGCCAGCCATCGGCCTCAACGGCGCGGGCGAAAGGACGGGGCTGGCCGCCACCGGCGGAGCTACCGGTGCCGTAACGAGTAATGCTCATGAATAATTCTCCTGATTGAAAAGTGGATATTTAAAAACGCGTGTTCTTGAGAAATTCCGCCAGTCGTGGCGATTGCGGGCGTTCGAACAGTTCCTTGGGTGGCCCCTGCTCTTCGATCCGCCCCTGATTCATGAAAACGATTTTGTCCGAGACTTCAAACGCAAAACGCATTTCGTGGGTCACCAGCAGCATGGTCATGCCGTCCTCGGCCAGGCCTTTGATCACGCTCAGCACTTCGCCCACCAGTTCCGGATCGAGGGCCGAAGTGACTTCGTCGAACAGCATCAGGCTCGGGTTCATCGCAATCGCCCGGGCAATCGCCACGCGCTGCTGCTGACCACCGGACAACTGACCGGGGAAGTGATCGCGCCTTTCCAGCAAGCCAACCCGCTCCAGCCATTTTTCCGCCAGGGCCACCGCTTCATCCTTGTGCAGCTTTTTGACCTTGAGCAAACCGAGGGTGACGTTCTGCAACGCCGTGAGGTGCGGAAACAGGTTGAACTGCTGGAACGCCATGCCAGTCATGGCCCGATGCCGGGCGATGACTTTTTCCGGGTGCCGCACGCGCTTGCCGTTGACCTCGTCATAACCGATGGACTCGCCATCGAGCATGATCTGCCCGCCCTGAAACTCTTCGAGCATGTTCACGCAGCGCAGCAACGTGGTCTTGCCCGAACCGCTGGAACCGATCAGCGTCACGACGTTGCCGCGCTGCATGGTCAGGTCGACGCCCTTGAGTACTTCGAGCTGGCCGTACTTTTTGTGCAACCCGCGAATGTCCAGCAGGGGCTGACCGTTTTGAGCATCTTTTACGTTAGAGAGCGAAGATTGAGTCATGGCAAGGCCACCCGCTTTTCAATGTGCCGGCCGAGTAATTCGATGGCGTAGTTGATGACGAAAAACAGAAATCCGGCGAACAGGTAAAACTCGAGGGTCATGAAGGTCCGGGCGATGATCTGCTGGGTGCTGAGTAACAACTCGGCGACACCGATCACCGACAGCAGCGTGGAGGCCTTGACGATCTCAGTGGACGAGTTGACCCAGGTCGGCAAGATCTGCCGTAACGCCTGAGGCAACAACACGTAACCGAGCGCTTGATAAAACGTCAGGCCGATGGCCTTGCTCGCTTCCATCTGACCACTGGGCAACGCTTGCAACGCGCCGCGAACAATCTCGGCGACGTGAGAGCCGCAAAACAGCGTCAGCCCCAACGCACCGGCCTGAAAGGCACTGATCTGCCAACCTAGTGCGGGCGCCATGTAGAAGCAGGCGAGTACCAATACAAACACGGGAGTGCCGCGAATCAGGTCGACATAAAACCGAAACGGCGCGCGCATCCAGAACTTGCCGTACGTCAGCACCAGACCGGCGACGATGCCGACCATCGTACCTAACAGAATCGCCAGGGCCGAGACCTGCACACTCGTCAGAAAGCCTTGCCACAACACTTCACGGGCAACCCACAACTCATGCAACCAACTGGGGGATTCGTACATGTGGCCTCCTATCGGCGAATCGCCAGACGCTGCTCGAGGTAACGCAGCATCATGGCAATGAGGTAACAGGCCGCCACATAGAGCGCTGTGGTCACCAGCCAGGTTTCAATCACCCGGTAGCTCTCGACATTGATCTTGCGCGCGTAATAGGTCAGCTCCGGCACGGCAATCGCCGCAGCCAGCGAGGTGTCCTTGAACAGCGAGATGAAATTGTTCGACAGCGCCGGCAACACATTGCGCAGCATCACCGGCACCGTGACGTACGCCTTGACCTGCCACTCGCCCAGACCAATCGCCAACCCGGCTTCGCGCTGCCCCTTGGGAATACTCAACAGCCCGCCGCGGAACACTTCGGTCAGATAGGCCCCGGCATACAGCGACAGCGTGATGATGAACGACGGGATCTTGTCCAGACGGATCCCCAGGCTCGGTAAGGCGAAGTAGATCAACAGAATCAACACCAGAATCGGCGTGTTACGGATCACCGTCACATACACCGACGCCAGCACCCGCAACGCCCGGTGCTTTGACAACAAAGCAAACGCCATCATCAGGCCGATCACGCAACCGATGGCGATCGACACCAGCGCCAGTTCGAGGCCCAGACCGAGCCCCGCCAGCAAGGTGTCGAAATCGCGCCACACGGCGGCAAAGTTCAACTGATAGTTCATGGTCAGCAGTACCTTGAACGGGGCGATTTATGACCGCCCCGCTCTCACGGGATCATTTGAATTCGATGGGGAAACCGATGGCGGGCGACGGCAGATCGACACCGAACCACTGCTTGAAGGAGGCTGCGTACGTCGGGAATTCAACGCCGGTCATGGCTTCATGCAATGTGGTGTTGACGAAGTTCAACCAATCCTGATCGCCACGTTTGACGGCACAGGCGTAGGTTTGCGGACTCCAGGCGTAGGCCGGGCTGCGATAGCGCCCCTGGTTCTGCACCATCAGGTATTTCACCGACGACTGATCGGTGGCCGCGGCGTCGGCACGGCCAGAGTTCACTGCCTGATACATCAGGTCCACGCTGTCGTACTGATCGACCTTGGCCTTGGGCAACGCCTGATGCACCAGCTCTTCGGCGTACACGTTCTGCAACACCGCCACGGTGACGCTGTCGTTGGCGGCTTTGAGGTCTTCGATTTCCTTGTACTTGCTGTTGGCCGGCAGCAGCAGGCCAACACCTTCGCGGTAGTACGGCAGCGTGAATGCCACCTGCTGCGCACGACTGGCGGTGACGGTAATGAACTGACAGCTCATGTCAACCTTGTCGGTCAGCAGGTTAGGAATCCGCGCATCGGACGACTGCACCACGAACTCGACCTTGCTCGGGTCGTTGAACAACCCTTTGGCCACCATCCGCGCAATATCGATATCAAAACCCTGCAACTTGCCGTCCGCTCCCTGGAAGTGCCACGGCGCATTGGTACTGCCCGTGCCCACAATCAGTTTCCCGCGGGCCAGCACGCTATCGAGCTTGCTGTCCGCCGCCTGGGCCACGCCCATGGCAGCAGCCGAAGCCGCGAGAACAAAAACACACGCATTAAACAAGGAAGGTCGGCGATGCATGGCAAGCACTCCAGGGTGATGTTATTCCGTTATACCGGACGTAGGTATGTAACAACGGAATAGACAGCAGAAAGTGTGCCACAGGATTGACGGAAAATCTTCGTGGATCCGAAAAGGCTATTAATTCAAGGGGATAGAAAAATCTGACGTGAATACTGCGCACTATCTACCGCGGCGAGGCTGCTACCGCGGGCTACACCCATGAGTAGCAAGGCCACAAAAGGTGCGTGGCGCACCATAAAAACACGGCGCATGCCTGTCCGTTCGCACTAATGCGCCAGGCTATCAGTTTATGACCGTTCATCGGTTTTCAGGGTTGATCTGTCAGATCTGACAGTTGTGGACCGCAGGTTATGAGCGCTCAATCCGTGCAACCGCTCAAACCTTCCCTCACACACGATTGGCTGGGCTTGCGGCTTTTTGACAAACCACTTACAGGAGTTTTCACATGTCTCAACCATCCTCAACCGCCAATTTGCTGCTCAATGGTGATTTCTCAAATGGAGGCGAACATTGGAGCCCGACCAATGTGGACAAAGTTCGGTACGCAGATGGTTATTGCGCCCTTCAGACTCCAGGTTCGATCACTCAAGAGGTAAAACTCGACAAAGGTGGGGCGTTCCGATTTTCCGCAAAAATGCGTACTCACCAGGATGCTTACGGCAGAGTACGACTGATGATTGAACCCTCATGGTCAATCATTGATCTCGATTTGGGAAACGGCGAGGACTGGACTGTCGACTACAAAGATTTCTTCGTGGGGGATGACGCTACCAGTTTGAAAATCAAGCTCGAAGCGGCCGATGGCTCATTTGAGGATTTCGGGGTGTATGTCGACAACGTAGTTCTCGAACGGCGTTGAAATTTGACCAACTGGTAGCCAATCATCTGGCTACCAGTCCCTTTACCGCTACAACACGTGCCCATATTGAAGACGGATATTTCAATGAGCTCGATAAGCACTCATACAGCACTGGCCCCGGTCTACCAAAAGGCCCTGAGAACCTGGCGCCCGGTAATCCTGTACTTCGGCAATCAACACTGCCCGGCCTGCGAAACGGCCGGGCCGATTTTTCGTCAGATTGGCGAACGATATCGCCATCACGCGAACATCTACATGCTCAATACCAGCGAATCCCCCCGCCACCCGCACGTCACCGGCACTCCGACCGTGCTGTTTTACAAGGATGGGAAGCTGCTGAAGAAGCTCAAGGGAATTGGCACTGAGCAAACCCTGCAGGAAGACTTCGCCAGGTACATCGGCAAGGTGAATCCCCTATACGCAGCACGGAAACCAGGCCATGACCTGGCGTGGTTGCGTCGAACGCTACGGAACCTGTGCACTGTGCCTCGGGCACGCACGTTGATCAGGGTTTGAGAAGTCTGCCGTTTGACAGACAGCTATCGCGAGCAAGCTCGCTCCCACAATTGACCGAGTTGGCCGGACAGACACGATCTAATGTGGGAGCGAGCTTGCTCGCGATGGGCTCTTAAGGTCAGCGAAAACCAGAAGATCTATATTTCCATTCACTCACGATTTTTGACCTGTTCGATATACCGGACTACCGCCGCGGACTTCTCGAACCGACGATAAATCAACGACAACCACGAACTCGCCTCGCACCCTTTGATTGCCCGGTACAACACGCCGGGCAACCCCACATGACCGACCACTGATTCGGGCACGACGGCAACGCCCTGCCCCAACGACACCAACGCAATGACCGCCACCAACCCACCCGGTTGCGCACCCAGTTTTGGCGCAAACCCACCCTCGGCGGCGACTTGCAAGGTGCCGCTGATTTGCTCCGGCAGGATGAACGTCTCGTTCTGCAAGTTTTCCGGGGCAATTTCTGGCAGACGGCATAACCAGGACTCGGCCGACACCGCCAGCACAAAGCCTTCTGCATCCAGGCGAATGGCTTCCAGGCCTTCAGGCAAGGTCATGGGTGAGCGGACATAGCCAATATCGAAACGCCCCTCGACCACCATCATCGGCAATGACGCCATAGGACTTTCCCGTACGTTCAGGCTGACGTCAGGACACTCGCGGCCGAAGGCTTGCACCTGTTTCTGCAGCAAGCCCGAATACACCGCCGAAGCCACGTAACCCAGTTCGATATGGCCAATATCCCCGCGCCCGGCACGCTGGGCGTTGTACTGAGCGTATTCGAATTGTCGCACCGTCGCCTCGGCCTCGATCACCAGCGCGGCGCCGGCCTCGGTCAGGCTGACTTCACGTGTCTGGCGCACGAACAATCGCGTGCCGAGTTCGTTCTCCATGTCCTGGATCTGTCGAGTCAAGGTCGGCGGTGCGATACCGAGTTGTTCGGCGGCGCGGGTGAAGTTGCCTTGCCGGGCAACGGCGAGGAAATAGCGAAAATGGCGAATATCCATCGGTGCGTTAGCTCAAAGGTAATGAAGTGACAAGGCGTACCTAACAAGGAAAGTAGCGACCGGCGATATGCTGCACCGACGTCCACAGTAGAGAAACGCTGCCATGCCCGTCAAACCCAAGGTGAGCCCGCGACTGACATTACTCACAGCCTCAGGCGTTTGCTCGCTGATCGTCCTCGACACCAACATCGTTGCCGTGACGCTGCCCACGATCGCCCGCGACCTGGGCGCTAACTTTGCCGACATCGAATGGGTAGTCAGCGCTTACATGCTAGCCTTCGCCGCTCTTTTGTTACCGGCTGGCAGCATCGCCGACCGCTTCGGCCGGCAGAAAACCCTGCTCTGCGGGCTGGGCATTTTCATCCTCGCGTCCATCGGTTGCGGTGCCGCGCCCAACGCGCTGTTCCTCGACATCGCCCGGGCGATCAAGGGTGTCGGCGCGGCCTTGCTGCTGACCTCGGCCCTCGCCTCCATTGGCCACACCTTTCACGATGAAGTGGAACGGGCCAAGGCCTGGGCGTTCTGGGGCGCGTGCATGGGGGTGGCGATGACCGCCGCGCCGATGGTCGGCGGGCTGATCACCGAATACATGGGCTGGCGCTGGATTTTCTACCTTAACCTGCCCGTCGGATTGTTCCTGATGGTGATGGTCTGGCGCGCCGTGCCGGAGTCCCGCGACACTCAGTCCGCACGCCTCGACCCGTGGGGCAGCCTGGCGTTCAGTGCGAGTTTGCTGTGCCTGATCTGGGGCCTGATCGAGGCGAACCGGATCGGCTGGAGTAACCCGCTGACCTACGCCCGGCTGATCGGCGGCGCTCTGTTGCTGGGACTGTTCGTGGTGATTGAACGGATGCAGCGGCGGCCGATGGTTGACCTGCAACTGTTCAAGCATCCGCGTTTCATCGGTGCGCTGTTAGGCATGTTTGCCTACGCCGGTTGCGCCCAGGTGATGATGACCCTGCTGCCGTTTTACCTGCAAAACGGCCTGGGTTTCTCGGCCATCGATTCAGGTCTGGGGATGTTGCCGTTTGCCCTGACCATGCTGATTTGCCCGCGTATCGGCGTACGTCTGGCGAGTCGATTTGCCCCCGCCCCATTGATGGCCGCCGGTTTGACCCTGGTCGGCAGCGGCAATCTGCTCAGTGCCTGGGCGGTCAGCAGCGGCGGTTACCTGCCCTTCGCCCTGGCGATTGCCGTAACGGGTGCCGGTGCCGGGCTGCTCAACGGCGATACGCAAAAAAACATCATGGCCTGCGTGCCACGGGAGCGCACCGGCATGGCCTCAGGCATG
Source organism: Pseudomonas sp. F01002 (assembly GCF_004402115.1). Lineage (NCBI taxonomy): Bacteria > Pseudomonadati > Pseudomonadota > Gammaproteobacteria > Pseudomonadales > Pseudomonadaceae > Pseudomonas > Pseudomonas sp. F01002. The sequence goes on along the minus strand of NZ_SOPU01000004.1, from coordinate 86,839 downwards.
AGCACCACCATGCGCTTCAGCGCAATCGTGCTGGCCATCGGCGTGTTCGGGGCGTTGTTGTCCAGTCATACCGAGCTGTTGTTGCGCACCAGTCTGTCGGACCATGGCGCGCAATGGCTCGGCCAAACTCAGGGTATCGCCTCGCGGGTGGTGGCTGGCGACATGACGGCGGCGATGAGCCTGCTGCCAGAAGCCGCTCGCCCGATGGTCGAGCCGTTGGCCCGGCAAGCCTTCGTCGGTGGTTTCAGCCTGCTGCTTTGGGTGGCGGGTTTGCTGGCCTTGTTGGGGGCGCTGGTGGTGGGCACGTTGATGCGTAGTCCGATCCCCACCGCGACAAGCCCTTCGGTGAAAGCGACCGACATGACTAATGCTTGAATGTCGCCAATACCCGCTGGGCATTAGCATCGCAACCCATGCCCTCGGGTCGTACCTGAATGGTGTCGATCACCTCCAACAAGCGCGCCTTGCTCTGCGCCAGGTGCAACTGCATCTCTTCGATCTGTTCGACTTTGCGCCCCAGGCCCGCCACCAGTTCTTCGTGCTTGAACTGACCGGTCGCGCTGTCCGGCAATAGCTGCTTCAACTCTTCCAGACTGAAACCAGCCTGTTGGGCGCACAGGATGATCTTCAGGGTTTGCAACGTTTGGTCGGGGTAATGCCGGTAACCGTTGGCCCGGCGTTCCACCTGACGAATCAAACCCTGAGCCTCGTAATACCGAATGCGCGACGCGTTCAACCCGCTCAATTGCGCCAATTCACCAATCTTCATCTCAGCCTCATTTGCCTGCTTGACATTAAAGTTAACTTTAAGCTTAGCCTCTGCTCATCACTGATGAGGAGTCAGGCATGTCGCCCTTCCAAGCATTGAATTTGCCCAACGGCCAGACCATCGGCAACCGCATCGCCAAAGCCGCGATGGAAGAGAACCTCGCCGATACCGAGCAGGCACCCGCGGATGCCTTGTTCCGGCTGTATCAGGCGTGGGCCGAAGGCGAAACCGGACTGTTGCTGACCGGCAACGTGATGATCGACCGCCGCGCCATGACTGGCCCCGGTGGCGTGGTGCTGGAAGATGAGCGGCACCTTGAACGCTTTCGCCAATGGGCAAGCATCGGCCGGGCCGGTGGCGCGCAGTTCTGGATGCAGCTCAATCATCCTGGCCGTCAAACCATGGCCAATCTCGGCCAGCAAGCGTTGGCGCCTTCGGCGGTGGCGCTGGACCTGGGTGGGTTCTCGAAGATGTTTGCCGAGCCCAAACCCATGAGCGAGGGTGACATCGAAGAGGTCATTCAACGCTTCGCCACCAGCGCCGCCCTGGCGGAAAAGGCCGGCTTCACCGGGGTGCAGATTCATGCCGCACACGGTTATCTGATCAGCCAGTTCCTCTCGCCGTTGACCAATCGCCGAACCGACCGCTGGGGTGGTTCCCTGAAGAATCGTGCGCGCCTGCTGATCAACGTGGTCAGCGCCGTGCGCAAGTCTGTGTCGCCGACATTTTGCGTGGCGGTGAAGCTCAACTCGGCGGACTTCCAGCGCGGCGGTTTCGACGCAGACGATGCCCGGCACGTCATCCAGTGGCTCAACGATCAACCGATCGATCTGCTGGAACTCTCCGGCGGCAGCTACGAAGCCCCGGCCATGCAAGGCGAGGCCCGGGATGGTCGGACCTTGGCGCGTGAAGCGTACTTTCTGGAAATGGCCGGTGAGCTGGCCAGCGTGGCGAACATGCCGGTGATGGTCACAGGCGGGATTCGACGTCTGGCGATCGTCGAACAGGTACTCGACAGCGCCATCGCCATGGCAGGAATCGGCACAGCACTGGCGATTGAACCTCGACTGGTCAAACGCTGGCGCGAAGGTCAGAACAGTCACCCGCAACTGCCGCCGATTCGCTGGAAGCGCAAACCCCTGGCGGCACTGGCGAGCATGGCCGTCGTGAAGTTCCAGCTCAATCGCCTGAGCCGTGGGCGCAAGACCCGTCCCGACGTTTCGGCGCTATGGGCGTTGATTCTCGACCGCGTGTACATCGCCCGGCGGACTCGACAGTACCGGCAGGCGATGGGAATGAAGTGATTAAGTTGTCGAAAATCCAATGTGGGAGCGGCGGTGCGGCGATCCGACTTGCTCGCGAAAGCGGCCTTCCAGTCAACAATGATGTTGTCTGACACTCCGCCTTCGCGAGCAAGCCCGCTCCCACAAGGAGTGCGTTTGCCCCCCGAGTGTGTTTACCGTCCGGAAAAATGCAATCTGGATAGCTGACGCAAATCCCCGTCGAGGTAATAGTCATCGGTCCAGCTGTCATCCGCTGCCAACGGCTGGACCTGCTTGAGCGCGAGTTTTTTGGCGAAGTATCGAAACCGGTAATGCTCGTAGAACCGCAGCAGCTCCAGGCCATAACGGTCCGCCAGATCGGTATTACCGCGAATGATCAGGTAGTTCTCGTCATTGCCATTGCTGGCCGCGGCACTGAGGTTATGGCTGCCGCTGATGATCGTCGGCGCATCGCTGGTGAAGTCCGTCACCACGGCTTTGGTGTGCACCAGCAGGTTGCCCTTCTGGCCTTTCATGTTCTCTCTGAGCCAGCCTTCCAGCCCGGTGTTGAGCAGCGCGGTGGTGGCGAATTCGGCGGTGCGGTCGGCGTGGAAACCGGTGATGCGGCTGGCGGTGTTTTGCAGGCCGTAACGCAAAATGTCGTCGTGGGGCTGGCCGAGCAAACCGTTCAGGATATCGTCGGGCAAGGCGAACGCGGTGACGAACAGCACGTCCTTTTTCGCGGCGTTGATGATCTCGACAAACTCATCCAGATCCCCTTTGCCCGAGCGCGGTGAGAACCCGGCGAACATCGGTTGCAGCGGATCCATCGGGTTGTTGTGCGTGAGCCAGTTTCTGGTGGCACCGACATCCGCAGGGTTAGCCCAGACCTGCTCGAAGGTGTGCAGATAGCTGGCGCTGACGCGTGTGTCGTCCAGCACATGCACCACGTTGGCCTGGCGATAAACGCCGTTGGGCGTGAAATTGGTGCTGCCGCACAGCACCGCTTCCGGTTGACGCTGCCCCGCGGCGTCGAGCCGGCTCAGGACGATGAATTTGTTGTGGAAGATGTTGTGGGTGACCCGCCCGCGTTTGTGCACCGCCGGGATTTTTTCCAGGCTGGCCTCGTTCAGGGTGGTGTCCTCATCGCCCGGTTGAGCGTGATACAGGACTCGAACGTTTACCCCACGCTCGAACGCGGCATTGACCGCATCGACAATGGCCTGCAATTCATACTCGTAGATGGCAATGTCCAGCGCCCACTGGCCATCCACCGCACGCTCGATAAACCCCAGCAGGCGCCCGAGCAAACCGTTTTCCAGCCATTGCCGCGGGGCATCCGGCCAGGCTTCGATGGGCAGGTTCTTGTTGGCGCTGATCAGCGCGTCGAGTTCGGGAAACTTGCGCTGGAACGCCTGGCTGGCAGCCACTGCGCGATTGAAGCTCACACTTTGGTTATTCGGCTGACCATTGTCGGAGGTGACCGTCACCTCCAGGTATTCGCCCAATTGCGGCGCATCAACGCTGCCGTAGGCCAGGTGGATTCGGTAATGGATCGTCATCCCCGGATTGACCGCGTAATCGGCCCAGCGAAATTTCTGCAACGGTGCGATATCGCTGGGGGTCGCGTGAAACTGGGGAAACGTATGCACCTTGCCGGGGAAGGTCAGGCTATTGAACAGGAACAGCCAGGGCTTGGGGCCTTGCTGTTTTTCGATGGCGAAACCCAAGAGGCCTTTGCGGCGGGGTTCGGCCAGGTCCATGGCCAATAGCACACCATTGGTGCCGGCGTAGGCTTTGACGCGGAAATCGTCCTGATTATTGACGGCTAGAACGCGCATGACTCACTCCTGTGAAGATCAAAAGATCGCAGCCTGCAGCTCCTACAGGTGTACGCCGTTCATTGTAGGAGCTGCCGCAGGCTGCGATCTTTTCGGCTCACTCCATATCATCGATATGCAGATACTCAGCCTGCAACTCGGTAGCCATCACCTTAGCCCGTCCAAGACGAATCGGCCCTCGTTCGATGTCGATCAGCAGCCCCGGACATTCAAGCGCCGGCAACGTCGACCAGTCCTTCAATCGGCCATCGGTCACCAGCAACAAGCGCTGCTGTTCCGCCGGAAAACGCTTCTGCCTGACCGCCAGCCAGCACCCCGCCTCACCCAGCGCCGCCAGCAACGGCGTACCACCGCCCGCTCCCAGCCCATCAAGCCAGTTGCGCAAACCCGCGGAGGCTTTCAACCCTTGTACCTGCCACTTCGGCACATGACCACTGGCGGTGAGCAACGCCAGGCGCGCGCGTTGGCGATAGGCATCGTCGAACAGTTGCGCCAGCAAGCCCTTGGCATCGCTCAACGCCTGATGGCGACGAGTCGAGGCCGAGGCGTCGACGATCACCAACCACAGTTCGTGAGGAGAACGGGTGCGCAGGTGAAACAAGACATCGTCGCGTTGACGCGGGCGGCCGTTCAACAATGTGCCGGGCCAATTGATCGAGCCGCTGCGCGCCGCGTGACGTTTACCCTGCTTGCCATTGTCCAGTCGTCCGGCGCGGGGTCTGGCATTCGCCCCCGCATCAGATCGAGGGCGAATGCCTAGGGCTTTTTTGGCCAGCTCGGCACTTCACGTCGTGCGCCGACCGGTAACGCTTGGGCGGGCATTTCACCCCATTGGCCCTGGCCTTCGCTCGAGTTGGAATGCTGGGTAGAAGGCGGCTGGCTTTGTTGCGGTGCCGGTGGTGATGGCTCGCGGCGGCGATGGCGCAGGGCAAATTCGGCGACGGCGTCGATGTCTTCCTCGGCGATGGCGCTCGCGCCACGCCACGCCCCGTGGGCACGCGCCGCGCGCAACCAGACCAGGTCGGCCCGCAAGCCATCGACACCGGCGGCAAAGCAGCGCTCGGTAATCTGCGCCAGCGCATGATCGTCGAGCGGGATGCTTGCCAGCGCGTTGCGCGCCTTCTGGCAACGTTCGCGCAGCGACTGCTGCTGGCTTTCCCATTCGGCGCAGAAGTTGTGGGGATCGCTGTCGAAATCCAGCCGTCGGCGGATGATCTGCCCGCGCTCGGTCGGTGCTGTGTGGCCACTGAGGGCGACGTTCAGGCCAAATCGGTCGAGCAGTTGCGGACGCAGCTCACCCTCTTCCGGGTTCATCGTGCCGATCAGCACGAACTTCGCCGAATGCCGATGGGAAATGCCGTCGCGTTCGATCAGATTGGTGCCGCTGGCGGCCACATCCAGCAGCAGGTCCACCAGGTGATCAGGCAGCAGGTTGACTTCATCGACGTAGAGCACGCCGCCGTCGGCCTTGGCCAGTACTCCGGGGGAAAACTGTGCGCGACCCTCGCTCAGGGCGGCGTCCAGGTCGAGCGTGCCCACCAGTCGTTCTTCGGTGGAGCCCAACGGCAAGGTCACGAATTGGCCGCTGGCGAGCAAGTCGGCCAGGCCTCGGGCCAGGGTCGACTTGGCCATGCCGCGAGGGCCTTCGATGAGAACGCCGCCGATTTTCGGATCGATGGCGGTCAGGTAGAGGGCGAGTTTGAGATCGTCGGCGCCGACCACGGCGGAGAGAGGGAAATGGGGGGTGTCGGTCATCTTTAATACTCGGTCATGGTCGGTAGCAGGCACACCTTGTACCTGTGGGAGCGTGGCTTGCCCGCTAAGGCGTCCGGTCAGTCAATATCAATGTTGAATGTGAGGGCCTCTTCGCGGGCAAGCCACGCTCCCACAGGGTTAGCGGTGCCGCAGAGTCAGCCATCTTCTTCTATGTCCAGCAACAAATTCTCCAATGCTTCGCGGTAGTCGCCCGGCTCCTTCCACATCCCCCGCTGCTGCGCCTCAAGCATCCGCTCAGTCATGTCGCGCAACGCATGCGGATTATGCTCGCGAACAAAATCCCGGGTCGCCGGATCCAGCAAATACGCATCCGCCAGCAATGCATACTGGTGATCGTCGATCAGCTGCGTTGTAGCATCGAACGCAAACAGGTTATCAACCGTCGCCGCCAGTTCAAACGCGCCTTTATAGCCGTGGCGCTTCACGCCGTCGATCCACTTCGGATTGGCTGCCCGGGAGCGAATCACCCGGTTCAGCTCTTCCTTCAACGTGCGGATCTTCGGCAAGTCCGGCTGACTGTGATCGCCATGGTAACTGGCCGCTGCTTCACCACTGAGGCTTTCCACGGCCGCGAGCATGCCGCCCTGGAACTGGTAATAGTCGTTGGAGTCGAGCAAGTCGTGCTCGCGATTGTCCTGGTTTTGCAGCACGGCTTGCACCTGGCTCAGGCGCTGAGCGAACTGCTCTCGCGCTACGGTGCCTTCGTCAGAACCGCCGTAAGCGTAGCCGCCCCAGTTCAGATAAACCTCGGCCAGGTCGTCGCGGCTTTGCCACAGACGACCGTCGATGGCGCCCTGCACGCCCGCGCCGTAAGCACCGGGTTTGGCGCCAAAGATGCGCCAACCGGCCTGACGCCTGGCTGCGTCTTCATCCAGCCCCGATTGCATCAATGCTTCGCGCTCGGCACGCACCTTGGCGGCCAAGGGGTTGAGGTCGTCCGGCTCGTCGAGGGCGGCGACCGCTTGCACGGCCGCGTCGAACAGGCGAATCAGATTGGCAAAGGCATCACGGAAGAATCCGGAGACGCGCAAGGTCACGTCCACGCGCGGACGGTCCAGCAGACTCAGCGGCAGAATTTCGAAGTCGTCGACCCGCTGACTGCCCGTCGCCCAGACCGGGCGCACGCCCATCAGCGCCATGGCCTGGGCGATGTCGTCGCCGCCGGTACGCATGGTCGCGGTGCCCCACACCGACAGGCCGAGCTGACGCAGATGATCGCCGTGGTCTTGCAGGTGCCGTTCAAGAATCAGGTTGGCCGACTGGAAACCGATACGCCACGCGGTGGTGGTCGGCAGGTTACGCACGTCCACCGAGTAGAAGTTGCGCCCGGTCGGCAGCACGTCGAGCCGTCCGCGACTCGGCGCACCGCTGGGGCCGGCCGGCACGAAGCGGCCGCTTAGGGCGTCGAGTAAACCGCGCATTTCCGCCGGACCGCAGGCGTCCAGCCTTGGCGCGACGACTTCGCGCAGGCTGTCGATGATCGCGCTGACGTCGGACCAAGTGGCCTCCTGTGGGAGCGAGCTTGCTCGCGATAGCGGTGGGTCAATCGACATCAATGTTGGATGCTCAACCGCTTCGCGAGCAAGCTCGCTCCCACAGGGGCCGGGGTTGGCTTGAGGTTGGTTTAGAGTTTGCGAGATCAGTTGCGTGGCGAACAGTTCCAGACGTTCACGGGTATCCCCGGCGGTGCGCCAGACTTCATCGGTGAGGGTTTGCAGTTCAATCGGACGTGGCCCGATCCAAGGTTCGGCAAGCGCACAATCCAGCGGATCGAAGCCCAACATAAACGCCTTGGCCAAGGCCCGCAGCAGACTCGATTGCGCACCACGCCCATCGCCACGCGGAATGCGCAACAACGCCAGCAAGGTGTCGATGCGCAAGCGCCCGGTCGGCGACTCGCCAAACACATGCAGACCGTCGCGGATCTGCGACTCTTTCAAGTCGCACAAATAGGTGTCCAAACGCGGCAACCAGATCGCCGCATCGGCACCACTGTCGAGTTTTTCGTCCAGTTGCAGTTCGCGGTCGATGTGCGTCTCGCGCACCAGTTGCAGGATGTCGCGCTGCAATTCCCGGGCACGGCGCGGATCGAGCAATTGCGCTTCGTAATACTCGTCGGCGAGTAATTCGAGGTTGCGCAACGGGCCGTAAGTTTCGGCGCGGGTCAACGGCGGCATCAAGTGATCGATTATCACCGCCTGCGTACGGCGCTTGGCCTGGGCGCCCTCGCCCGGATCGTTGACGATAAACGGATAGATGTTCGGCAGCGGCCCGAGCAGCGCATCCGGCCAGCAATTCTCAGAAAGCCCGACGCCTTTGCCCGGCAGCCATTCGAGGTTGCCGTGCTTGCCGACGTGGATCACGCCGTGGGCACCGTAGGTGTTGCGCAACCAGAAATAGAACGCCAAGTAACCGTGAGGCGGCACCAGGTCCGGATCGTGATACACCGCACTCGGGTCGACCTGATAACCGCGCGCCGGTTGAATGCCGACGAAGGTCAGGCCAAAGCGCAGTCCGGCGATCATCATTCGCCCGCCACGGCACATCGGATCGCTTTGCGGCGAGCCCCAACGTTCCAGCACGGCTTGGCGATTGGACTCGGGCAAGGCGTTGAACATCAGCAGGTAGTCGTCCATCGACAGACTTTGCTGACACGGACGCTGGTCGAGGGTGTCGAGGTCGTTGCTCACGCCACCGAGCAACTGCTGGATCAACGCGGTGCCAGTGTCGGGCAATTCGGCGGGTAGCGGATAACCTTCTGTATGCAACGCGCGCAGGATGTTCAGCGCGGCGGCCGGGGTGTCGAGGCCCACGCCATTGCCGATGCGACCATCGCGCGTCGGGTAGTTGGCGAGGATCAGGGCGATGCGTTTTTCAGCGTTGGGCACTCGCGCCAGATCAATCCAGCGCCGCGCCAGTTCGGCGACAAAATCCATGCGCTCCGGTTGTGGCCGATAGCAGACCACATCGGATTGGCTACGCTCGCTGCGCCAGGCCAGGTCCTTGAAGCTGATCGGTCGGCTGATGATCCGCCCGTCCAGTTCCGGCAATGCGATATGCATCGCCAGATCACGCGGACCAAGACCTTGTTCGCTGGCGCGCCAACCGGGTTCGTTGTCCTGGGCGCAGATCGCCTGGATCACTGGAATGTTGCGGCGAAACGGTCGCAAGTGCGGCGCTTCAGGGCTGGATTGCGCGAAACCGGTGGTATTGAGAATCACGCCGGCTTCGACTTCGTCCAACAGGTCCTCGACCACCGTCAGGCAGCCGGGCTCTTTCAGACTGGCCAGGGCAATCGGCAACGGGTTCAACCCTGCCGCCTGCAAACGCTGACAGAAAACATCGATGAATCCAGTGTTCGCCGCCTGCAAATGCGAGCGGTAGAACAGTACCGCCGCGACCGGTTGATCGGCCTGCCAATCGGCTTGCCAATCCTTCAGTTCAGCGGGGCTTTTGTGCGGGTGGTAAATCGCCGTGCGCGGCAGGGTTTGCGGCTCGGCCCAGGCGTAGTCGCGATCCAGCCAACGATTGGCGAGGCAACGGAAGAAATCCAGGGCATTGCTCATTCCGCCCTGACGCAGAAACTGCCAGAGGCGGTCGCGGTCGCAGGCAGCCACCGTGCTTAGCTCGCTGAGTTCCGGGTCCGGACGGTCATCGCCGGGCACCAGAATCAGTTGCACGCCGCGCTGTGACAATTCCACCAGACGCTCGACACCGTAACGCCAATAGGCGATGCCACCGTGGAGCGAGATCAGAATCACCTTGGCATGGCGCAGCACCTCGTCGACATACAGGTCGACCGAGGCGTGGTTCTGCACCTGCATCGGATTGGCCAGACGCACGCTGGGGTAATCGTCGGGCAACTGCTGCGCCGCTTCGGCGAGCAGCGCGAGGCTTGAGTCGCCGCTGCACAGGATCACCAACTCGGCGGGGGTTTGTCCAAGGTCGGCAATGTTGTCATCCGACACGAAACCGCCGGGCTGGGTCCTGAGCAGGTGCATGGCTTAAACGCTGAGCGCAGCGCGCAATTGCGCTTCAAGCAGAGTGGCGTCCAGCTCCTGACCGATCAACACCAGACGCGTGGTGCGCGCTTCGTCGGCGCCCCACTGACGGTCGAAGTGCTTGTCAAAACGAGTGCCCACGCCCTGGATCAGCAGGCGCATCGGCTTGTTCGGGATCGCCGCGAAACCCTTGACGCGCAGGATGCCGTGCTGGACCACCAGTTGGGTCAGCGCGTCCAGCAGCAGGCTTTCGTCGGCTTGCGGCAGTTCGATGGAGATGGAGTCGAAGGCATCGTGGTCATGCTCATCGTGATGGCCGTCTTCACCTTCATGGTGGTGATCGTGATGGCTGTGACGGTTGTCGATGTGTTCTTCAGAACCGGCGCCGAGGCCGATCAGCACGTCCAGTGGCACGCGACCGCTGCTGGCTTCGATGACTTTCACCGCTGGCGGCAGTTCTTCAGCGACTTCCAAGCGTACACGGGCCAGGTCTTCAGGGCTGATCAGGTCGGCCTTGTTGAGGATCACCAGGTCGGCGCTGGCCAGTTGGTCGGCGAACAGCTCGTGCAGCGGCGATTCGTGGTCCAGGTTCGGGTCGAGTTTACGCTGGGCATCAACCTGGTCCGGGAAAGCCGCGAAGGTACCGGCGGCGACCGCTGGGCTGTCGACCACGGTGATCACCGCGTCAACGGTGCAGGCGCTGCGGATTTCCGGCCATTGGAAGGCTTGTACCAGCGGTTTTGGCAGGGCCAGGCCCGAGGTTTCGATGAGGATGTGGTCAAGGTCGCCGCGACGGGCGACGAGTTCGCGCATCACCGGGAAGAACTCTTCCTGAACGGTGCAGCACAGGCAGCCGTTGGCCAGTTCGTAGACGCGGCCGTTGGCTTCCTCTTCAGTGCAGCCGATGGAGCACTGCTTGAGGATTTCACCGTCGATGCCCAGTTCGCCGAACTCGTTGACGATCACCGCAATGCGACGGCCCTGAGCGTTGTCGAGCATGTGCCGCAGCAAGGTGGTTTTGCCCGAGCCGAGGAAGCCGGTAACGATGGTGACGGGGAGTTTGGCCAGTGTTTTCATCGGATGCCCTTTGGCAAGGTGGCGGGCATACGGGACGACAATCGCTGCGACGGAGGCGCGCGCGTAAGAGTTCGCCACCGGATCACCCCGCCCGGTTGTAGTGAGAATCTGTGTCGAGGCAGGTCTCCTGGCTGACGGTTTGCCGGGCTTGTGGGCCTGGCATTCGCTGCGCCTTCCCGCGAACCCGTTGCACAGGGTTTGCAGTGGCGTGGCAGCGAACATCACCGTTCACAGTTGCGGGGGCAGCCGCGGCATCGACCGCGTTCCCTTCTTAGCTTCGACAGACGCCGAAGAACCTCGAAAGCGCAAGGCTACGCATCGTGTGGAGGCGGGTCAATGTTCACCTGACTTCTGTGGCGCTCCCTTCGCGAGCAAGTCGAATCGTCGCACCGCCGCTCCCACAGGGGAATGCATTTCAAATGTGGGAGCGGGCTTGCTCGCGAAGGGAGCGACTCGATATCCAAGTGAGAACCCTTGCCAATTGACGCCCAACCCCCGCCCATGCTCTCCTACACGCCTTGTTACGGGTGCCCTTCACAGGGTGAAACGGGAAACCGGTGAATCATGTGCTTTACTCTAAAGTCATGTCAGTCCGGTGCTGCCCCCGCAACGGTAAGCGAGCGAAGCGTCAGATCCACTGTGCCAGCAGTTCGGCATGGGAAGGTGATGCTTGCAGGTCAAGGCGAAAGCCAGCGCCCCTCGTGAGCCCGGAGACCGGCCCGCAACACAAAGTGACCATTACGATCACTGAATAACAAACCCGCGGTGGGCGGGCGCTGTTTGAACCTCTGCGTGCCCGACTCGCAGGGGTCTTCCATGCGCTCTATATCACCCGCTGACAGACCAGAGGGAAGCGCCATGTCGATCATCATCAGCAGCACCGGCCACACGACAGCCAGCACCACCAATACCCTGACTCAACGCCTGACCGCCGCCGTGTGTGCGTCGATCCTTGGCGCGTGCCTTGTGTATTTCGCCGGTTTCTCGCACATCGAAGCGGTGCACAACGCCGCGCACGATACCCGCCACAGCTCTGCATTCCCGTGCCATTGAGACCTGCCGACATGATCAAGCGTATTGCGCAAACCGCAGGGTTCACCGGGCTGCTGGCCGCCCTGCTGCTGACCCTGCTGCAAAGCTTCTGGGTGGCTCCGCTGATTTTGCAGGCCGAGACCTACGAAAAATCCGAGCCGGCGGCTGTTGAGGTTCACGAACACGCTGCGGGTGCTGTCGCCGCTCACACCCACGATGCCGAAGCCTGGGAACCGGAAGACGGCTGGCAGCGCGTACTGTCCACCACGGGCGGCAACCTGGTGGTAGCGGTCGGTTTCGCCTTGATGCTCGCTGGCCTCTATACCTTGCGCGCTCCGACCAAAACCTCCCAAGGCCTGCTTTGGGGCCTGGCTGGTTACGCCACGTTCGTGCTGGCACCGACCCTCGGTCTGCCGCCTGAGCTGCCGGGCACTGCCGCAGCTGATTTGGCGCAACGGCAGATCTGGTGGATCGGCACGGCGGCCTCCACCGCGGTCGGCATCGCATTGATCGTGTTCAGCCGTCACTGGCTGATGAAAGTGCTCGGCGTGGCCATTCTGGCCGTGCCTCACGTAATCGGCGCGCCGCAACCGGAGGTGCATTCGATGCTCGCTCCAGAAGCTCTGGAAGCCCAGTTCAAAATCGCTTCGCAGCTGACCAACATGGGATTCTGGCTGGCCTTGGGCCTGATCAGTGCCTGGTTGTTCCGCCGCAAAAGCGATGGTCAATACCACGCATGACTGAGATCAGCACAGCGCCGACTTTAGTGGTCGGCCTGGGCTGCCAGCGCGGCTGCCCTGCCAGCACGCTGCGGGCGCTGCTCGATCAGGCGTTACAGGCTCATAAAATCGCACTTCACCAGATCAAGGCCCTGGCCAGCATCGACCTGAAGCGCGAAGAACCTGGCCTGATCGAATTGGCCGAACAGCTTGCGTTACCATTGCAGTACTTCAGCTGCGAACAATTGGCCGTCTATCAAACGCAACTTAGCCATCGTTCAGACATCGCGTTCGAACGCACTGGCTGCTACGGCGTCGCGGAAAGTGCCGCCCTGGCCTTGGCCGAACAGTTGGCCCAGGCACCGGCAAAATTGCTGATTTCTCGACAAAAATATGCCCAGGCCACCTTGGCATTGGCCGGCGCCGCCTAAAATCCCCGATAATCCCCGTCTTTGCTCATGAGCAATCTTCATCTGAAGCCTTGCCCAGCCCCTTTTTCTCACAGGAACCGACGATGACCGTCTACTTCATTGGCGCAGGTCCCGGCGACCCGGAACTGATCACAGTCAAAGGCCAACGGCTGATTCGCAGCTGCCCGGTGATCATCTATGCCGGCTCCCTGGTGCCCGCCGCCGTGCTGGAAGGCCATCGCGCCGAACAGGTGGTCAACAGCGCCGAACTGCACCTGGAACAGATCATCGAGCTGATCAAATCCGCCCACGCCAAGGGCCAGGACGTGGCCCGGGTGCACTCCGGCGACCCGAGTCTTTACGGTGCTATTGGCGAGCAGATCCGCTACCTGCGCGAACTCGACATCCCGTTTGAAATCATTCCCGGCGTCACGGCCACGGCGGCCTGCGCGGCACTGTTGGGCGCGGAACTGACGTTACCGGACGTGTCGCAAAGCGTGATCCTGACCCGCTACGCAGACAAGACCGCGATGCCCGCCGGCGAAGGGCTCGGCAGCCTGGCGCAGCACGGGGCGACTATGGCGATTCATCTGGGGGTCAATCATCTGGAGAAAATCCTGGCCGAATTGCTGCCGCATTACGGCGCGGATTGCCCGATCGCGGTAATTCACCGGGCGACCTGGCCGGATCAGGACTGGGTGGTGGGGACGTTGGCGGATATTGCCGAGAAGGTTGAGGCCAAGGGATTTCGGCGCACGGCGTTGATTTTGGTGGGCCGGGTTTTGGGCAGTGATCACTTCAGTGAGTCATCGCTGTATCGTGCCGGACATGCACATCTGTATCGCCCATAAGATCAAAAGATCGCAGCCTTCGGCAGCTCCTACATGGGATGCGTACACCTGTAGAGCTGCCGAAGGCTGCGATCTTTAAAGACTTCACCCATAAAAAAACGGCGCTCACGGGGCGCCGTTTTTTTATGTTTGCAGCGAACACCTTACTTAGTAGTAGGCGTTTTCTTTCTGCGTGTGGTCGGTGACGTCACGAACGCCCTTGAGCTCGGGAATGCGCTCGAGCAAGGTGCGCTCGATGCCTTCGCGCAAGGTAACGTCTGCCTGGCCGCAGCCCTGGCAACCGCCGCCGAACTTCAGTACGGCGATGCCGTCTTCGACCACATCGATCAGGCTGACCTGACCGCCGTGGCTGGCCAGCCCCGGGTTGATCTCGGTTTGCAGGTAATAGTTGATACGCTCATTGACCGGACTGTCGGCGCTGACCATCGGTACTTTGGCGTTTGGCGCCTTGATGGTGAGCTGGCCGCCCATACGGTCGGTGGCGTAGTCGACTACCGCATCGTCCAGGAAAGCTTCGCTGAACGAGTCGATGTAAGCGGTGAAGCTTTTGAGCCCCAGCGCCGTGTCTTCAGGTTTTTCTTCGCCCGGCTTGCAGTAGGCAATGCAGGTTTCGGCGTACTGGGTGCCAGGCTGGGTGATAAAGACGCGGATGCCGATGCCTGGGGTGTTCTGCTTGGAGAGCAGATCAGCCAGATAATCGTGGGCGGCGTCGGTGATGGTAATAGCGGTCATGGAAACTCCTCGCAGGCTTGGGCGCAGTTTACGCCAATCATCGCGCCGTACAAAGTCCTAGTATTTTTGTCGGGAAAGAGCTGGGACTGCCTCGATAGCCAATTCGCCGTCAATTCGGCCTTTAAGCCACCGATAGCTGCATTTTTCCACCCATTCGTAACTTGCCCACGAGCCCAGACCGATTGTCGCGGCGCAAACGGCGAACATCACGTAGGGATTGATGCCATAAAGCTGTGCGACAAAACCACCCGCAGACAGCACCAACACATGCATCAGGTACACCGAGTAGGAGCAATCGCCCAGCAGTTTGAGCACCCGGCTGTTCTCGACAAAGCGCTCCAACGCCATGCACGCCATCACCAGCACCGCGCTCGGCAGGCCCCACGCCAGCAACCGTGGCTGCGGCGCCAGGTGATAAATCGCCAGCAACGCGCCGCCAATGCCCAGCAACGGTAGCCAGAATCCGGGCCTGATCCAGCCGCGACGGTAAATCATGCCGATGGCGATCCCCAGCAAGAATTCATAAACAATGTCCGAGCGGTAGAACTCGCTAATCCAGCCGTAGCCGGTCCAGGCCTGACACACCGCAAACAGCAGCGCCGCGACGATCAGCAGTCGAAACTGCAAGCGGAACAGCAGCGCCCAGGCAAACAGCACGTAGAAGAGCATTTCGTAGTTGAGGGTCCAGCCGACGTTGAGCGTCGGATAAATCCCGTAGCCGCCGGGGTTTTCAGTAGGAATGAACAACAGCGACAACAGGAAATGCGACCAGTCGACTGTCTGATCCGGCAGAACCGGCTGAGCGAACACCACCAGCAGCGCCATCAGCACCGTATACAGCCAGTACGCCGGAACGATGCGGAACAAGCGATACAGCAGAAAGCGCCCCGGCGGCAGTGATTTGCCCTCGGTGGACAGGAAAATCACCAGACCACTGATGACGAAGAAGATGTCGACACCCACCGCGCCCTTGTCGATGAACATCTGCCCCACCGGCCCACGGGCCTGGAAGTCGAAGAATATCTGCATGAAATGGTGGCAGACCACCGTCCAGGCCGCGAGCGCGCGCAGTGCCTGTATTGAAATCAACATCGACGGCCCTCCCGATCGCATTCCCCCAAATCACCACAGATCCCCTGTGGGAGCGAGCAAGCCCGCTCCCACATTGGATTGGCGGTGCCCTAAAGATCCGACACCAGCCAACAGTCAAAGGTCGATCAAAGATTCTCGTACCGGTTCATGTCCAGCACGCCCTCTTCCACCGGTTCGGTCTCATGGACGTACCGACTCAGGTCATGGAAGTAGAACCAGAACTGCGGATGGCTGCGACGAATCCCCCAGCGCTCGACGATTTTTTCAAACCGATTGGCGTCCTTGGCGTTTTCCATCTCGTCCACGAACTCAGGCACTTGCTCGGCCGGAATATTGAACATGAAGTTCGGATAGCTGCTGAGCACGCTCGGGAAAATGGTGATCGTGTCGAGCCCCGGTTGATAACGCAGGGATTCACCGAGCAGGAACGCGACGTTACTGTGCGCGCGATTGCGCAGCAGGCTGTAAACCTCGCGCTTGCCGCTCGCGGTTTCGATGCGCAGCAGGGTCGCTTCCGGCAACTGATCGATAACCTTCAGCCCGGCTGCTGGACGCGAAGTCAGGCGACTCAACGCCTGCTCGGCGCTCTGCAAGGCCGGGTCGATGTTCGGCCGCGAGCAATAAGCGCCGTCACAGCGGTTGATCGGATCAGGCTTGGCGTTGAGGTCGCCGTAACGGGTGAGCAACTGCATGGCGAAATCGCGTTTCGGGTCCTTTTCGTCCAGTACCAGCGCCGTCTCTTTGTCGTTATCGATGGACTCGTAGTCCAGCCACATCTTGAATTTGCCGCTGCTCTGGTACCAATCGTCGAGGTAATCGTCCCGCGAATCGGCCGGCATCAGGCGCAGGACGTTCTGCTCGGCACCGTTGCGGATCAGGTCGAAGTACAACCGGGTTTGCGCCTGATGGGAAACATTGCCGAACACGTCGAAGTTGACTGCCAACTGATAATACGTGCGTTCCAGCAACGGGAAGTCGAACAGCCACATCGTTTGCGGCACGTCACCGATCAGGCCTTTGTTCACCGAGGCACTGTCGAAATGCCGGAAGATCGTCAGCAAGGCGTTATCGTTGCCGGCCCATAAAGTCGACCAGCTCGGGGCTGGCGCATCGGCGTAACTGTCACGGCGCAGCGCTTCGTACTGGTTACGCTTGTTGCGGTAGTCATGCCACAGGCTCAGGACACTGCCGACATCGTCGTTCTGCCCCGGCATCGCCAGCAATGGCGTGGCCTGGCCGCGATACTTCGGATCGATGATGTAGAGATCGTGCTCAGGCGCCTGGAACATTGCCCAGAAGTTATCGCGGATCACGTCGGTGGCGATCTGGCCGCGGCACACCGGGCCGCGAATAAACGTACGGACGAAGTATTCGGCGTTATCGAGCATGAACTGATAACGCGCCTGGGCCGGGATCGCCTCGAACGTGGTGAACGGATTGGCCCGACGCTCCGGCCCGTAGCCCGGCAAGGCGTGGACCTGCCAGTTGCCGTTATAGAAGAGGCTTTTGATCCGTGCCATTTTCGCCGCGCTCAACGGGTAGGTGATGTGGGTCTTCTGCACAATCACGCCTTGCACCGGCCACAAGCGGTAATACACCTGAGTGCCCGGATCGTCATTCGGGCGGCGTGTGTTGATCAGATCTATCGGCTGGCCGGTCGGTGTGCGCGAACGCACCCACTGAAAGAAATGCCCCGGCTCGCCGTCCTTGAAATAGAGATGAGCGAGAAACCAATGCTCGAACAACCAGCGCCCCACCAGACTTTGCCGTGCGCCCGGTGCGTTGAGCAGGTTTTCCCACTGCACCACCTGCAACGCTTCTTTGGCGCTCGGCACAAGACCTTGCTCGTCAATCGGCGCGCCGGACGCCAGCCAGCGTTGCAGCGTCTGGTACTGCTGATCGGTCAGGCCGGTGACCGCGAGCGGCATGCCCTCTTTGGGATGCAAATTGGCGTAGCCGTCGAACTCGGCCGGCAGGGCGCACATGTTTTCCCGGTTCAGTCCAAGGACGATGTCCTCCGGCAGCTTGGCGTTGGGTTGCAAGGGGGTTTTGTGGCCCAACTCAAGCATCCGCGCCATCAACGCGGCCTGACTGCCCTGAGCGTCGAGTACCGAATAGAAGTCCTTTTGCTGCCAGGCGCGTCTGCCGAAGGCGTCATAAAACAGCCGGGTCGGCGCGGCAGCCTGGCGGCGTTCGCCGTCGTAGACCGGGATCTTGGTTGCGCCACGGGCAGCCCCTTCGCCACTGCCCAGGTTGAGCTGACAGGCGGCGTGGTAGCAGGCATGGCAGGCCACACACTTTTCGGTGAAGATCGGTTGTATGTCGCGGCTGTAGGAAATGGCAGAGGAAATGGCCGGATCCTGCGCGGCGGCGCCCCAGCTTAAAAACAGCAAAACCATGCTGATGACGCGATAAGACATATCCCTGGTCCCGATCTTGAAAAAACGCCGCGATTCTACCGGTCTGCACCCCACTCCAACATGAGCGATATTCATGCAAAACCGGGACATGCTCTAAAACCGCACAGGTTTGCTATTATCCCGCCCCTTCGTCATGGTCTTTCCGAGTAGTCCAAATGTCCGATCGCAGTGTTCGCCTTCAAGCTCTCAAGCACGCCCTCAAAGAGCGCATCCTGATTCTCGATGGCGGCATGGGCACGATGATCCAGAGCTACAAGCTCGAAGAGCAGGATTACCGCGGCAAACGCTTCGCCGACTGGCCAAGTGACGTCAAGGGCAACAACGACCTGTTGATCCTGACGCGCCCGGACGTGATTGGCGCCATCGAGAAAGCCTACCTGGATGCCGGCGCCGACATTCTGGAAACCAACACCTTCAATGCCACTCAGGTATCCCAGGCCGACTACGGCATGCAGGGCCTGGCGTACGAGCTAAACGTAGAAGGCGCACGTCTGGCGCGCAAGGTTGCAGACGCCAAGACCCTGGAAACCCCGGACAAGCCGCGCTTCGTCGCCGGCGTCCTCGGTCCTACAAGTCGCACCTGCTCGCTGTCGCCTGACGTGAACAACCCCGGCTACCGCAACGTGACCTTCGATGAACTGGTGGAAAACTACACCGAGGCCACCAAAGGCCTGATCGAAGGCGGCGCCGACCTGATCCTGATCGAAACCATTTTCGACACCCTGAACGCCAAAGCGGCGATCTTCGCGGTGCAAGGGGTTTACGAAGAACTCGGCGTCGAGTTGCCGATCATGATCTCCGGCACCATCACCGATGCCTCCGGCCGTACCCTCTCCGGCCAGACCACCGAAGCCTTCTGGAACTCCGTGGCCCACGCCAAGCCGATTTCGGTCGGTCTGAACTGCGCCCTCGGCGCCAGCGAATTGCGCCCGTACCTGGAAGAGTTGTCGAACAAGGCCAGCACCCACGTTTCCGCGCACCCAAACGCCGGCCTGCCGAACGAATTCGGCGAGTACGACGAACTGCCGTCGGAAACCGCAAAAGTCATCGAAGAATTCGCCCAAAGCGGCTTCCTGAACATCGTCGGCGGCTGCTGCGGCACCACGCCGGGCCATATCGAAGCCATCGCCAAAGCGGTGGCCGGTTATGCGCCACGTGAAATCCCGGACATTCCAAAGGCCTGCCGCCTGTCGGGCCTGGAACCGTTCACCATCGATCGCAATTCGTTGTTCATCAACGTCGGCGAGCGCACCAACATCACCGGTTCAGCCAAGTTCGCCCGCCTGATCCGTGAAGACAACTACACCGAAGCCCTGGAAGTCGCCCTGCAACAGGTCGAAGCCGGCGCCCAGGTGATCGACATCAACATGGACGAAGGGATGCTCGATTCGAAGAAGGCCATGGTGACCTTCCTCAACCTGATTGCCGGTGAGCCGGACATCTCCCGCGTCCCGATCATGATCGACTCCTCCAAGTGGGAAGTGATCGAAGCCGGCCTCAAGTGCATCCAGGGCAAGGGCATCGTCAACTCCATCAGCATGAAGGAAGGCGTCGAGCAGTTCATTCATCACGCCAAATTGTGCAAACGCTACGGTGCCGCCGTGGTCGTGATGGCCTTCGACGAAGCCGGCCAGGCCGACACCGAAGCGCGCAAGAAAGAAATCTGCAAACGCTCCTACGACATTCTGGTCAACGAAGTCGGCTTCCCGCCGGAAGACATCATCTTCGACCCGAACATCTTCGCCATCGCCACCGGCATCGAAGAACACAACAACTACGCTGTGGACTTCATCAACGCCTGTGCCTACATCCGTGACGAACTGCCGTATGCGCTGACCTCCGGTGGTGTGTCCAACGTGTCGTTCTCGTTCCGCGGCAACAACCCGGTGCGCGAGGCGATCCACTCGGTGTTCCTGCTATATGCGATCCGCAACGGCCTGACCATGGGTATCGTCAACGCCGGCCAGCTGGAGATCTACGACCAGATCCCGGCCGAACTGCGTGACGCCGTTGAAGACGTAGTGCTCAACCGCACCCCGGAAGGCACTGACGCCCTCCTCGCCATTGCCGACAAGTACAAGGGTGACGGCAGCGTCAAGGAAGCCGAGACCGAAGAATGGCGCGGCTGGGACGTCAACAAGCGTCTGGAGCATGCGCTGGTCAAAGGCATCACCACGCACATTGTTGAAGACACTGAAGAATCCCGTCAGTCGTTCGCTCGCCCGATCGAAGTGATCGAAGGCCCGCTGATGTCCGGCATGAACATCGTCGGCGACCTGTTCGGCGCCGGCAAAATGTTCCTGCCGCAAGTGGTGAAATCCGCCCGCGTGATGAAGCAGGCCGTGGCCCACTTGATCCCGTTCATCGAACTGGAAAAAGGCGACAAGCCGGAAGCCAAGGGCAAGATCCTCATGGCCACGGTAAAAGGCGACGTGCACGACATCGGCAAGAACATCGTTGGCGTAGTGCTGGGCTGTAACGGCTACGACATCGTCGACCTCGGCGTGATGGTCCCGGCGGAGAAAATCCTGCAAGTGGCCAAGGAGCAGAAGTGCGACATCATCGGCTTGTCCGGCCTGATCACACCTTCGCTGGATGAAATGGTCCACGTCGCACGTGAGATGCAGCGTCAGGACTTCCATCTGCCGCTGATGATCGGTGGCGCGACCACCTCCAAGGCCCACACGGCGGTGAAGATCGAGCCGAAATACAGCAACGACGCAGTGATCTACGTCACCGACGCTTCCCGCGCCGTGGGCGTGGCGACGCAGTTGTTGTCCAAGGAATTGAAGCCCGCGTTCATCGAGAAGACTCGCCTGGAATACATCGAAGTCCGCGAGCGCACCGCCAACCGCAGCGCCCGTACCGAACGCCTGAGCTATCCGGCGGCCATTGCCAAGAAGCCGCAGTTCGACTGGAGCACTTACGAGCCGGTCAAACCGACGTTCACCGGTGCCAAGGTGCTGGACAACATCGACCTGAAAGTCCTGGCCGAATACATCGACTGGACGCCGTTCTTCATCTCCTGGGACCTGGCCGGCAAATTCCCGCGCATCCTCACGGATGAAGTGGTCGGTGAAGCCGCCACCTCGCTGTACGCCGATGCCCGGGAAATGCTCGCCAAGCTGATCGACGAGAAACTCATCAGCGCCCGTGCGGTGTTCGGCTTCTGGCCGGCCAACCAGGTGCGTGAGGATGACATTGAAGTCTACGGCAATGACGGCAAGCCGATTGCCAAGCTGCATCACCTGCGTCAGCAGATCATCAAGACCGACGGCAAACCGAACTTCTCCCTGGCTGACTTCGTTGCACCGAAGGACAGCGAAGTGACCGACTACGTGGGTGGTTTCATCACCACCGCCGGTATCGGTGCCGAAGAAGTGGCCAAGGCCTATCAGGATGCCGGCGACGACTACAACTCGATCATGGTCAAGGCACTGGCCGACCGTTTGGCCGAGGCGTGCGCCGAGTGGCTGCACCAGCAGGTCCGTAAAGACTACTGGGGTTATGCCAAGGACGAGACGCTCGACAACGAGGCGCTGATCAAAGAGCTATACACCGGTATCCGCCCTGCCCCGGGCTACCCGGCCTGCCCGGATCACACCGAGAAATCCACGCTGTTCAAGTTGCTGGACCCTGAGGCCTCGGAAATGAAAGCCGGCCGCAGCGGCGTGTTCCTCACCGAGCACTACGCCATGTTCCCGGCAGCAGCGGTCAGCGGTTGGTACTTTGCTCACCCGCAGGCGCAGTATTTTGCCGTGGGCAAGATCGACAAGGATCAGGTGCAGAGCTACACGTCACGCAAGGGTCAGGAGTTGAGTGTGACCGAGCGGTGGTTGGCGCCGAACCTGGGTTACGACAACTGATGGTGGTCCCGGGAGTCGACTGGTGCGACTCCCGGGGTTCTTATGAAAGCTGCAGGTAAACGCTACAACCCCACCAGCGTCCGTTCTTTTTCAGACAATTCGCGCACCAACTTCCCTTGCTCGAAGAGAAGGTCTGCCTCTATCGCTGCATGGCGGTTTTGTACTGCTCCTGCGCGCCTTCGCCGTAATTTGGATACGCCTCGTCTACATCATGCTCTCTGCCTGCGAAACCCTCTCGCACCTGGGCGAACCGTTCAGGGTATTTGTCCTTCAAATAGTCGCTCCAGTACTTGCGGCCGACCAAATCATCAAGAAATGCCGATGATTGTTCTGCCGCGATCACTTCAGCATGGGCCGCATCCAGCATGGCAGACGAAACGTTGCCGCTGTAGCGCATACCTCTTGGTTGCCCCGGCAACTCAAGTCGCTCGGCAAGGCCGATGCGATAGGCTAACCGCACTTCCGCCGGATCAGTTGAACGGCGCTGTGCCTGTCGCTGGACAATGTCACGGCTAGCGATTTCCTCGACTTTCCCCAGGCGAAACAGGCTCCTGCCAAGTCTGAACAAGACGTTGCCTTGTTGGCCCGGGGAAATTGACTTCGCGGTCTCAAATTCGAAAGCCTTCACTTCGATATCGCTGAACAACAGGATTTGACCATCAACGCAGGTTGCGCCAGACCTCGCCATTTCGAATATCGTATCCCTCAGACCTGCGTCGCTATCGGCCACCCTCAGTACGGTATGGACCCGCCGCACAAGATCAGAACGTCCCGTCAGGAAGTCTGTCGTACCTTCCATTTTGGTCAGCAGATTGAAGAAGAACCGATTGTTTTGCGCTTGCTCGAAGTCATTCCATATCCGTATCAATTCCTCTGAGTCGGCTGCTGATGGAACGATCCATCGCTCACGGGCGCCGGTACCTGTCACCTCATCCATATCCACCTCTACGTCACTTGCGATCGAGTCATCACTATCGCTGTCGGTAAAGCCGCCGCTGTCGCTACTGCGGTTAAACGGCTCCAACGCCTCGTCAATCTCTTCAGGCGTCCATCCCACTATCTGCTCGCCCGCCTGCACCTGATTACGCAGCATTAGCAGGCTCGCGGCATCCAGAGTTTCGTTGCTCGCCAGATTCGTGCCCGCACGCAATACCCTGCGCTCGTCGGCCATCAGGAGCGGCGGAATGGACTCGATCATGTTGTCGCGCAAATCCAGTGCGCTGAGCGAGGGGAGCTGAAGCGCTCCCGGCGGCCACATGACCAGGCGATTGCCACTCAGATCGAGGGCCTGCAAACGGGTAAGAGGGCTGACATCCAGCGACTCAAGCCAGTTTTCCGCCAGGTTCAATGACTCCAGGTTGCTCAATCCTGCAAGCTGACGCTGGAGCTGAGGCGCATTGGACAAACGGTTATTGACCGCAGAAAGTCGCTTGAGGCTGTTCAATGAGGTCACGGACTCTGGCAAGGCACTCAATGCGTTGGCATTCAGCGCCAGGGTATGAACATGAGTAAATGCGCCGAGGAAATCGCTTAGCCCCTCTTCTCTCAGATACACGTTGTTCAGGTTCAACGCACCGACATGAGCGAAGTCGGCGGGTAGAGCCGGGAGATTGCCCAAGGGGTTATCGGACAGATCAAGGATATAACCTCCCGATGCGCTCTCCACGGCCTGCGCCCCGCGGAGGTTCTGCCTCCAGCACGCCATTATCCGGTCAGCCGCCTGACGACGCTCGGTGGCTGCAATCCACACAGAGGATTCACCCATCTGCTGTGGTGGGGTTTCGATCCATGTGTTCAGGGTCTTCGTCAATGCCTGATGTTGTCTGTCCCATTTGGCCAGTTGCTCATACAGGGGGCCAGCGCCGCCATGGCGTAACGTCAGTTCATCAATCATCTGTATCGCCTCGGCGCCTGGCAGATCCGGGTCAAGCCTTTTCAAGCGGGCTTGCGGGGTCAAGCGTGTCAGGTCATTGCCAGGTACAACGGGCAGCGGCAGTAACAAGTCCGGATTTTGCGCGACCAGAACCGGAAAATACTCTGGTTCACCCATGGTAATGCCCGCCTGCAAGCTGGCTCTGGAGATACCCATGGGATTTTCGGAAGAAGTACTCGCCAGCAAATCGGTGCGGGCCTTGGCCGTCAACCGACAGCCAATCATATCGATCCTTAGAGCGTCATGGCCGGTCAGGGCAGCCTCAGGAATCGTCGTGATCGCGCTGTTGTTCAGCTCGAGCCTGCCGAGGCCGGACAAGTCCAACGCACCTTTTGGCCAGTCTTTAATGGCGGTATGACCCACCCGCAGGGATTTCAAGCGGGTCATGGCGCTGACATCCAGCGAATCGAGCCGGTTATAGCGCAAGTCCAGGCTTTCAAGGGCTGACAACCGGTTCAAGCGTTGCTGCATACTCGGGGTAATTGTCAGGTGATTTCGGCTCAGCTTCAGATCACTGAGTTTTTCGAGGTTGCCCAATGCCGACGGAAGATCCTGCAGTTGATTGCCACTCAGATCCAACCCGCGAATGTCGGTGAAGCCACTCAAAAAACGACTGAAATCCTCGGATGAGGCCACCACACCCGACATTTGCAGGGTTTGCACATGGGCAAAATTCGTTGCTGACAGCGCTGGCAGTTCAGGCAGATCGCCCAGCGTCCAGCCGGACAAATCAAGATTCGATGAAATGATTTGTCGCGGCATGACAGGCCATGGCCGCACCGTTGAAGGTCCGGCCTGAGGTTGCGAAGATTGTGCCTCCTCCGTACCGCCATAGCGTTTACGCAGACCATCACGCCAGCACTCACGGATTCGCCGGGCAACGGATTCTCGTTCCCGAATGTTGACTTGCCGGCCATTGGCTCTTGGTGTTCGCTGTTGCCACGCCTCCAGTTGCTGTCGCAATGCCTGTCCATCCTGGCGCAGTGCATTGATCCGTGCCAGCAACGCCCGCCCTGCAAACCCCTCAGCCTTCATTTGCCCAAGGGCAATCTTCGAAAGCTCGTCGCTTGTCTCCAGGGCGCTGTGTAGCGTGCCTTGGCAATAACGATCCAGCATTTGCCCGGCATCCTGCAAATGCGCAGGATTGTCGTGCACATACTCGTATGCCTTCACGAAGTCCTCAGTGCTCAGCCTGGCCCAGTTGAGTTTCATGCCAGGCCACAGTGATTCATGACCGGATAGCCATTCAGGGGGAAGTGTCTTGACGTTTGAGTGGGTGAGATCCAGCGACCTGAGCTGCGGCAATTGCAGAGCGCCCGTCGGCCAGGCCTCTGTCGTTCCGTACACGCTCAACGAATGCAGTTGAGTCAGGCGACTGACATCCAGCTCGTCCGCCATGCCGATCACGTCCAATCGTTGCAGTTGTGGCATCGCGTCTATCACCGATTGGGCAGCTTCGGTGAATTGCGGACCCAGCGGCCCTGCCATCCGCAGTTCACGAATACTCGGCAGTGTCTTTAGCCTCTCGGCCAGTTGAACCCTATCGACGCCATCCTGGATCCCCAACCTTAGCGACCGGGCGTTGGGGAACTGGCGCACAAAGGCTTGCGGTGTCTGACTCAATACTCCACCAACGCTCATATTCAGACGACTTACGTGGGGAAAGTTGCCGGTCAGTTCCGGCAAGCTGTCTACAGCGCCCACGTCCAGATAAACACTGGCATCGCCATCGTAAATACCCCTCTGCTGCCAGACGTCTTTAATGTTTTGTGCGACTTGATGGCGGACAGTATTCTGGCCGCCGCTGTGTACCCATTGTTCGAGCTGCGCCGTCAGCGCCTCGTATTCCCGGCCCCGCATGTTCAGAAAATTGGCGATCTGCGTTTCGGTCATGCCATCCAGCGCAAGCTGGATGACCATCGATTCCGCCATCTCATCGGAGAAGTTCGGATAGACATCCCGCAACCTGGAGACCAACGAGGAATTCACCGTTGCCCCGGCACCTCGCCCACACAATGGGTAGCCGACCCTGCCGTCGGCCAGTCGCACCGGCGGACGGAATCGTGGCGTGGCGGCGTTGGGCACGAGGGTTTCCATCATCTGGTCACGGTGGCCCATGGCATAGGTGGTCAATGTCTTTTGTAACTTGGCACCCTGCGCCACATTGGGCATGCCCAACTGAGTGCGGACGTCGTCCGGCAACGCATGCATGACCGAAGAGAAAAAGTTGTCGCCTTCTTTGGGCACGCTGTTCAACGAGATTGTTTGCTGGTCGAAGGCCTGGAACTGGTTGGCTTGATGATGCTGATAGCCGTCCTTGACCAGGTATTTGACTTGCTCGGCCGTCTCGCTACCGATGCTGTCGAGCAGTTTTCCACCGCAATCGCCCTGACGAACTTCCAGGCGCAGGTTTTTCGGCCAGCCGGGGAGTTTTTCCAGGCTGTGCAGCGCCAGGCGCTGGCTGTCGGATGACGCCATGCTCTCCAGCTGCAATCCGGCCAGGGCCTTGTTCAGCCGAGTCACCCGGGCGCGCGCACGCCCCTTGAGCAACAGACTGCTCGGGAGTCGGCCGGTTTGTTTGATGTGCAGCCGCTCCTTGGCTGTGGCATTGGCCAGGACTTCTTGCGCCGCGTCCGTCGATAGACTGGGGAAAGTACGTTGCAGCGCCTGAATTTCACGCGATGTTGCCTTGGAGTCCTGGCTGAGTTTGTCGAACAATGAGGTTTTGTTGCCCGAAAGCTGGGCGCCAAGCTGTTGTCGAAAAACCGCTTCACGCTCTGCCTCGACCCGCGCACCTTCCCCCCCTAGCAAGCGAACAATTTCTTCCTCATCCAGTGCCGCAAGCACTCGTTCGGGCAATTTCCCGGCAGACACATCCTCACGGGAAATCCTGATGTTCGGCTTCACGGGCGTCGACGCCTCACCGTAGCGGGACGAAGCACCGCTCAGGCTTGCATTGTCGAACACGTCGATCACCCGCCCCTGCGGCCAGCGCGGCATATTGATCACTTGCGGCAAGACGTCGTTGTAGCGGCTGTCCGGCACCGACTGATCGAGACGAATCTGTTCAATCATGTCATTAAGCTGACGGTCGATTTGAAACTGCCGCAACGTGTCGGATAACGCTGATGGCAAGCGCAGGTTATCCGTATGGATCTTGCGCAGCACGCCGTCGTTAACGCCGCTGATATCGGCGATTTTCTCCAGCGTCGCCGCGTCAATACCGTCGGTGACCGGCCCAAGACGTCGTAACAAGGTGGCACGATCCCACTCCAGCGGGCGCTCGAAACGATGACGCCACGCGCCCTCACCATTGTGTTCAAGAACGGGGGAGTAAGCGTCCGGGGCCGTCGGGTGTTTGAGACGCCATTTGTTCAGCTTGGGGTCGAAGGTTTTTTCGTAGACATTACCTTCGAGCCTGATATAGGTCTTGCCGCCCACTTCATACTGCCCAAGCGTGTCGGGCTTGAGCCCCGCCGGCAAGACCCTGTCGCTCAGGTAAGGCGTCAAGCCAGGCCGCCACAACTGTTCGCTGCCAAACGGCAATTTGACCTTGACCAGGCCATCGACGATGGGTGTGGACAGCACTTTCGGCGCTTTACTGGCAACCGCGCCGACAGCCGCCATGAATGCGATGTTCACGGCCACTGACTTCAAATAGCTCCAGGCCTGATCCGTGTCCCCGATGCTCCAGGCTTCAACCCCGTGATAAATGTCTGTGGTCAGTTGCACAGCCATCACGGCCATCATTACCTCGCCCAGGCCGGGCACAAAAAATGCGGCCACGTTGAGTATGTTCAGTCCCCACTCGGCATAGCGGGCGAGTCGTTCATACCAGGCGTCATGATCGACCTTGGCCGTCGGCACCGCCAGTTGCTCGGCAGTCTCCTTGAGGCGCGTCTGGTGCCGCGTGTACAGCTCGCCGAACAGCTGCGTGTCAAAAAATTCTTCACTGATATCAAGAGCCGGCTCGTCCCGGTAAACATTTTCGTAGATTCCGTCCATGTGCCCCAAGAGGGTCTCTTTACGGTATGGGAAATCCGGGTTCCATTTGAGTGTTTGCAGAGCAGTCTTGATCTTGCCGAGGAACTTGCCCGCATCACCGTGGGGGATGAGCCTGAGGAAAGAGCGCTGGTAATTCACATCGCGCAGCCTGTAGCTCAGGTCATTTTCAAAGGACTTGAGCGAGGCATATTCCATGACCGGCGCCACCGGATCACCCGGAATACAGACGATGATCCGCGAGTCCTGGTAACCGAGTACGTCAAACAGGTTTACACCGGGATTGGTCCAGCTGAAGTTGACCTTTTTACCTTTGCGCCGGCTTGCGCCAATGACAAACAGCTCACTGACAGGCGACCCCAGCACATGTAACTGACTGAAAGTGACGCGCTCACCGTCCAGTGCTGCCGATTGGTCGCCGTTGAGCACGGCCAGCAATGTGCTGTAGGCCGATGGCGTGATCAGCGATTTGAGGCGGGCGATATGGGCATGCACCCGCAGACTGTCCTTCCACGCGTCGACCGTTTGGGTACGCACGGTGGCCGCCCTGTCCGCGGCGTCAAACATCGCCGTCAGGTGTTCCTGATACTGCTTGCCGATATCCAGTTCACGGCATAGCGAGGCGAAATCGGCGGGTTTTATCGGTAGCTTCTTGATCCTGTAGCGCGTTGAAGGGCCCTTTTCCGGATAGTCCCAACCGTAAGGTCCTCCTTGAGTTTCCAGATAGGCAGCCCTTATACCTCGTTCAGCAATGACGTCACCTTCATCAAACGCCTGGTCTTCTTCAAAATTGCGCAGTGCCAATTGCAGCAGGGTCTGGCGAGTGATCAGCGAGCCTGCAAAGGGCTCGTAGAGCCAGGTCTGCGCAACATCAACTTTCAACCCGAACTTTTTTTGCAACGCCGCTTCGAGCAACGGTTGCGCGAATTCGGTGACCCCTTTGAGCCCGGCGAGTGTTTTGGCCAGGGTTTCGTTGGAGGTTCGACTGCGCTTCTGGTCGTCCCGTACAGTTTGCCGTTGGTCGCTGGGGGCCTTCTGAAACCAGTCCGGCATGGCATTTTCGGCCAGGCCTCCTGGTGTTCTCGCCCGATCCAGGGCCCGGATGTTTGCCGGGGTCAGGTGGCGTATCCGATGGTGCAGTTTTTTTTTGATGAAATGGTTGTGAAGGCCCTTTTCCTGGGCCGATGGGACTCCACTCATGTGGCAATACCTGATGCTGTTAAATGAAGCACCAGTCAATCAGCAGGCTTGTCGTCCAGGGCGGTACATATTTATACCGGGTGGCGCCGGAGGCGATCTTCTTTCCGTGGGTTGTCTATGCTTGTCTTACTCAAACGGGAGACTAGGGGTTTATGGACGATCCAGGCGACAACAAGCCGCCCACTTTCTGGCAGATGCTGCACAGCGTCATAGCGGCAGCGTTCGGGGTGCAGAGCGGGAAGAACCGGGCGCGGGACTTCACTCACGGCAAGCCCAGTCATTTCGTGATTCTGGGGATTTTGTTCACCGCGGTGTTCGCATTGACGCTGTATGGCATCGTGCAACTGGTGGTGCACCTGGCCGGGGTTTAGCGCATCAAGGTTTGCAGGTTGAACGGATAGCGATACGACGTCGGCCGGCCCTTGGCTGAAAGACGGCGGAAGTTCACGCCGTAATCCGGTGATTCTCCCATGGCCAGCAATCGCTTGGCCTGGGCCTTGTCGATCAGTTGCAACAACGGGATTCGCCGGTCTCGGCCGCCGTAATGGGTGAGATCCACGCCCTGCTCAAGATCATGTAACTCCACCAGCGCCCAGCCGCCCAATGTGAAGTGCCCGCCCAACAGCACGCTGATGCGTCCGTCGACCGTCGCCTGCAACGCCGCCGGCGAGGTGTTGACCGCACTGAACAACGCATCCTTGCCGGGTAGCCCACCCGCCTCCGAGTACGCCTGCATGGCGCCAAACGCCATTTCGTCATTGGCTGACCACACCAGCGAGACCTTCGGGTAACGCTTGAACAGCAGTTTGGCCTGTTCATACGCCCGTTCCCGGGTCCAGCCACTGTAAACCAGTTGGCGCAAGTGCACTTCCGGGTGTTCGGCCAAGGCCCGCATCATGCCTTGCTCGCGCAGTTGCGCCGAAGGGGTGATCTTCAGGCCGGAAAACGCCAGCAACTCGATGACCTGACCGGGCGCCGCGGGCGGATGCTGGCGAATCAGTTCCTTGAGCATCAGGTAGCCACCCTCCTCGTCGTTGGGCACCAGGCTGCCCAAGCGCTCAGGGCGCTCACCCAGCAGGCTCATTTGATTGGCCGTCAGGGACGCGTTGACCATAAACAGCTTCACCCCGCTGCCCTGGGCCAGGCGAATGATCTGTGGGGCGACGTACTGTTCGTTGACGAAAACCAGATAGTCCGGACGCTCGGGGCCTTGCAGCGCCTGACGGGCTTGCGCCAGCGTGAGCTCCGGCATGCGCCGGGAATAGAGAATTCGCAGATCAATGCCCAGATCCGTGGCTGCCGCCTGCATGAATTGCGAGTAACTGACCCAGAAGGCTTCCTGAGTGGCTCCGGGATTCAGGAACAACACCGATTCCGCGCGCGCACCGGGTCCATAAACCGCGCCGCACATCAGCAGGAATGAGTAGAAAAACTTCAACATTGATCGTCCGAGCCCCCCGGCAATTCGCCGCGCATTATAGCCAGCGAAGTCCCGGAAAACGGCGTTTATTCGGGTTATTGTCCGACAATCGTCGGAATGGGGCCCGGACGGGGTCGGTTATTGATGGCTGACCCAAAATACCGCTGTGCTCACGACCAGGATGATCAGGAACAGAATGGCCCAAGCATCGACCGTGCTATCGGGTTTTGACGTTTTGGTAGGGTTGCTCATTGCATCGCCTCTTGTCGGTTTTATCGGTGATTGCATAAAGACTCGAGCACAGTTAAGACGATGATTGCCCGCACCACAAATGTGGGTTTTACCTCATTGGCCTTCATTAGTCGTTTTGGTTCTTTACATATACTCAAACATCACTTTTGCGCATAACTGCAAACTGGTATCTTGCCCCGGCTCCGTTGGGAGTGCGCGGCCGTGCGCGCAGAATTGCCGAGGCAGTATCGGAGACTTCAGCTAGCGAAAAACGCAACTGGATCCGACCGGCCCAAGCCTGAGAACAGGACTTATATGTACGTATACGACGAGTACGATCAGCGGATCATCGAGGACCGCGTCAAGCAGTTCCGTGATCAGACCCGACGCTATCTGGCAGGCGAGCTGAGCGAAGAAGAATTCCGCCCTCTGCGCCTGCAAAATGGCCTTTATATCCAGCGCTTCGCGCCGATGTTGCGGGTGGCGGTGCCTTACGGCCAACTGACTTCGCGCCAGACGCGAATGATGGCCAGGATTGCCCGTGACTTCGACAAGGGCTATGCCCACATCAGCACCCGGCAGAACGTACAGTTCAACTGGCCGGCGCTGGAAGACATCCCGGACATCCTTGCAGAGCTGGCGACCGTGCAAATGCACGCTATCCAGACCAGCGGCAACTGCTTGCGCAACGTCACCACTGACCAGTTCGCCGGTGTCGCTGCCGACGAGCTGATCGATCCGCGCCCGTGGTGCGAGATCGTCCGCCAATGGACCACGTTCCACCCTGAATTCGCTTACTTGCCGCGCAAGTTCAAGATCGCCATCAACGGTTCGACTTCCGACCGTGCGGCCATCGAAGTCCATGACATCGGCCTTGAGCCGGTGCACAACGCTGCCGGCGAGCTGGGCTTCCGTGTGCTGGTGGGTGGTGGTCTCGGCCGTACCCCGGTGGTGGGCGCGTTCATCAATGAATTCCTGCCGTGGCAAGACCTGTTGAGCTACCTCGACGCCATCCTGCGGGTCTACAACCGCTACGGCCGTCGTGACAACAAGTACAAGGCGCGGATCAAGATTCTGGTCAAGGCTTTGACCCCTGAAGTCTTCGCGCAAAAAGTCGACGCAGAGATGGAACACCTTCGCGGTGGCCAGACCACGCTGACCGAAGCCGAAGTGCATCGCGTGGCCAAACACTTCGTCGACCCCGAGTACAAGGCGCTGGACAACCAGCCCCTGGCGTTGGCCGAACTCGATAAAGAACACCCGGGCTTCGCGCGCTGGCGCACCCGCAATACCCTGGCTCACAAGAAGCCCGGTTATGTAGCCGTGACCCTGTCCCTGAAGCCGACCGGCGTTGCACCGGGCGACATCACCGACAAGCAGCTCGATGCCGTTGCCGACCTCGCCGACCGTTACAGCTTCGGTCAGTTGCGCACCTCCCACGAGCAGAACATCATTCTGGCCGACGTTGAGCAGACTCAACTGTTCGCAATGTGGGGCGAGTTGCGCGAGCAGGGTTTCGCCACGCCGAACATCGGCTTGCTGACCGACATCATCTGCTGCCCGGGCGGCGACTTCTGCTCCCTGGCAAACGCCAAGTCGATCCCGATCGCCGAGTCGATCCAGCGTCGCTTCGAAGACCTGGATTACCTGTTCGATATCGGCGAACTGGACCTGAACATCTCCGGCTGCATGAACGCCTGTGGTCACCACCACGTCGGCCACATCGGCATCCTCGGGGTGGACAAAAAAGGCGAAGAGTTCTATCAGGTGTCCCTCGGTGGCAGCGCCAGTCGCGATGCGAGCCTGGGCAAGATCCTCGGCCCATCCTTCGCCCAGGAAGCCATGCCTGATGTGATTGAAAAGCTGATCGACGTGTACATCGAACAACGTACCGAAGACGAGCGTTTCATCGACACCTATCAGCGTATTGGCATCGACCTCTTCAAGGAGCGCGTCTATGCAGCGAATAATTAAGAACAACGAAGTCGTCGACGAAACCTGGCACTTGCTGCCCAAGGACTTCAACATCGACGAGGTCAGCAACTGCGACGACCTGATCGTCCCGTTGCAGCTGTGGCGCGAACACAGCCGCATGCTCAAGGCCCGCGATGGCGGCCTGGGCGTATGGCTGGATGCCGATGAAGAAGCGGAAGAAATCGGTGACGACGTGGAAAATTTCCAGGTGATCGCCCTGAATTTCCCAGCCTTCACTGATGGCCGCAACTACTCCAACGCCCGCCTGCTGCGTGACCGTTACGGGTTCAAAGGTGAACTGCGGGCAATCGGCGATGTGCTGCGCGACCAGCTGTTCTACCTGCACCGCTGCGGTTTCGACGCCTTTGCGATTCGCGCCGATAAAGACCCCTATGAAGCCCTGGAAGGTCTCAAGGACTTCTCGGTGACCTATCAGGCTGCTACCGACGAACCGCTGCCGCTGTTCCGTCGCCGCTAAGTACGCGTAAAACAAAAAGCCCTGAATCGGAAATCCGGTTCAGGGCTTTTTTGTGTCCGGCGTAAACGATTACACGACGGTGCTTACCAGAAGCGTTGCTGGGTCAACCGACTCCACCAGCTCAGCAGCACACGATCGACCGAGCTGCTGGCCGCCATGCCGATGCGTTCCTGCAGGCTTTTACGTTCGGCGTAGTGCAAGTGGTACAGCTCGGACTTCTTGGCACGTTCGGCGAGGTATTCATCGCTGGTTTTCAGCTCGTCCACCAGTTGTTTATCCAGCGCCGCGATGCCGAGCCAGATTTCACCGGTGGCCACTTCGTCGATGGCCAATTGTGGGCGATAGCGGGAAACGAAGTTCTTGAACAACTGGTGAGTGATGTCCAGGTCTTCCTGGAACTTCTCACGGCCCTTCTCGGTGTTTTCGCCAAACACCGTCAGGGTGCGCTTGTACTCGCCCGCGGTCAGCACTTCGAAGTCGATGTCGTGCTTTTTCAGCAGGCGGTTGACGTTAGGCAGCTGCGCCACGACACCGATCGAGCCGAGGATCGCGAACGGCGCGCTGATGATCTTCTCGCCGATGCACGCCATCATGTAGCCGCCGCTGGCCGCGACCTTGTCGATGCACACGGTCAACGGCACACCGGCATCACGGATACGCGCCAGTTGCGAGGACGCCAGGCCGTAGCTGTGAACCATGCCACCGCCGCTTTCCAGACGCAGCACCACTTCATCCTTGGGCGTGGCGAGGGTCAGCAGCGCGGTGATTTCATGGCGCAGGCTTTCAGTGGCCGAGGCCTTGATGTCGCCGTCGAAATCCAGCACGAACACCCGTGGCTTGGCCTCGGTTTTCTTCTTTTGCTTTTTCTCGGTTTTAGCTTCGACCTTGCGCAAGGCCTTGAGCTGGTCCTTGTCGAGCAAAGTTTGCTCCAGGCGTTCGCGCAGCCCTTTGTAGAAATCATTGAGTTTGCTGACTTGCAACTGGCCGACCGACTTGCGTCGACCTTTGCTGCGCAACGCCGCGAAACTGGCCAGGACCACCAGAATGGCGATCACCAGTGTCACGGTCTTAGCCAGAAAAACTGCGTACTCCGCAAAAAACTCCACAGGGACTCCTTTAATACGATGCGCTGCAAAAATGCGCGCGGGATACGTCCAGCATACCCATGCGCCGCCCCGGCGACCAGCCGTGAAACCTCTGGCAACAGCCCTGTAACGGGCATTTCAAACAAGCGTATGTTTTTTCATTGACAGCTCACCCTCATCCTCATAACCTCGCCGAACCTTCAACGTACCGGGATGACGCGGACGTGGGCAGTATCTATTTGATTCGACATGGCCAGGCCTCCTTTGGTGCAGACGACTATGACGTCCTGTCGCCGACCGGTATTCGCCAGGCAGAAGTCCTCGGCCAGCACCTCGCCGAGCTGGGTATCAGCTTCGATCGCTGCCTCTCGGGCGATCTGCGCCGCCAGCAGCACACGGCCAACAGCGCACTGGAACAGTTCGCTGCGGCAGGCCTGCCGGTTCCCGCGCTGGAAATCGATTCCGCTTTCAATGAGTTCGACGCCGACGCGGTGATCCGCGCGCTGCTGCCGGCCATGTTACCGGACGAACCCGAAGCGCTGCACATCCTGCGTAACGCCGCGCAAAACCGCGGCGAGTTCCAGCGCATCTTCGCCCTGATCATCGAACGCTGGCTCGCCGGCACCTATGACACACCGGGCCTGGAAAGCTGGCTGGGGTTTGTCGAACGGGTGCAGGCCGGTCTGCAGCGAATCCTCGAAAGCGCCGACAACACCCAGAAAATCGCCGTGTTCACCTCCGGCGGCACTATCACGGCCCTGCTCCACCTCATTACGCAAATGCCTGCCAGGCAGGCGTTTGAACTGAACTGGCAAATCGTCAACACCTCGCTCAACCTGCTGAAGTTTCGCGGTCGCGAGGTGGCTCTGTCTTCTTTCAACAGTCATGCGCACCTGCAACTGTTGAAGACCCCGGAACTCATCACGTTTCGCTGAGTCCGGACTATTGTGACCCTGGCTGTATTCACCCAGCTCTAATTACCCAAGAAAGGATCGAACCATGACCTCCGTAGCTGATGCCGTACAAGCAATGAAAGCCAAGTTCAACCCAGCCGCTGCTGCCGGTCTGGACCTGGTATTCGGTTTCCGCATCGACGACACCAAGAACTTCTCGCTGATCGTCAAGGACAGCACCTGCGAGCTCCAGGAAGGCGAAAACCCGGACGCCCAGGTGACTCTGGTCATGGACGGCGAAACCCTGGAAGGCATCGTCAGCGGCGAAACTGACGGCATGCAAGCCTTCATGGGCGGCAAACTGCGCGCCGAAGGCGACATGATGCTGGCCATGAAACTGTCCGAACTGTTCCCGGCCTAAGCGCGCCGCTCCCGACCTTCGGGGGCACGCCTGGCTGCAAACGAATCCCGCCCTCGTGGCGGGATTCGTCGTTTTTCGCCATTGGAAAACGGCTACCTGTGGATTTGCCGTCTATATTCCTTCTGGCCGCATGCGTCAGACATCGGCTGTTTGCCCTCGCTTTTTTATGAAGATCCTTTGCGCGGAGCACTGCCCATGAGCCCACCTGACGACCACGACGGATTTAACCGCCGACGTGTACTGCAAGGCCTTTCGGCAGGCGCCGTCGGTGCCTGGATCAGCCCGCTAATCGCAGGGAGTAAAACCATGCCCGACGCCCCCGCCGACCTCATCCTGTACAACGGACGCCTGCACACTGTCGACCGCAAAAAACCTCAGGCCAGCGCCGTCGCGATCAAGGACGGACGCTTCGTGGTGGTCGGCAGCGATGCCCAGGCCATGGCCCTGCAAGGTCCCGGCAGCCAAATTATCGACCTGCACGGTCGCACGGTGATTCCCGGCCTTAACGACTCGCACCTGCACCTGATCCGTGGTGGCCTGAACTACAACCTCGAACTGCGCTGGGAAGGCGTCCCTTCACTGGTCGACGCTCTGCGCATGCTCAAGGATCAGGCAGACCGCACACCCACGCCGCAATGGGTGCGAGTGGTCGGTGGCTGGAACGAATTCCAGTTCGCCGAAAAACGCCTGCCGACGATTGATGAACTGAACAAGGCCGCGCCAGACACCCCGGTGTTCGTCCTGCACCTCTACGACCGTGCCCTGCTCAACCGCGCGGCATTGAAAGTGGTCGGTTATACCCGTGACACACCGAACCCACCGGGTGGCGAAATCCAGCGCGATGCCAATGGCGACCCGACGGGCATGCTGATCGCCCGCCCCAACGCGATGATTCTCTACTCAACCCTGGCCAAGGGGCCGAAACTGCCGCTGGAATACCAGGTCAACTCCACCCGCCAATTCATGCGCGAACTCAATCGTCTGGGTGTCACCAGCGCCATTGATGCTGGCGGCGGTTATCAAAATTATCCGGACGACTATCAAGTCATCCAGCAACTGGCCAAAGACCAACAGCTCACGGTGCGCATTGCCTACAACCTGTTCACGCAGGAACCCAAGGAAGAGCTGACCGACTTCAAAAACTGGACCAGCACCTCCCACTACGGTCAGGGCGATGACTTTCTACGGCACAACGGTGCCGGGGAAATGCTGGTGTTCTCTGCGGCCGACTTCGAAGACTTCCTCGAGCCCCGCCCCGACCTGCCGCAAACCATGGAGCAGGAACTGGAACCGGTGGTCCGCCATCTGGTGGAGCAGCGCTGGCCGTTCCGTTTGCACGCCACGTACAACGAATCCATCAGCCGCATGCTCGACGTATTCGAGAAGGTCAATCGCGACATTCCGTTCGACGGTTTGCCGTGGTTTTTCGACCACGCCGAAACCATCACCCCGCAGAACATCGAACGGGTCAAAGCCCTCGGTGGCGGCATCGCGATCCAGGACCGCATGGCATTCCAGGGCGAATACTTCGTCGACCGTTACGGCGCCAAGGCTGCCGAAGCCACGCCGCCCATTGCTCGTATGCTGGCGGAAGGCATTCCGGTCGGCGCCGGCACCGATGCCACGCGCGTCTCCAGCTACAACCCCTGGACTTCGCTGTACTGGCTGATCAGCGGCCGTACCGTCGGTGGTCTGGCGCTGTACCCGCAAGGTTTGAGCCGCGATACCGCGCTGGAACTCTTCACCCACGGCAGCGCCTGGTTTTCCTCCGAGCAAGGCAAAAAAGGCCAGATCAAGGTCGGGCAACTGGCGGACCTGATTGCGCTGTCGGCGGACTACTTCCACATCGAGGATGAAGCGGTCAAATGGATCGAATCGGTACTGACCATCGTCGACGGCAAGATCGTCCACGGCAGCGTCGAGTTTGAAAAACTCGGGCCGCCTCCAGTCCCCGTGGTGCCTGAATGGTCGCCAGTCGCCAAAGTACCGGGTCATTGGAAACCCCTGGCGCCGCTGACCGCGCAGATTCATCAATGTGTCGGGGCTTGCGCGGTGCATGCCCATCGCCATGAACGGGCGCGGCTGTCCTCGGCACCTGTCAGTGATTTCGCCGGTTTCTGGGGGGCCTTTGGTTGTTCGTGTTTTGCGTTTTGAAATGAACCGCTAAAAGACCGCAGCCTGCGGCAGCTCCTCGATCCGGGTAGCAGCTGCCGAAGGCTGCGTTCGGCTCGTGCCGCGTTCGGACGCAGCAGTCGTGAATCCTGCTGCACGGTCTTCCTGACACACCGCATGTGCCGACTTTACGGCTGCTACGCAGCCGAACGCAGGCTTCGCCAGCTGGTACATGAACTGATCCGGCGGTATCCGTTTACAATGCCTGCACTTCCCGCACCGGCCGCCCCATGGACATCGATCTCGCCCGCACCTTTCTGGAAATCGTCCGCCACGGCAGCCTTGCCGCAGCCGCCGAAAAACTCCACGTCACCCAGACGGCGATCACTGCGCGCGTGCAGAAACTCGAAAGCCAGCTAGGCAGTACGTTGTTCGTGCGCAACCGCGCCGGTGCGCGCCTGACACCTAACGGTGAAGCCTTCGTGGTCTACGCCAATCAACTGGTCGAAACCTGGGAAGCGGCGCGACGGGACTTGCCGTTGCCCGAGGGTTACCGCGACGTGTTGCACATCGGTGGCGAAGTCAGTCTGTGCAACCCGCTGATGCTCAGCTGGGCCGGCGCGCTGCGCGAGAAGATCCCCAGCCACGCCTTGCGCATGGAAATCCGTGACGGTGAAAACCTGCTGCGCCAACTGGAACTGGGGGTTCTGGATGCGGCGCTGGTTTACCAGCCCGAGTATTGGCCACGCCTGCAAGTCGAACAGGTGCTGGAAGAAAAACTGGTCCTCATCCGTCTAGCCGCAAGACCCGATCCCTACGTGTACATCGACTGGGGCCCGGACTTCCGCCGTCAACACGATGCGGCCCTGCCCGAAAAAGCCAAAGCCGCGCTGAGCTTCAACCTCGGCCCACTGGGTTTGCAGTACATTCTGGAAAACGGAGGCAGCGGCTACTTCCGCACCCGGGTGGTCCAGAGTTATCTGCAAAGCGGTGTGCTGGAGCAAGTGCCCAAAGCCCCGGAATTCAGCTACCCGACTTATCTGGTTTACTCCCGCGACCGCGACTCGGCGACCTTGCAACAAGCCTTCGACCTGCTACGCGAAGTGATCAACTCCGACGATGACTGGTCGCAACGCTGGAACCCGCTGACCTGAATCCGGTTTGCACCGGCCCATGGCATTTGTGACCTCACGGTTCGGCCCGCCTGAAACGCCGGGATCGTCTAATCTGCTGGAGATAACAATAACTACAGGTGATTGCAGTGAGGCAGACCACCGAAGCATTCCGCGCCCGCTACCGCGCTGCTATTCATCCGCTCTACAACCCATGGCTGCACGGCGCTTTTGTGCTGCTGTTCGGGGTGCTGGCCATCGGCGGATTCTGGAGCACCGTGCACCAGGTTCAGCCACTGGAATGGCTGGCGATGCCGTTGACGTTGTTGTTCTTCAACTTCGGCGTGTACATGGTCCATCGGCACTTGGGGCATCATAAAAAAAACTTCGCGCGAATGTTCTACGCACGCCATGCCGGCGACCATCACAGCTTTTTCGCCCCTGCCCACATGACCTACGACAGTGCCCGGGACTGGCGGGTGATTCTGTTTCCAGCCTGGCTGATCGTGCTGCACACGGTCGTCATCACCCTGCCCGTCTGGTGGCTGCTTGAGCAGTTCGATGCCAACGTCGCCGGGTTGTTCGGCGGCTGTCTGGTCCTTGGTTACCTGACCTATGAAGTGTTCCATGCCTGCGAGCACCTGCCACCGGAGAACCCCTTCACACGCTTGCCGTGGATCCGCCAGATGCGCCGCCTGCATGAACTGCATCACCGTCGTGAGCTGATGCAGGAACGCAATTTCAATATCGTTTTTCCGCTGATGGACTACCTGTTTGGCACCCTCTATTGGGAACCGGAGCCGACGGACCTGCACCCGACGAGAACGACCATGACCCGCATGCAGCATCAGATCGATATTGCTGGAGACCCGATTGACGTGCTCGCCTATGCCAGCACCGTGACCCGTTGGCCGGAGTGGCATCCCTCGTCCCTCAAGGTCGATGGCCAGAGCGGTCCGCTGCATGCCGGGGGGCGGTTCGAGGAAGACATAAAGGCGGGGGGGCGTGAGGGACACTTGCACTGGGAGGTTAACGAATACCTGCCTGGACGTCGCTGGAGTGCCTGGGCCCATGACGATCACGGGTTGTCTTTAGTGGTGACTTACGAGTGTGAGGCCCTGAGCCAAGGCACACGCTTTGTGCGCACTCTGGAGTACCAGTTCAGCGGCCTGGCGATGCGCATTGCCAATCGACTGCTGCTCAAGCGCCGCATCGATCGTGAGTCGGCAGCTTCGATGTTGGCATTGCGCGAGATGGCGCAAAAACAGTTGGCCCCGGCAGGAGTCAGCGCGTGAGTCGAACCGTCAAGTTTCGCCATATGCTGTTGCTGGTGATCGTCGCCATCGGCGCCTTTCTGCTGCTGATGCCGACCAAGGTTCAACCGGTGGCCTGGACACCGCCACCGGCGCCCTCCCTCACCAGCGGCATCTACGCCGACAATCAGCGCCTCAACGGTGTGGAGCGCGTCGGCGCCGCTGATATCGAGGGGCCGGAAGCGTTGCTGCTGGAGGGAGACGTCCTCATCACGGGTTTGAATGACGGCCGATTGATCCGTACCAGCCTCGACGGCAAGGTCACCAAGGATCTGGCCGATACAGGCGGCAGACCCTTGGGCCTGGCCCGTCATCCCAACGGTCTGCTGGTGATTGCCGACGGGGTCAAGGGCTTGCTGTCACTGGATGCCCAGGGCCGATTGATTCCATTGACCACGGCGGCCAACGGCGTGCCCTTCGGTTTCACCGACGACGTGGCGATCGACAAATCCGGGCACTACGCCTATTTCAGTGATGCCTCCAGTCGCTTTGGCTACGGCAGTGACGGCGAAGCGATCATCGAGCACGGCGGCGATGGCCGCTTGCTGCGTTATGACTTCCAGACCGGCAAGACCGCGGTCCTGTTGGATAAGCTGGAATTCGCCAACGGCGTGACGTTGGGACCGGACGATGGCTTTGTATTGGTCAACGAAACGGGCGCCTATCGCATCAGTCGTTACTGGCTGA
This sequence comes from Pseudomonas sp. F01002, assembly GCF_004402115.1. Taxonomy (NCBI): domain Bacteria; kingdom Pseudomonadati; phylum Pseudomonadota; class Gammaproteobacteria; order Pseudomonadales; family Pseudomonadaceae; genus Pseudomonas; species Pseudomonas sp. F01002. The sequence goes on along the minus strand of NZ_SOPU01000004.1, from coordinate 46,130 downwards.
GCGGGCCCAAAGCCGGCACCCACGATCTATTCATCGATAATCTGCCAGGCTTGCCAGACAACCTCGCGTTCAATGGTCGCGACCGTTTCTGGGTGGCGCTCTACGCACCGCGCAACGCATTGCTCGATGCCACCGCGCAGCATCCATTCGTGCGCAAGATGATCGTGCGGGCCATGACTTTCCTGCCGAAACCGGTGGAGAAGCGCGCCTTCGCGCTGGGCCTGGATCTGGACGGTAAAGTGATCGCCAACTTGCAGGACGGTAGCCGCGACAACTACTCGCCGATCACGACCGTTCGCGAGTATGGGGATTGGTTGTATTTCGGGTCGTTGAAGGCCAAACATATGGCGCGATTGCCACTCAGTACGGCGTTACATAAGTAAGCTCAATAATGTAGCAGCTGGCGAAGCCTGCGTTCGGCTGCGAAGCAGTCGTGAAATCAGTTCACTCGGTGTGTCAGGAAGGTCGCGTGCTCAGGTTTACGACTGCTTTGCAGCCGAACGCAGGCTTCGCCAGCTGCTACAGAAGCGTCGGCGGTCTCGATCTAGCGGGGAATCTCACCATCGCGCACCGCATTATCCGTTTCCTCAAGCACCCTTTCCGGGTCCATGGCGGTGGAGTCATCCTCGTCCATCGGGATGGCACCTTCGTTGTTCGGCAGTTCGTCGATACCCGGTTCATCTTCCGGATTGACGGTGGTGCGTCCCGGACTCAAAGGCTCGGGATGTGTCGGAATGGGATCGTAGCCACCCTGCTCTTCGCTGGGGAACTTTTCTTTACCGGGGATGAGTGGTTCGGTCATGGGGCACCTCGCATGGAGCCGTAAATTCGGACTCTGAACATTCGAGGTGCCGGTATTTATCGCCGTTCCAATTTTTCAGTCACCGATCGTCGGTGACCAGACAGGGCGCGTCAGGACGGCGTCTGGAGCCGATCAACGATCTTTTGCTTAACCTGCACGCGCTTCTCCTTGAGTTTCTTCAATGCGTCATCGCTGGGCGCATCCGATTTGGCGGTTTCGGCCTTTACGACGTCGGCGTCCGCCTGCGAATACTTGTTGATCAGTGAATCCAATAACGGATCCTTGGTGCGTTTTTGCTGGATATCTTCCTTTGAAAGTTTGAGGTCCTGATAAAGGTCGTGTGGCACCGGCATGGAACACCTCCGTTTGTTGATCGGAGGCAAACGCGATCAATTGCGTTCACCAACTATCAGAATGGCCTTGGTTAGCCGGTTCTGTCGACCGCCTATCAGACCAGCGGTGCCCGTTCGTCGCCCTGCCGTAAACGCAATAAAACCTTTGTCCGCTCGTAAACCTCCACACGTTAACGATCAATCGATCGCCCATGAAAACCTGTGTGGAGAATAACCAATGGACCGATTTACCCTGCGCCACCTCACGTTGGCCGTTGCCTTGAGCACCAGCATGGGCACGGTATTCGCTGCCACTTCCAATGACTTCGTCGACAACGCGGCCGCGGGCGGCATCGCGGAAATCGAAACGAGCCGATTGGCCCTGGAAAAAAGTTCATCGGCGGACATCAAGGCATTCGCCAATATGATGATCACCGCCCATTCCAAGGCTAATGATGAACTGGCGGCACTGGCGAAAAAGAATGACATCGAGGTACCGGACAGCACGACGCTGGTCAAACAGGCGAAAGAGAAAATCCTCGACTTGCGCGATGAATCTTTCGATGCGGCCTATGCCAACAATCAAGTGAAGGCTCACGAAGACACCATCGAGCTATTCAAGAAAGAAGCCAACACCGTGACGGACGACAAAGTCAAAGGCGCCACGGACCTGAAAGGTTTCGCGCAAAAAATGCTGCCGGCGCTGGAGAAACATCTGGATATGGCGAAAAAACTCCAGGCTGCTCACCCCAGTAAATAACGCCCACAAAAAGGCCGCATCGATTGATGCGGCCTTTTCACGACTTGGCTAGCCGCCATCGGTGTCGATGTCGGCATCGGTGTCATCCCCGGGTTTGGGCCGGTCGGGATTCGGCTTGAAACCCGGGCTGAACTCATTGTCGTTATCGGTGTGGAGTTGCTTCTGGTCGACCGCTTTGTCTGCGCTTTCCGGTTCGGCGGTTTTCGCCTCTTCCTCAAGATCACTGTCATCTTGCATAAGTACCTCGTTCATCACTGCATGTGCGCGGCTGAAACAGTCGGGCCTTGAAGATTCGAAGCCGCCCGGGGGACAGGGTTCCATCGCAAGGCCGAATCAAAATCAAAAGATCGCAGCCTTCGGCAGCTCCTACTGGAGTCCATGTGCGCCGGGGCCTGCCTATTACGCCCGACAAATCCCGCGGCCTGGCCTCCCACCCCGGCATCGGCGGCGGCCAATATCGAAAGGCGCAATCCTTTGACTATGCTCAAGTGAACGGACACTTATTGATCATGTACAGCGACGGCCTCCAGCCCCGTTGGAACCTGCAAAGCTGAACCCCGCTGGCTATCGCCATGGAGCCCGTCGATGAAGCGTGACATCCGTTTGCTGATCGTCGACGACAACATCGCCACGCGGGACGCCCTGCGCCGTCGCCTGGAGCGTCACGGCTATGAAGTGCTCGAAGCCGGCACCGGCACCGAGGGCCTGGAGCTGATCGACAGCGTGGCGATCGACGCGCTGATCCTCGACGTCAATCTGCCGGACATGAGCGGCTTCGACATCGTGCGCAAACTGCGCGCCGAACCTGCCACGGCCCTGCTCCCGGTGATTCACGTCTCGGCGGCCTCGATCCAGACCGGCGACATCATTACCGGCCTGGACGCGGGTGCCGATGCCTACCTGATCCACCCGGTGGATCCGGATGTGCTGCTCGCGACCTTGCGCACCTTGCTGCGGGTGCGTGAAACCGAAAATGCTCTGCGCGAAAGCGAGGCGCGGTTTCGGGAAATCTTTGTCAATGTCTCGGCGCCCATCGCGGTGCTGGATGCCGAGTTGAAGGTGCATGAATGCAACCATGCCTTCGCGCAGCTGATTCAGGACAACCTCAACCCGGACACCCTGCGCGAGTGCTTTGCCGAGGATCAGGACGTCGTCATCGAGGAACTGCGTCTGCGTCTGGCCTATGGCGAACGTTGGAAAGGCACGCTGAGCATGCGGGTCCACGGCGAGGCTCGCGAAACCGAGTGGCAGATTTCGCCGTACCGCACACCGGAACTGAGCCTGGTGTTTGTCGAGGATGTCACTGAACACCGGCACCGCGAACGCTCGCACCTGGCCCGGCTTGACGACGCCACCACCCAGTTGGCCAAAGAAGTCGCCGAGCGAGCGCGAACCGAAGCGCAACTGCTGCAAGTGCAGAAAATGGATGCACTGGGCAAGCTGACCGGGGGCATCGCCCACGACTTCAATAACTTGCTGACCGGCATCATCACCAGCCTGGAACTGATCCAGAAACGTATCGCCGCCTCACGCACCGACAAGGTTCAGTTTTACGCCGAAGCCGCCTTGAACTCGGCCATGAGTGCCGCGTCCCTGACCCATCGCCTGCTCGCCTTCGCGCGCCAACAGCCTCTCGATACCCGGCCCGTGGACATCAACGAGCACGTGCGTTCCCTTGAAGAATTGCTGGTGCGCACTATCGGCGAGCGCATTACCTTAAAACTCGAATTGACCTCTAAAGCCGCCATCGCCCTGGTCGACCCCATTCAGCTTGAAAGCGCGATGCTCAATCTGGTGATCAACGCTCGCGATGCCTTGCCCCAAGGCGGCAACATTTGGGTCAGCACCTATGCCGCCTACTCCCATGGCGATCCCAATCTGGCCGATGGTGCGTATGTCGCGTTGTCTGTGCGCGATGACGGCACCGGTATCGAACACAGCGTGATCGACAAGGTGTTCGACCCGTTTTTCACCACCAAGTCGCTGGGCCAGGGCACGGGGCTGGGGTTGTCGACCCTCTACGGTTTCGCCCGGCAATCGGGTGGCGATGCACACATCCGCAGCGTCGCCCGGCGCGGCACCGAAGTCACCATAATGCTGCCGGCCAGCTCTGACCCCACCGACTGCGAAGCCGAGTCAGCCACCGTCGATCTTCAGGGTGCCGGCGAACATGTATTGATCGTCGAGGACACGCCGTCGGTGCGCATGTTTGTGGCCGAAGTGTTGGTGGATGCCGGTTACCGTTGCACGCAGGTGGGCGACATCGAAGGTGCCCTCGAGCGCCTGCAAAACGATGAGTCTATCGACCTGCTGCTGACGGACGTCGGACTACCGCGCATGAGCGGCCGCGAGCTGGCCGATGTGGCACGGGGCTGGCGCGAAAAACTGCCGATCCTGTTCATGACCGGTTACGCCGAAACCGCAATCAACCGTCAGGTGTTCCTCGGCGATGGCATGGAGATGCTGATCAAGCCGTTCCAGATCAATGAACTGCTGGACAAGGTGCGGCGCACGCTCGACAGCGTTTAAGATCAAAAGATCGCAGCCTTCGGCAGCGCCTACAGGTGTACGCCGATCCTTTGTAGGAGCTGCCGAAGGCTGCGATCTTTTGATTTACCCTAGGGTTCTGGCCAAAAACGGTGCGGTCCGGCTCTTTTTGGTGTTGGCGACTTTCTGTGGCGTGCCACTGACGACTATCTTCCCGCCCTGATCCCCCGCCCCCGGGCCGATGTCGATCACCCAGTCACTCTGCGCCACCACGCGCATTTCATGTTCGACGACGATCACCGTATGCCCCGCCGTCACTAGCGTATTCAACTGTTCGAGCAAGCGATCGACATCCCTTGGGTGCAAACCAGTGGTGGGCTCGTCGAGCACATACAGCGTGGCCCCGCGCTGGTTGCGTTGCAGCTCGGTGGCCAGTTTGATCCGCTGGGCTTCACCGCCCGACAGCTCGGTCGCCGGCTGGCCGAGGCGCAGGTAACCCAGGCCGATATCGCGCAGCACCTCCAGAGAACGACGAATACCCGGTTGCTCGGTAAACACCGTGACCGCTTCGTCCACCGTCAACTGCAACACCTGGGCGATGTTCAACCCTTGCCAGATGATTGCCAGCGTCTCGGGGTTGTAACGCGCGCCGTGACAGGTCGAGCACGGTGCATAGACGCTGGGCATGAACAGCAATTCGACGCTGACGAAGCCTTCACCTTCGCACGTCGGGCAACGGCCCTTGGCGACGTTGAAGGAAAACTGGCCCGCGTCGTAACCCTCGGCCTGTGCCTCGGGTGTGGCGGCGTACAGTTTGCGCACGTTGTCGAAGAGACCGGTGTAAGTCGCCAGGTTCGAGCGCGGTGTTCGGCCGATGGGTTTCTGATCGACTTGCACCAGGCGCTTGATCGATTCCAGTCCCGCCGTGACCTGACCGCCGCTGACTTGCGGTGCGTCGTCCTCCAGGCTCAACGCTTCGGGTTCGCTGTCACTTGCCGAGCGCCCGAGATGCGCGCCCACCAGTTCCAGCAGCGCCTGACTGACCAGGCTTGATTTACCGGAACCGGAGACGCCCGTCACCGCGGTAAAACAGCCCAGCGGAAACTCGACGCTGAGGTTGTTCAAGTTATTGCGAGTGATGCCTTCCAGCCGTAGCCAATCGTTCGCCTTGCGGCTGGCTTGGGGCTGAGTGACCTGCTCGGCGAACAGATAAGCGCGCGTCTGCGAGTTCGTCACCTGCGCCAACCCTGGCGGCGGTCCGCTGTACAGGACTTGCCCGCCATGCTCGCCGGCCGCCGGGCCCACGTCGATCAACCAGTCGGCGCGGCGCATGGTTTCCAGGTCATGCTCGACCACGAACAAGGTGTTGCCGGCAGCCTTCAGGCGTTGCAGCGCTTCGAACAATGCTTCGCCATCCGCCGGGTGCAGACCGGCCGACGGTTCATCCAGCACGTAGATCACGCCGAACAGCTGCGAACCCAATTGTGTCGCCAGACGCAGACGCTGCAACTCACCGGACGACAGCGTCGGCGTGCTGCGTTCCAGCGCCAGGTAACCGAGCCCCAGATCGGTCAATGTGCTGACCCGGTCCAGCAAATCCTGTGCGATCCGCTGCGCGGCCAGGCGTTTCTCCACTGACAGGTTCGGTGTGTGGCGTACATCCGGCGCGTTGGCGTGACCACTGGCGCCGTGGGCCACTCGTTGCTCGCGGGCTTCGCGGGTCTGGTCGTGCGTCAATACCTCACCCGCCGCCTCGGTCTGTTCGAGGTAGCTGTGAGCGGCCACTGGTTTCAAGACTTCGGCCACTTGCAGCAACGGCATCTGCGACAACTCGCCGATGTCGTAACCGGCAAAGGTCACCGACAACGCCTCGCGCTTGAGCCGTTTGCCATCGCACAACGGGCACGGGCTGCCGAGCATGAATTGCGCGACGCGCTTCTTCATCAGCGCGCTTTGGGAATGGCTGAAGGTGTGCAGGATGTAGCGCCGGGCGCCGGTGAACGTGCCCTGGTAACTCGGTTCCATGTTGCGTTTGAGCGCAATTTTGGTTTCTTCGGGAGTGAGCCCGGCATACACCGGCACCGTGGGTGTTTCTTCGGTGAAGAGAATCCAGTCGCGCAGTTTTTTCGGCAGATCGCGCCAGGGTTTATCGACGTCGTAACCCATGGTCACCAGGATGTCGCGCAGGTTCTGTCCCTGCCAGGCGGTGGGCCAGGAGGCGACCGCGCGCTGGCGAATGGTCAGGCTCGGGTCCGGGACCATCAGGGCTTCGGTGACTTCATACACCCGCCCCAGCCCATGACATTCAGCGCACGCGCCCTGGGGCGTGTTGGGCGAAAAATCTTCCGCATAGAGCATCGGTTGCCCCGGCGGATAACTGCCGGCCCGGGAGTACAGCATGCGGATCAGGCTCGACAACGTCGTCACGCTGCCCACCGAAGAGCGCGTGCTCGGCGTACCCCGTTGTTGCTGGAGCGCCACCGCGGGCGGCAAGCCTTCGATGGAATCGACGTCCGGCACCCCGACCTGATCGATCAGACGCCGCGCATAAGGCGCCACGGATTCGAAATAGCGGCGTTGCGCTTCGGCGTAGAGGGTCGAGAACGCCAGCGACGATTTCCCCGAGCCGGACACGCCAGTGAACACCACCAGGGCATCCCGGGGGATGTCGACATCGACGTTTTTGAGATTGTGTTCCCGGGCGCCACGCACCCTGACCATGCCGGAGGGGGGATTGGAAGTGCGCTTGGATGTCATGAGCGGCCTTAAAGGAATGATGTGGATGAACGCGATACAAATGTAGGAGCTGCCGCAGGCTGCGATCTTTTGATCTTGATCCTGGCAATGTCAAGACCGCCATAAGATCAAAAGATCGCAGCCTGCGGCAGCTCCTACAGGGGGCTGTTCTCAGCCGTTTAGCACGGTGCGGACCATTTGGGTCAGCGCCTCGGGACCATAGGGTTTGCTCAGCAAGTAAGTGTCGGGGCTGAGTTGGTGATTGCGCGAAATAATGTCACGGGTGTGGCCCGAGGTGAACAGCACGGCCACCGGCGGCGGGCCCAGGCGGCCAGGTCCGAGCTTTTGATCAGGCCGGGCATGACCACGTCGGTGAAAATCAGGTCGACCACGGCGCCATCCAGCAACATCTGCATCGCGGCGTCGCCGTTGGCCGCCGTCAGCACTTGATAACCCTCTTCACGCAGTAACTCCACCGCTGCGCTGCGCACCGCCTCGTTGTCCTCGACCACCAGAATGGTTTCGTGTCCGCCTCGCTGTTGCGGGTCATGACGTGTCGTTTCGTTGAGCATCGGGCGCAGGCTGCGAGGGAAATACAGCTGCACTCGAGTGCCCTGCCCGACCACGCTGGAAATCTCGATATGCCCACCACTTTGCTTGACGAAACCGAACACCATGCTCAGGCCCAGACCCGTGCCCTGGCCATCGGCCTTGGTGGTAAAAAACGGTTCGAAAGCCTGCGCGAGCACCTGTGGCGACATGCCGATACCCCTGTCAGCCACCGCTACGCAGACATAGTCGCCGGCGACGATGCCCTTGCCTGCACAAAACTTGCTGTCAAGGGCGATGTTCTCGGCGCTCAGGTCAATGGTCCCTCGCCGTTCATGGCGTCCCGGGCATTGATCGCCAGATTGAGGATGGCGTTTTCCAGTTGATTGTGGTCCACGTAGATGTGCCAAAGAGCTTCCGCAGCGGTGAAGTTGATCTGAATGGTTTCCCCCAGCGCCCGCTGCAACAATTCCCCGAGTCCATCGAAGACCTGCCGCAGGTCGCAGACCGCTGGCGACAAGGGCTGACGACGGGCGAACGCGAGCAATTGCGAAGACAGTTTGGCGCCGCGCTCGACCGCGGCAATCGACGCACTGACGCGGCGCTGCACGTTGGCATTGTCCGGCTCATGCCGCGCCAGCAAGTGCAGGTTGCCGGCGATCACCTGCAACAAGTTGTTGAAGTCATGGGCCACGCCGCCGGTGAGGCCACCAATGGCTTCGAGTTTCTGCGATTGACGCAATTGTTCTTCCGCGGCCAGCCGCGCCTCGACTTCGTCGGCAACGCGTTGCTCCAGATTGCGGGTGAACTTGAGCAGGGATTCTTCGGCGGTCTTGCGTTCGTGGATGTCGATCAAGACCCCGGGAAAACGGAACGGTTCGCCCTGCTGATTGAACTCGCAGCCACCACTCGCCTGCACCCACAGATAACTGCCATCCGGGCGCAGGACCCGATACTCGGCGTTAAAGGGTTCGCCGGTTTCCACTGATTGGTTGATCTGCTCCTGCACCCAGCTGCGGTCATCGGGATGGATCCGTGCTTCGGCGATGTCCGTTGGCAGGTCGGCCAGGTTCTGCTCCGGCGGGTACGAAAAGGTGCGGGCGAAACGCTCGTCACCGGAGAGCGCATTGCCCTTGATGTCCCAGACGAACGAGCCGAGCAAAGCCCCGGCATTGAGCGCCAGGCGCACCCGTTCGTTGTCGGCGTGATAGGCGTCCTCGGCGGCCTGACGACGGCGTTCGGAAATCACATGCTCGGTGGTCTCGACCACTATCGCCATGACCCCGGCCGGTTTCCCGTCGTCATCAGCGACCGGGCTGTAATAGAGGTCCAGCCAGACGTCTTCGGGAACCCCGTCGCGCAGCAACTCCAGGACTTTGTTGCGATAGGACAAGGTGCCGCCGGCCAGGCAGGTATCGACCACATGCCGATTGAAGTCGGCGACTTCCGGCCAACCCAGTTCCACCGTGGAACCCAACAGGTAAGGATGGCGGCCACCGGCGAACGTCGAGTACGCGTCGTTATAGATCATGTAACCCTGCCGGCCCCATAGCATCACCATCGGCAGTGGCGACGCGAGCATCAACTGCACCGCGCTGCACAGGCTTGCGGGCCAGGTGTCCATGTCCCCAAGCTCAGTCAGGCTCCAGTCGAACGCGCGGATGCGCCCAGCCATTTCACCGTTCCAGCCTGCACACCCATGGCTATCGTCTAGAAACTGCATCGACTGACTCTGTATCCCTGTAGAGGACTGGCTTAAGGGATCGCAACGGCATGAGGAC
>NZ_SOPU01000004.1:36466-36676 GCF_004402115.1 Pseudomonas sp. F01002 | reverse complement strand
GAGCACCGCCGTCGCCAATGGTTTCATAGAGGTTAGCTGATTCACCTCATCCAGGCTTTTGTGGCGAGGGAGTTTGCCCTGCGGACGAACCTTGTAGCAGCTGCCGAGCCTGCGAGGCTGCGTTCGGCTGCGAAGCAGTCGTAAACCCTGCATGCGAGTTTGTCCTGACACACCGAGGTGTTTGATTTCACGACTGCTTCGCAGCCGAAC
>NZ_SOPU01000004.1:0-36454 GCF_004402115.1 Pseudomonas sp. F01002 | reverse complement strand
GCTGCTACGGATCTCGCGACTAAACCTCGATCAGGTGCTTGAGTGGGTGGTAGCCGGTTTTCAACGTCGCGGCGACGTCGAGAATGGCCTTCTCGATGCCATTCAAATGCATGCAGGTCAGTTCGATCGCAGCGCTCTGATTACCGGCTTCGATGAACTCGATCAACCGCAGGTGTTCATCATCGCGGCAGGCTTCATGACTGTCGTCATCCAGCGCAGCGGCGTACAGCGAGGCGCGGGAAATCAGCTTGCGGAACCAGTCCAGCAACACCGGGTTGTTCAGGCTTTGCGCGAGCTTGATGTGGAACTCGCCAAGCAGATGAATCAACCGTTCATGGTCGCCGCTGCGGTGCGCTTCATCCTCCAGTAACAGGTGATCACGCAGGTCCTGGGTCACGGCAGTATCACGACGACGACAGAGCTCAGTGACGATGCCGATCTCGATCAGGCGCCTCGTTTCAAACAGCAAGCGGATCTCCTCATCACTGGGCAACGACACCGACGCCCCTTTGTTGGGCTCGGTGGTGACCAGGCCATCGGCCTCCAACTGTTTGAGCGCGGCACGAACCGACGTCCGGCTGACATTAAAAAGTTCGGCCAATGAGGCTTCGCCGAGCTTCATCCCGGGACGCAATGAACGTTTGCTGATCGCCTCGTAAACCCCTTGGTAGACGCGGTCGACCGTGGTCTCGAGTTTTTTCTCGGTCATCTGAACACTCCTTTAGCGCTAAACAACCGGCCCCAGGCGATGAGCAGCCTTTGAAAAAGGGGGTTGCACGAGCAGATTAATCCGGGTATTTCTAAATTGCATCCAGATATTGCATACAATAATTAGAGGAATGCACCATTATGGGTCATCCAATAGCGATAGAAGTGCGTAACGTCTCCAAGCGGTATTCCGACGATCCGGGGCTGGCTCCAGCCCTCGACAACGTTTCAGTCGACATTGCCGACAATGAATTCTTCACCCTGCTCGGCCCTTCCGGCTGCGGCAAGACCACTTTGTTGCGGACCATCGCCGGCTTCGAACAGGTCAGCGAAGGCGAGATTCGTCTGGCAGGCGAACCGGTCAATGATTTGCCACCGTTCAAGCGCCGGGTCAACACCGTCTTCCAGAGCTACGCGCTGTTTCCGCACATGAGCGTCGCGCAGAATATCGCCTTCGGCCTCGAGATGCAGGGTCTTGATCGCAAGCTCATCCCGCAACGGGTCGATGAGATGCTCGCGCTGGTGCAAATGCAACACCTGGCCCAGCGCAAACCGGCCGAGCTGTCCGGCGGCCAGCAGCAGCGCGTAGCCCTGGCCCGGGCCCTGGCGCCGAAACCCAAAGTGCTGTTGCTCGACGAACCGCTGTCGGCGCTGGACTTGAAGCTGCGCAAGGAAATGCAGGTCGAACTCAAGCGCGTACAGAAGGAAGCCGGGATCACCTTCATTTTCGTCACCCACGATCAGGAAGAAGCGCTGACGCTGTCCGACCGCATCGCCGTGATGTCCGCCGGCAAGATCCTGCAAATCGGCACACCGAACGATATCTACGAACGGCCGCAGCATCGCTTCGTTGCTCAGTTTATCGGCGACATTAACTTCCTCCCCGGTCACCTCAAGCGCGGCCAGCAGAACGAAAAACTGTTCGTGCCGAGCGGCATGCCAGTGGAAATCCCTTGCCCTGCTCAAGGCTTTGACGGCGCCAGCGTGCAACTGGCGTTCCGTCCGGAACGTTCGCAATTGGTCGACCCGGCGCAACCGCATCACCTGCGCGGCGTGATTGAAGCGGTGTTGTATGTCGGCACCGCGACCCTTTACCAGTGCCGGTTGAACAACGACATCAAGGTCATGCTACGCGAGAACAACGAAGGCCTGAACCGCGGCCGGGTGGTCGGCGATCGCATCGCGGTCAACCTGCCGCCCCACGCCTGCCTGTTGATGGAGGCCTGAGATGAGCGTCAGCAGCACTTCTCCCGCCCTCAACCGTGCGCTGTTGCTCAGCCCGGTGGTTCTGACTTTGTTGGCGCTGATCGCCATTCCGCTCGGCATCATGGGCTACATCAGCCTGTTGCCGCGCAATGTGTATGGCGGCGTCGACTGGCAGGCCAACTGGCAATTGCAAAGCTACGTGCAACTGTTCTTCCAAGAAGGTTTCGACGGTGAACTGGAACTGAACTGGGTCTACGCCCAGGCGCTTCTGCGCTCGGTGTTCCAGGCCGGTGGCACCACGTTGCTGTGTTTCCTGTTCGGCTTCCCGGTGGCCTTGTGGATGTCGAGCCTGACACCGCGTCGGCGCAACCTCATGGTGTTGCTGATCACCATTCCGTTCTGGACCAACCTGCTGATCCGCAACTACGCCTGGTTGATCATCCTGCGCGAGCATGGCTGGGTTGCTCAGAGCGTCAACGCGCTGTTCCCGCAGGCGGGTGGCATCACCCTGCTCTACAACGACTTCGCGGTCAGCGTCGGGCTGGTCTACAGCTTCCTGCCGTTCATGATTTTGCCGATCTACTCGACCCTGGAAAAACTCGACTGGCGTCTGGTGGAAGCGGCTTACGACCTCGGTGCCAATCGTTGGCACGCGTTGCGGCGGATCATCCTGCCGCTGTCGATGCCCGGCGTGATTGCCGGCGCGCTGCTGGTGTTTGTGCCGAGCCTCGGTGCCTTCATCACCCCGGCGATTCTCGGCGGCGGCAAGACGCTGATGATCGGCAACCTGATCCAGCAACAGTTCGGCACCGCGCGTAACTGGCCGCTGGGCAGTTCGCTGTCGTTCCTGCTGCTGGGGATTCTGCTGCTGTCCCTGGTGCTTTACTCCCTTTATAGCCGCAGCACCGCTAAAACCCTGCATCGGGGAGCCACCGCATGATCGCCCTGCACCTGAAAAAACTGCCCCTGACCCGGGAAGTCAGCCTGTTGATCCTGGCCTATCTGTACGTGCCGATCTTCGTGCTGATCGCCTACAGCTTCAACGCCAACCGTTCGGCGACGGTGTGGACCGAGTTCTCGTTCGCCTGGTACGGGCGGATTCTGGCCAACCCGTCGATTCAGACGGCGGCGCTGAACTCGATCATCGTCGCCGGCATCGCCACAGTCTGCGCCACGGCCATTGCGTTGCTCGCAGCGCTGGCGACGTACCGGCCGTTCTATGGACAGAAGATGGTCGAGGGCGGGATCAACCTGCCGCTGATCCTGCCGGAGATCGTCACCGCCGTGGCCACTCTGCTGCTGTTCATGGCGCTGGGGATCAAGCTCGGTTTGCTGACGGTGATCGTCGCGCACATCGGCTTCTGCATTCCTTTCGCCTACCTGCCGATCCGTGCACGGCTCAATGACCTCGACAAGAGCTTGCTGGAGGCGGCGAACGATTTGTACGCCAACCCGTGGCAAGTATTTCGTCGAGTGACGCTGCCGCTGCTGTGGCCGGCAGTGTTGTCCGGTTCGGTGCTGGCGTTCGTGGTCAGCCTCGACGATTTCATCATGACCTTCTTCGTTGCCGGACCCGGTTCGACGACGTTGCCGGTGTACATCTTCTCGGCGATCAAGTCCGGGGTAACACCGGAGATCAACGCGATTTCGACCCTGATGCTGGTGATTTCCATCGTGCTGGTGGTACTGGCCTTCTGGCTGGGACAGCGCGGCAAAAACCAATGAGCCTTTGTCCTTCGTGGTACTTCTGGAGCGTACATCTATGAACATCAAAAGCATGCGTTTCGCTGTCGCCGGTCTGGCCCTGAGTTGCTTCACGGCGTTCAACACCCAGGCCGCCGAACCTAAGGAATTGTTCTTCTACAACTGGACCGACTATTACCCGGTGGAACTGCTGGCCAAGTTCGAAAAGGAGACCGGGATCAAGGTCACCATGGACGGCTACGACAGCAACGAAACCCTGCTGGCCAAGTTGCAGGCCGGCGGCGCGGCGTACGACGTGATCGTGCCATCGCAGTCGATCATGCGCACGTTGATCAACCAGAACCTGCTACTGCAAATCGACGCGTCGACCCTGCCCAACTTCCAGTACGTCAAACCGGCGTTCCGTGATCCGAGTTTCGACCCCGGTCGCAAGTTCTCCGCCCCGTACCTGTGGGGCACCACCGGGTTTTCCTATGACAGCGCACGGGTGCCCGGCGGCAAGCTGGACGATTCGTGGAAAGAGTTCTTCGAACCGCGCAAGGAACTGGAAGGCCAACTCGCCGCCCTCGACACCTCCAGCAGTGTGATCAACGCCGCCAGCCATTACCTGAACGTCGACGAATGCAGCGAAAACCCGCAGGACGCCAAGCGCATTCTGGAGCTGCTGCAAAAACAGAAACCGCACTTGAAGATGTACAGCTCGGACAACACCGTCGACCGCATGGCCTCCGGTGAAGTGATCATGATGCAGAACTGGAACGGTTCCACCGCCCGGGCCACGTTGCAAAAAAGCACCATCAAGTACGTGTACCCGCGCGAAGGCCTGGCGATGTTCCAGGACAACTTCGCCGTACCGAAAAGCGCCCCGCACCCCGGCAACGCGAAGATCTTTATCGACTGGATGATGAAACCGGAAAACGCCGCCGCCGTGTCCAACGCCATCGCCTACGACAACGGTATCCAGAGCGACAAACTGATCGACGCCAAATGGCGGGTGATGGACGCGATCAACATGCCCGATGAGTTCGCCTCGCGCTTGCGCCCGGAGAAAGAGTGCAGCAACAAGGCGCGTGAGCTGCAGGACCGGATCTGGTCGAAGCTCAAGGGTTGATTGGCTGGCTTGAGACCGAGTCGCGGCCATCGCGAGCAAGCTCGCTCCCACAGGGTATTGGGTTGTTCACACATTCCATGTTCAACACAAAACCACTGTGGGAGCGAGCTTGCTCCGGGCGGCGTTCCGACGATGAGGCCAGCACAGGCACCGATGCTCTAAATTCTGAAAAAGAGGTATGCAATGACCCAACCCCGCTGGCTGCGCAATGTGCGGCCCTACGGTTCAACCGCCGAAGACCTGCTGATCGAAAACGGCCTGTTCAAGCAACGCCGCCCGGCATCGACCGCTGCCCTCACCACCACCGACATCGACGGCCAAAACCAGCTCCTCACCCCTGCCCTGGTTGAAAGCCACGTCCACCTCGACAAAACCCTCTGGGGCCAACCCTGGCGTGCGAACAGCGCCGGCCCGACGCTCAAGGACTACATCGCCAACGAGCGCCGCGTGCTGCGTGAAGTCAACGCGCCCATCGCTCAACGCGCTGGCGCCCTGCTGGAAAACTGCATCGCCCGTGGCTCGCTGACGATGCGTTGTCACGTCGACATCGACCCGGAATTCGGCCTGCGCCATGTCGAGGCCATGCAACAGCTGCGCGAAAGCTACCGCGACCTGATCGACCTGCAACTGGTGGTGTTTCCGCAAACCGGCCTGATCAGCCGCCCCGGCACCGCCGAATTGATGCGCGAAGCCATGGCTCTGGGCGTGGAGAACGTCGGCGGCCTCGACCCCTGCGGCATCGACAACGACCCGATCGCACAGCTCGACTTCGTGTTTAAGCTGGCCAGTGAATTCAAGCGTGGCGTCGACATTCACCTGCACGACAAGGGCGAACTGGGCCTGTGGCAGATCGCACTGATCGCCGACTACACCGAACGCTTCGGGCGTCAGGGTCGGGTGATGATCAGCCACGCCTACTGCCTTGGGATGTTGCCGTGGAGTCAGGTCAAACCGGTGGCGGAGCGTTTGGCGGCCTTGGGCATTTCCCTGATGAGTTCGGCACCGGCCGATTGCGCGGTGCCACCGTTCCTCGCCCTTCGTGAGACCGGGGTGAACGTGTGCCTGGGTTCGGACGGCATTCGCGATGCCTGGTCGCCCATGGGCAACGGCGACATGCTGGAACGGGCGATGTTGATGGCCTTTCGTTTCGACTTGAACAAGGACGATGAACTGGCGGCGGTGTTCGAAGCAGCGACGGTGAATGGTGCTCGGGCGTTGGGCTGTGAAGGTTATGGAGTGCAGATCGGTGCGCCAGCGGACTTTCTGCTGATGCCGGTGCAGACGCTGGGTGAGGCGGTGGTGTCGCGACCGGTGCGGCAGGTTTATCGCTGTGGTGAGTTGATCGCCTCCGGTGGCCGACTGCTGGAAAGTCGCTTGTGAAGAGGATTGGATTGAAAGCCAGTTGCGTGGTCGGGTTCGACGGCACCCAGCATGTGCTGTGGCGCGACGGCGAAGTGGTGTTCGAAGGTTCGCGCATCGTGTTTGTTGGCCGTGACTATTCGGGGCAGGTGGATCAGTGGATTGATTACGGCAACGCGTTGATCGGTCCGGGCTTCATCGATCTGGATGCGCTCGGGGATCTTGATTCGACGGTGCTGACGCTGGACAACGGCGATGAACGCGACATGGGCCGGATGTGGTCCGGGGACTACCTGGCGAGCGGTCCGCAGGAGAGTTACAGCCCTGATGAAGAAGTTTTCAAATACCGCTACGCCTTCACTCAGTTGATCCGCAACGGCATCACCACCGCCATGCCGATCACCTCGATGTATTACCGCGAGTGGGCCGAGACTTACGACGAGTTTTCTGCGGTGGCCGGTGTGGCTGCCGAGCTGGGGCTGCGGACTTACCTTGGCCCCTGCTACATGAGCGGCATGAGTTACTGGCGCGCCGATGGAACCCTCGGGCATCACTGGGATGAAGCGCGGGGCATGGCCGGGCTCGATGCGGCTGTGCGGTTTTTCCATGATTTCGACGGCGCGCACGAGGGTTTGATTCGCGGCGCGCTGCTGCCGGATCGCATCCAGACCTGCACCCCGGCCCTGCTGCAACGCACCGCCGCGCTCAGCCTGGAGCTGAACGCGCCGATGCGTTTGCATTGTTGCCAGGGGCTCGGTGAGGTGGCGATGGTCGAGCAACTGCGCGGTACTTCGCCGCTGGGTTGGTTGCAGCAACTGGATCTGTTGACCCCGCGCAGTCTGCTGCCCCACGGCATCTACACCTCAGGCGATGACGATCTGCAACGCGTGGTGGATGGAGGTGCGAGTCTGGTGCATTGCCCGGTGGTGTTTGCCCGTGACGGTGAGGCACTGAACTCATTCGGTCGCTATCGGGCCAAGGGCATCAATTTCGCCCTGGGCACCGACACCTGGCCGGCGGATTTGCTGGAAAACATGCGCCAGGGTCTCAACATCGCGCGATTGATGGAAGGCGGGAACTTGCTCACCAGCACCCTGGATTTGTACAACGCCGCCACCCTCGGCGGCGCCAAGGCCCTGGGTCGCGATGATCTGGGCCGTTTGGCACCGGGCGCCAAGGCCGACATCACCGTGTTCAGTCTTCGCGGCCTGCATTTGGGGCCGCTGTTCGACCCACTGAAAAACCTGGTATTGGCCGGGCGTGGTGACGACTGCATCGCCAGCTATATCGACGGCCGCTGCGTGATGCAGGACGGTCAGGTTCAAGGCGTCGACTACCCCGCCCTGCAACGCCAGGCCCAACGACAATTCGAAAAACTGATGCGCAGCCACAGCGACCGGACCTTTGGCCAACCGGACTGGAAAGACCTGTTCAAACCGTCCATCCCGTTCGCTGACGACTACAGCGCACGCGCGCCGCTGAGCGCGATTGATCCCCTTCTTTAGAGAATTCTGCCCATGCAAAGCTTCGACTTCAGCCAATTGAGCCCGCGAGACAAATACAAGATTCTGATCGGTAGCGTGGTGCCACGGCCGATTGCCCTGGTCACCACCATCGACGGCGAAGGTCGGATCAACGCAGCGCCCTTCAGCTTCTTCAACGCCCTCTCGGCCGACCCGCCGATCCTCGCGTTGGGCGTGGAAAACTACGGCGATCTAAGCCCCAAGGACACCACGCGCAATATCCAGCTCAATCAGGAATTCACCGTGAACATCGTCAGCGATGCCCTGGTGGAAGCCATGAACGTCTGCGCCGTGCCGTTCGCCCCCGGTTTCGACGAACTGACTGCTGCGGGCCTTACTGCCATTCCCGGGACCACGGTCAAATGCCCACGGATTGGCGAAGCTCCGGTCGCGTTGGAGTGCCGAAGGATGATGGCGCTGTCCATCGGGCAGTCACGGGAGATCATCTTTGGCGAAGTGCTGATGGCCCATGTGCGGGATGAATTGATCGACCCGAAAACCTTGTATATCGATCAGTTGGGGCTGGATGCGATTGGCCGGATGGGTGGGCATGGGTATGCGCGTACGCGCGATTATTTCGATTTGCCGACACGGTCGTTGCAGGCCTGGACGGAGGCGCCGGGGGGTGGGGAGCGGTTTTGGCCAGAAGCCAAATAGAACTCTGCCCACGTACCCAAACCCTGCAGGAGCTGTCGAGTGAAACGAGGCTGCGATCTTTTGACTTTGCTTTTAAAAAACAAGATCAAAAGATCGCAGCCTCGTTTCACTCGACAGCTCCTACGGGATTGCGGACATCAGTCAGTGCCGTATTTCGGCGAACGCGGCCCGTACAGCAACCCCGCCGGTTGTCCTGCCGACAGCAGCCGAGCGCTGGTCACACCGGCAATCGGGTGACCGGCATCGGTTGAACTGTTGATCACTTGCTTGACCGCAGCCGTAATCAGCATGCCAATCAAACCACCGCCACCGTTATTGCCACCCTCTTCGCTCGAAGCCCGAGCCGAGCCGGTCCACAGGGTGGTGCCGCTCTTGAGGTCCACCAGTTTCGCGCTGGCCGTAACCACGGTTTCGCTGTTGATGATCATGTAGCGAGTGCCATAGTCCGTCACAGTGATGTACAGCGCAGCATCGGCACCGAAGATTTCTTGCAGTTTGTTGGCCGGTGCCTGATGGATATCCGCCGGTGTGGTCAAGCCATTCTGGCGGAACGTCTCATCGACCAGGGCGATCGGCAGCACGTAGTAACCGGCTTCAGCCAATGGGTACGTGACCTGCGACAACAGGCTGTAGGACGCCTTGACGTCCGGCGAGTTGTTCAGCGGCGGCAGCACCAGAATGGTTTTCGGACGACTTTGCTTGTATGCCGAATAGTCCACGGTCTTGGGACTGACGCAACCGCCGAGTACCGCCAGAGCCAGTAGCCCGGCCATCAGTTTCAATGAGCGCGCGATCATTGGGTGTCTCCGGTCTTGGCGTTTTTAAGCAGAAAGTCCATGTACGGCGTCGACTCGGGGAACAACGTCTTTTCGGTTCTGAATTGCTGCACCATCTGATCGTCCTTGCCCATGCTCAGGTACAACAACCCCAAATGAGCGTGGTAGCCAGGCGGCGGCGTCTTGCCGGTGGACCTGATTTTCTGCAAGTCGCGCTCCAGGGCTTCGGCCTGAGCTTCCTTGGGCTCTTCACCCTTGAAGTACTCGTAGACTTCCGGCTGGTAGCTTTCCCACTGGTAAAGGGTTTTCGGGCCGCTGTTGCAGCCGGCCAACAGGCCACTGACCAGCACGGTCGACGCCATCAGCGCCCATTTCGCATAAATCTTGAACATGCTTGTACCGCTCCTTGTCTTCGACCTTGATCAGTTGCCCGGTTTCCATGCACCGGCATTCATGCCGTCCACCAGACGATTGATCGCCTCGCGCATGGCCAGGTCGAGCACTTTGCCGTTGAGGGTCGAATCGTAGGCAGCGGTGCCGCCAAAGCCGATGACTTCACGGTTGGACAAGGCGTATTCGCCCGCGCCCTGAGTCGAATAAACGACTTCCGAGGTGCTGATGTTGACGATGTTCAAATTGACCTTGGCGTAGGCCACCTGGGTCTTGGCGCGACCGAGAATGCCGAACAACTGGTGATCGCCAGTCTCTTTGCGGCCGAATTCGGTGACATCACCAGTGACCACAAAGTCGGCCCCCTTGAGGCGCTGGGACTGGCCCTTGATCGCGGCCTCCTGCTGGATCTCGCCCATGTTGTCGCGATCCAGCACGCTGAAGCGGTTGGTTTGCTGCAAGTGAGTGATCAGGATGGTCTTGGCCTGACCGCCAAGGCGATCTACACCGTCGGAAAAGATCCCGCGCATGTAGCTCGAACGGTTGTCGAACTTGCCGACCGCCATGGGTACGCGAACGCCCGCATAAGCGAGGCTGGCGCTTTCGACCTTTTCTACCGGCAAGGCGCGCGAGCTTTCAGTCGCACACCCGGCCATCGCGCCCAAAACGGCAACCGCTGCCGCCGATACCAACATCCGAGAGATCATTCTCACTGTGCATTCCTTTTGAAAAACGGTTTATCCCGGCACGGCAATAGCTTGCCACTGCGGGTTGCAGCGGCAAAAAAGCGAGGGGGCATCAAATCGACAATCGACGTGCGGGACGTCGGCGGCCGGCATTATGCCAAAGTGCCATCATCGAAGACAGTATTAAATTATTCGGGCATCAACGCATGGGCTGGCGCATGTCCCGAGGTCAACGGAAATCCCGGCTGCGTACGCTGATGCCGTCGAGCAATGGGCTCAGGTCGCTCAAACGTCCGGCAATCAAATGCCGCACCTCGCCTTCCTTTTCCCAGCGCCCGTCGACCTTGAGCAATTGCGAGCCGACCAATACCTGGCGCTGCCGGTCGGCCAGGTCGCGCCAGACGATGACGTTGACGTTGCCGAACTCATCTTCAAGGGTGACAAAGGTCACGCCACTGGCGGTGCCCGGGCGTTGTCGTCCGGTCACCAGCCCGGCGACGCTGACCGGTCGTCCATGCTCGACCTCCAGCAGTTCCTTCGAACTGCGGCAGCGCCGGGCTTTCAATTCACCCCGCAACAACGCCAGCGGATGCGGACCGAGCGTGGTGCCGACACTGTTGTAATCGGCTAGCAAGTCCTCGCCGACGGTGGGTTGGGGCAACGACACCGCGCCCTCCTCCTGACTCGGCAGACCGGCAAACAAGCCGAGCTGTTTCTGCACACCCGCCACTTCCCAGCGCGCCCGATGACGGTCACCGGCCAGACCACGCAGCGCACCGGCATCGGCCAGTTGTTCCTGGGCGCGGGCGTCGAGTCGCGCCCGTTCGCCGAGGTCGGCAACGTCGATAAACGCCCCCTTCGACCGTGCGGTTTCGATGCGCCGGGCATCGTCCTCGCGAAAGCCTTTGATCATCCGCAATCCCATGCGAATCGCCGGTTGGGCATCGGTGATCGGTTCGAGGCTGCAATCCCAGTCACTGGCGCGCACGTCCACCGGGCGAATCTGCAAATGATGCCGGCGCGCGTCCTGCAGAATCTGGTCCGGGCTATAGAAACCCATGGGCCAGCTGTTGATCAGCGCACAGGCGAAGGCCGCCGGCTCGTGGCATTTCAACCAGCAACTGGCGTAGGTCAGCAAGGCGAAACTGGCGGCGTGGGACTCGGGAAAACCATAACTGCCAAAGCCTTTGATCTGCTCGAAGATCTGCGCGGCAAACTCGGCCGTGTAGCCGTTTTTCTTCATCCCGGCGGCTAGGCGATCCTTGTGCGGCTCCAGCCCGCCGTGGCGTTTCCAGGCAGCCATGGAACGGCGCAACTGATCGGCCTCGCCGGGGCTGTAGTCGGCGGCGACGATCGCAATCTGCATCACTTGTTCCTGAAACAACGGCACGCCCAGGGTGCGCTTGAGTACGGTTTCCAGTGCCGGGAACGGATAGATCTCGGGTTCTTCCTTGTTTCGGCGTCGCAGGTACGGATGCACCATCCCGCCCTGAATCGGCCCCGGACGGACGATCGCCACCTCGATCACCAAGTCATAGAAGGTCCGGGGTTTGAGCCTCGGCAACATCGACATCTGCGCCCGGGACTCGATCTGAAACACGCCGATGGTGTCCGCACGACCAATCATGTCGTAAGTCTGCGAGTCTTCGGACGGGATCGTCGCCAGGCTCAGGTCCCGATGGCGATGACGGCGCAACAGATCGAAACAGCGGCGGATCGCACTGAGCATGCCCAACGCCAGGATATCCACTTTGAGCAACCCGACGGCATCGAGGTCGTCCTTGTCCCACTGGATGATGGTGCGCTCGGCCATGGCGGCGTTTTCCACCGGGACCAGGCTGTCCAGAGGCTGCTCGGAAATAACGAAACCACCGGGGTGCTGGGACAGGTGTCGGGGGAACCCGATCAGTTGCCCCGTCAGGCTCAGCACCCGGCGCAGCACCGGGCTCTCGGGATCGAACCCGCCTTCAAGCAGGCGTTCCACGGGCGGTGTTTCATCACTCCAGTGGCCACAGCAATCGGCCAGGGCGTTGATCTGATCCGGCGGCAACCCCAAGGCCTTGGCCACATCACGCACCGCGCCAGCCGCGTGATACGTGCTGACCACCGCCGTGAGCGCCGCGCGGGTCCGGCCATAACGCTGGAACACGTACTGCAAGACTTCTTCGCGACGCTCATGCTCGAAATCGACGTCGATGTCCGGCGGCTCGTTGCGTTCCTTCGAGAGAAAGCGCTCGAACAACAGCGTGGTGCGATCCGGATCGATTTCCGTGATGCCCAAGGCAAAGCACACCGCCGAATTGGCCGCCGAACCACGGCCCTGACACAGGATTTTTTGCTCACGGGCGAAACGCACAATGTCGTGAACCGTCAGGAAATAGCTTTCGTAGCCCAGCTCGGCGATCAGTTCCAGTTCTTTGTCGATCTGCGTCAGCACCTGGGCCTGCGGGCCTTTTGGCCAGCGCCACGCGATGCCCTCTTCGGTCAAATGACGCAGCCAGGACGTGGCTGTCTGGCCTTCTGGCACCAACTCCCGGGGATATTGATAACGCAACTGACCGAGGTCGAAGGTGCAGCGCCGGGCGATGTTCAGCGTTTCGTCGAGCAGTGTTTGCGGGTAGATCGATTGCAGGGCATCGAGACTGCGTAAATGCCGCTCGCCATTGGGATGAAGACGCAACCCGGCCTCCGTCACCGGCAGGTGATGACGGATCGCAGTCATGGTGTCCTGCAAGGCGCGTCGCCCACGGGCGTGCATGTGCACGTCACCGCTGGCCACTGCCGGGATTCGCAGCTCCCTCGCCAGAGCCAGCAGTGCGCCCAGTCGTCGGGTATCGTCCTGGCCGCGATGCAGCTGGACGGTCAACCACAGGCAATCGACGAAGGTCTGTTTCAGCCAGTGGCCCTGTTCGAAGTCATCGACCGCGTCCGGCACCCACAACGCCAACAGCCCCGGCAAAGGTTCGCTGAAGTCTTCCCGCAGCACTTGATACTGGCCTTTCTGCGTGCGGCGCCGCGCTCGGGTAATCAGTCGGCACAGTGTCTGGTAACCCTCGAGGTTTTCCACCAGCAACACCAGTTTCGGACCGTTCTCGATGCGCACTTCGCTGCCGATAATCAGCGGCAGCTCCACGGCTTTGGCCGCTTGCCAGGCGCGGACGATACCGGCCAGGGTGCATTCATCGGTGATCGCCAAGGCCTGATAGCCCTGCTTTTTCGCCCGCTGAAAGAGTTCGAGGGCACTGGAAGCACCGCGCTGGAAACTGAAGTTCGACAGGCAGTGCAGCTCGGCATAGTCGATGCTCATGCGAACCAGCCTTGCAGCCACAACGGGCCGTCCTCACCGACCGCGCGATAGGCCCAGCCCTGCTGGCCGGAACGGGTTTCGATCAGGAAGTAATCGCGGCGCACATCGGCGCCGTCCCACCAACCGGACTCGATGCGTTCCGGCCCCATCAGGATACGCGTCGAACCTTCGGGCACCGCAAGCGGTTCAGTCAGCAGCCAGCCCGGACGTTGCACGGCAGGCAGCCCTGCACAGCGCTGACTGTCGACACTGGCCTGCCACGCGCATTCCGGCCGGTGATCGGCCTGGAACCGCAAGCCCTGCACCGCGTCATCCCCCAACCGCGCGCGCAAGCGTTCGCGCAGTTGCTCCCACGGCAAGGACTGCTGCGGGCGGGCGTCGAACAGCTCCTGGCGCTGGGGAACGAAGGCCGGCAAGTCTTCGGCGCGCAGGCGAAAACCGCGCACCGGGGCCTCGACCTGGACGTGCTCCAACCGGCCCCGGGCCAGTTCAAAGAGCATCGCCGGATCACGTTCGGCGCTGAGCAGGCCGACCTTGATGACGGTGTCCGGCAACCCGGCGTGCTCCAAATGCAGGTCAAAACGCTGCACGCCGCTGTCCCGACCGCAAAGAAATGCCGACAGGTCACCGGTCAATCGGCGTAACGGAAACAGCAGCGCCTGATGGGACTGCACATCGAAGTTGAGCTCGATGCGCACATCGAACCGGTCCGCCGGCAGGTAGAACGCCAGCGCCAGCCGCCGTAACCCGAGCAAGGCGTCCAGATGCTTGAGCACCTGGGCCTCGAAACGCCGGGCCAGGCTATGGCGAGGCAACGCCTGAACCTGACTCAAGGTGCGCAGCCCCATGCGCGACAACGCGGTGGCAACGCTGGTTTCCAGCCCGATCCGGTCGATGGGCAACTGCCCAAGATGATGTTGCAAGGCTTGATCGTCGGACACCACCAGACCGTCATACGCGTTGGCCAGCACCCGTGCGGCCACCGGGTTGGGCGCGGCAACAATCCGATGGCGAAACCCCAGCTCGCCGAGCTCGGTCCGCAACCTCGCCTCGAATTGCGGCCAGGCGCCGAACAATCCCAGGCTGGACTCGATTTCAAACACCACCGCACGCGGGTAATACACGCTGACTTGTGAACTGAATCGATAAGCCCAGGCGGCCAGAAACTGCTGCCAGTGCTCGATCTCGGCAGCGTCGTATTCAGCCGTGACAAACCCCTTGCTCAAGGCCTGGGCAGCGGTCATCGACTGGCCCGGACGCAAGCCCAGCGCCCGCGCCGAAGCGTTGACCGCTTGCAACACCCGACGCTGGGCCGGGCCGGTCAGCAGCGCCAGCGGCTCATCGGGATCGACGCGCTGACGCAGTACCGCGTCCAGCGCCAATTGCGGAAAGAGAATACACACCCAGCGCATGGCAACCTCAATGCCCCACGGGGAAGGCAATCGGCGCCGAACGCGCCAACCCGCCCCGGCACTTGAGTACGCGCAATTGCGCAGGCCTGGCATCGATGGCGATGCGCAGCGCCGCTGGCGAAGGGTTGACTGCCTCATTGATCGAGCGGTAGGCAAACGCCAGGGTCGAGCCGGTTTCCGCCGCCACCTGCAAGCGCCGCAGCGCCCGGTCATCGGCCTTGTGCGGCCAGCACAGCACGGCGCCGCAACTGCCCGAACGCAGGCATTGTTCCGCCGCCCACAAGGCATCGCGCTCGCTGGCCTGGATGATCGACAACTGGCGCAGATCGACCCCGGCGTTCTGCCAGGCCTGGGGGTATGGCACGTAAGGCGGCGCCACCAGCACGATGCGCTCGCCCGCGGCGGACAACCGCGCCAGCGCCGGCCACACCAGTTGCAGCTCACCAACACCCTGCCCGGCCAAAAGGATTTCGGTCAGTGCCGCTTCCGGCCAACCGCCCGTAGGCAACGCCGCATCCAGCGCGGCATGCCCGGTGGGTTGTGGGCTGACGGCCGGTGGCGCAGGCCGGCCCTTCCAGACCTGGCCGCCATTGAGCAGCGTATCCAGCGCAACGACGGCGCCCATCACCCTTGCCTCACCAGACCGCAGAACACCCCTTCGATCGCCAGGTCCTGATTGGCGTCGACGATGATCGGCTTGTAGGCCGGATTGCGTGGCAGCAATCGGACAACCTCGCCGACCCGTTCGAAACGTTTGATGGTGACTTCGCCGTCGAGCCGTGCGACGACGATCTGGCCGTTGACCGCCTCGGGATTGCGGTGCACGCCCACCAGATCGCCGTCGAGAATGCCGTCCTCGATCATCGAGTCGCCCTGGACCCGCAGCATGTAATCGGGCACCCGCGAGAAGATCGACGGGTCGAGCAGCAAGCGGCTGTGAACCTCGGCATCGGCACCGATCGGCGCACCCGCCGCCACCCGGCCGAGTACCGGAATGTCCAGCAACTCGGGCCGCGCCGGTTGCCCGAGCAAACGAATGCCCCGGGCCTGATGCGCATTGACCTCGATAAAACCGGCCTCGGTCAGCGCCAGCACATGCTTGCGCGCCACGCTGCGGGAGGCGAAACCGAACGCCTCGCTGATTTCAGCGAGGCTCGGGGACTGGCCATGCTCGGCGATTCGATCGCGGATAAAGGTCAGGATGGCGGTACGGCGGGGAGTTAAAGTCGTCATTGAGTACATTTGTACTCTTTTGGCTTTTTTCTGGCAAGGACTTGTAGGAGCTGGTAGGAGCTGTGTAGGAGCTGTCGAGTGAAACGAGGCTGCGATCTTTTGATCTTGCCCTTTAAAAACAACATCAAAAGATCGCAGCCTCGTTTCACTCGTCAGCTCCTTGGTTTCAGGTCAGGCCAGAGAGGTAGGGCCAAGGGAAGATGCCGCGTTCGTGACCGTCGCTGAAGATCAGTTGCAGGCCGTAGCCCTGTTGGTTGAGTTCAATCACGCGGATGCGCTCATCGACTTTCACCGTCAGCCCTTGCAACCGAAACGCCCGGCATTGCGAGCACGGGCATTGGCGGCGCAACTCAACGTGGCCCAACAACTGCTCGCGACCATCCGGCCAGTTCAACCGCAGCTGCTGTTTACCTTGGGAATTGCCAATCGCCACCGGGTTCATTGCAGCTGACTCAAGGCGATGCGCACGGCTTTGCGCACTTCCGGGTCGCCGTCATCCTGGGCGGCCTGCAAGGGTGCGATGGCGCCTCGGTCGTTCAACTCTCCGAGCGCCAGGGCGGCTTCCTTGCGCAGGTTGCTGATGCGGTGGCCGAGGGTTTCGATCAACGCTTCAAGGGCCGGGACGTAACGCAAACGACCGAGGCTGCGGGTGGCGCGCAGGCGGACTTGCCAATACGCGTCGCTCAAGGCTTCGACCAAGGCCGGGCCGGCGTCGACGTGACCGACCTTGCCCAGCGTGGTGGCGGCTTCTTCGCGCACTTGCCAGGCGGCGTCCTGCAAGGCCTGGCGCAGCGCCGGCAGCACGTGGGCGTCGGAGGCCAGGCCAAGGGCACCGGTGGCAGCGCGGCGGACTTCGGTGTCCGGGTCGTCACTGGCCAATCGGGCAAGGGCCGGCAAGGCATCGAGTTGCTTGAGCCAGCCGAGTACACCAACGGCTTCGCGGCGAACACTGGCGTCTTCATCGCTCAATGCCCCTAAAGCAGCCGCGGCAGCATCGGGGAAGCGCAATTCACGCAAGGCTCTGAAAGCGGCGATGCGCACGTTGATGTCGGCATGCCCGGTCCACGGCAGAATCACCCTGCCCGCCGCCTCGGTCTTGAGCAGGCTAAGGCTTTGCGCGGCGGCCGCTTGCACAGCTTGGGAAGGATCGGTCAGGGCCTGGCACAGCGCTTCGACCACAGGTGTGTCCTCCCAGGCTTCAAGCAAGCGTGCGGCTTCGGCGCGGACTTCTTCGGTCGGGTCTTGCGCCAGGCGATTGACCAGCCAAAGCAAACCGTCCGGCTCTTCAAGGTCGGCCAGTTCGATCAGGGCAATTCTGCGCACGCCGGGATCTTCATCCTTCAGGCGCGGTTGCAGGGCGAGAATGTCGTCGTTATCGGTTACATCAAATAGAGAGGTCATAGGGCAAATCGCGGCAGTTTGTTTTCAAGGGGAAGTCCGAGAGGGTTCAGGCGCGGTAACTGCCGACCGTCTTCGTGACGCAGCAACTCGAGGCAATGACGCTTCAAGCGGGAAAATTCGTGACTGGTGACCAGTTCGGTGGTGCGTGGCCGTGGGAAATCGAGACGCAGGTCTTCGATGATCCGGCCCGGGCGCGAACTCATGACCAGCAGCCGATCGGCGAGGAACAGCGCTTCATCGATGTCATGGGTGACGAACACCACGGTGGTGCGAATTCGCGTCCAGATGTCCAGCAGCAGCTCCTGCATGTTCAATCGGGTCAACGCATCGAGGGCGCCGAAGGGTTCGTCCATCAGCAACAGGCGCGGGCGGTTGATCAGCACCCGGGCGATTTCGACCCGTTGCTGCATGCCACCGGAGAGTTGGTCAGGCCAGCGCTCGGCAAACCCTTCGAGGCCCACCAGGGCAAGGATTTCGTCGGCAGCCTGGTGCCGTTCGGTTTTGCCGATGCCGCGCATTTTCAGGCCGAAAGCAACGTTGTCGCGCACGGTGCGCCAAGGGAACAGCGTGTGGTGCTGGAACACCATGCCCCGCTGCGGCGATGGGCCCAGGACCTGCGCACCGTCGACTTTCAGGGTGCCGGTTCGCGGTTGCAGATGACCGGCCAGCGCACCGAGCAGGGTCGATTTGCCGCAACCGGACGGCCCGAGAATGCACACGAATTGCCCCGGCTCGATCTGGCAATCCAGACCTTGCACGGCTTCGAAGGCTTGCTTGTCCTCGCCGAGGACGATGGACAGTTGGCGGATGTCGATCCGTCCTTCAGGGGTTTGCATCACGCTCATCAGGCTTTTCCTCGTGGTCGGTGCCAGGGCGTGAACAGCCCGCCCAGATGTTTGATCAGCAGGCTGCTGCCCATCCCCAGTACGCCGATCAGCAACATGCCGACCACGATGTCGGCGTAGTTCTGGAGGGTGTAGGACTCCCAGGTGTAATAGCCGATGCCGTACTGGCCGGAGATCATTTCGGCGGTCACCAGGCAGAACCATGAGGTGCCCATGCCGATCGCCAGGCCGGTGATGATGCTCGGCGCAGCGCCTGGCAGGATCACCTCCAGCAGAATCGCCCGGCGCCCTGCCCCGAGGCTTTTCGCCGAGGCGATCAGCCGTGGGTCGACGCCTTCGACGCCATGCACGGTATTGAGCAAAATCGGGAACAGTGCGCCGGTGAAGGTGATGAAGACCATCGACAGCTCTGACGAGGGGAACATCAGGATCGCCAGTGGAATCCAGGCCACGGCGGGGATCGGGCGCAGGACTTCCAGCGGTGGTAGCAGCAGGTCTTCGGCCCATTTAGAGCGACCGATGGCCAGGCCCAACGCGATGCCGATGATCAGTGCCACGAGGTAACCGGCGAAGACCCGGCTGAGGCTGCTACCGAGGTGTTGCGCGAGCTTGCCGGAGTCGCCGAGGCCGAGGGCGGCTTCGATGACCGCCAGTGGCGTCGGGACATTGGCGAAGGTGACCAGGCCGAGGTTCCAGTGGTGGCTGGCGGCGAGTTGCCAGAATACAAGGCAGAGCAGCAGTGAAGCGGCTCGGGGGATCCAGCGTAAATAGGATCTGTACACAATACTTCCTCTCAACCGAGATCCTGTGGGAGCGGGCTTGCTCGCGAATGCGATGGATCAGTCGACATCAATGTTGAATGAAAAATCGCATTCGCGAGCAAGCCCGCTCCCACAGGGGATTGCGGTGTTCCGGGGGTTAGCGGACGGCGACGGCCTGGGTGGTAGCGTCGGTGAAGTCGAAGACTTTTCCGCCCTGTGCCGTGGCGAATTGTTGGGCCTGGCCTTTGAGCAGAAACGCGCTGAGGCGCCCTTTCGCATCACTGGCAAACCACGCCTGATCCGCCAGCAACTTGATCCCGCTGTCACTCGCCTGGGCATACACCGCGCGGATGTTTTTGCCTTCCTGCTTCAGACTGGCCAACGCGGTGAACGCCGACTCTGCCGAGGCGTACTGCCGAACCTTCGGCTCGCCACGCACCCAGATCTCTGCCACATGGCTGAAGTCGGTAATCGCTTTGCCACTCGACGCATCCACCGCCTTGAGCGGCGTCTGTCCGTAGTTGGCCAGTTGCGCGGTGTAATCCAGATTCGAGGCCTTGAATGCAGCGCGGATGTATTGGTCGTCGATGAAGGTATTGAGGTCCAACCCGCGATCAGCCTTCTTCAACAGCTTGAGGGTATCGATGGCCGTCCCGACGGCCTGACGGTATTCCGGCTTCCAGCTCAGGTCGCGGGTTTGCACGCCCAGCGGACCGTGGAACAGGTAATTGACCTCGGCATCGACGCCGGTGACCTTGGCGATCAACTCGCTGTATTTCTCCGGCTCAGCCGCGAGCAACTGGTTGGCTTCAATGCTTGCACGCAGGTAAGCCACCACAATTTCCGGGTACTTTTTCGCGTAGGCCTGATCCACTAACGCACCGTGAAAAGTCGGCGCATTGGCCTGGGCGCCGTCATAGATCTTGCGAGCGAAACCACGGCTGGGGAACAGTTCGGCGAACGGCACGAAGTCGGCGTGGGCGTCGATCTTCCCGGCCTGCAAGGCCGAGCCGGCGACTTCCGGCGGCTGGGCGATGATGTTCACCTCTTTCAGCGGGTCCCAGCCTTGGGCAGCCACGGCCCGCAGCAACATGCCGTGCGCCGTCGAGGCGAACGGCACGGAAATGGTCTTGCCCTTGAGTTCGGCCAGCGACTGCACACTCGAGGCGCTCGGCACCACGATGCCGTTGCCACTGCCCTTGATGCTACCCGACAGCACGCTGATAAACAGGCTGTGCTTGCCCGCCGTTTCGAACGCCACACCGTTGAACGAACCGGGGAAATCGGCCATGGCGCCGAAGTCGAGTTTGCCGGCGACCATCTCGTTGGTCAGGGGCGCGCCGCTGGTGAAGTTCTTCCACTCCACCTCGTACTTGGCGTCTTTGTAGGGGCCGTCGTGGGGCAGGTATTTGTCCAGCAGGCCCAGCTCGCGAATCAACAGGCCGCCGGCGGCGCAGTTGATGGTGGTGTCCTGGGTGCCGATGGCAATGCGGATGGTTTCGGCCGACGCCGACATGGTGAATGAGGCCAGTACCAGACCGGCAAATGCTGCACGCAGCAATATTGGCAAAGACATAGGTAAATCCCCTCGAATCATTTATAGGATGTTCGTCTCCGCCACGATCAGGGCGCGGTGGGAAACGAGGGGTGTTTTGAAGCAAGCGTCCGGGGGTTACCGGATGGCTTTGTGGTTGTCTGGACTGGCCTCTTCGCGGGCAAGCCCGCTCCCACAGTGATTTGTGCTGAATCCAAAATTTTGCAGACACCAAAGAAACCTGTGGGAGCCGGGCTTGCCCGCGATGGCGTCCTGTCAGTCAACGCAGGAGATAAGGGATTTCGACTTTCACTGCGCCCGTCGGGCAGTCCTTTTCGCACGGCATGCAATACCAGCATTCGTCAAACGCCATGTAGGCCTTTTGCGTGGCCGGGTTGATCGCCAGCAGGTCCATCGGGCACACGTCGACGCACACGGTGCAACCTTTGTGGGCGATGCAAAGGTCCTCATCGACCGTGACGGGCGCGTTGGAGCGGAAGAAGATTTCCTGGGGTTGATAGGCCATTTTGTGGTCTCTCTTTTGGTGATGCTCAGGCAGCAAAGGCACCGACTCGCAGCCGGTCGTAGGCCTGCATTTCATCGGCATCCAGCGGGATGATGTAAGGCTCGACGGCTTTCTTGAAACTGGTCATCAGTCCGTTTTCATCTTTCTTCAGGTGGCAATGGCAGAACCAGTCGCTGTCGTTGCGTTGCGGGTGGTCGACCCGATAGTGGTAAAGCCCCCAGCGGCTTTCGGCGCGAAACAACGAAGCGCGGGCGGCCATTTCGGCGCAGTCGCGAATCATGCTGACTTCCATAGCGCGCATCAGTTCGTGGGCGTTGTGGGCCTTGATCTGATCGAGATCGCGCTGGATATCGCTGAAGCGTTGCAGGCCGATCTGCATTTTTTTGGTCACTTTCGGCGGTTGCAGGTAGTCGTTCACAAAACGTCGCAGCTTGTACTCCACTTGCGCTGGCGGCAGACCGTGTTCGCGGTCCAGCGGTGCGTAGACCCGGGCCTTTTCTGTTTCGATCTGCTGGGCATCGACCGCTGAAAATTCGCGACCGGCGACAAAATCCGCCGCGTTGGTGCCGGCAAACCAGCCGTAGGTGAACGCGCCGAGCATGTAGTTGTGCGGCACCGCGGCCATGTCACCCGCCGAGTACAAACCCTTGACCGAGGTTTCGGCCTTCTCGTTGACCCACACGCCGGAAGCCGAGTGACCGCTGCAAAAACCGATTTCCGAGATGTGCATCTCGACCATTTGCGTGCGGTAGTCGGTGCCGCGATTGGCATGAAACTGGCCGCGACTCGGGCGTTCGTTGCTGTGCAGGATCTCTTCGATGTTCTGGATGGTTTCCTCGGCCAGGTGATCGAGTTTGAGGAACACCGGGCCGTTGCCGCTTTCGAGCTCCTGGTGGAACTCCCACATCATCTGGCCGCTCCAGTAATCGCACTCGATGAAGCGTTCGCCCTTGTTGTTCGCGGTGTAGCCGCCCAACGGACCGGTGACGTAGGCGCAGGCCGGGCCGTTGTAATCCTTGATCAACGGGTTGATCTGGAAGCATTCGAGGTTCGCCAGTTCTGCCCCGGCGTGATAGGCCATGGCGTAACCGTCGCCAGCGTTGGTGGGGTTTTCGTAGGTGCCCATCAGGTAGCCCGAGGACGGTAAACCGAGACGCCCGGCGGCGCCGCAGCAGAGGATCACGGCTTTGGCCTTGATTACATGGAAGTCGGCGGTGCGGCAGTCGAACCCCATCACGCCGTTGACCGCGCCCTCTTCGTCCGTCAGCAATCGCGTGCAGACCAGCCGATTGGTGATGCTCACCCGCGCCCGCTTCAACTGGCGGTACAGGACTTTTTTGATGTCATGCCCTTCCGGCATTGGCAGCACGTAGGCGCCCATGTGGTGGACCTTTTTCACCGCGTAGTCGCCGGTTTCGTCCTTCTCGAACTTCACACCCCAGCGGTCCAGTTGCTCGATGGTTTCGAAGCTGTGGGTCGCGTAGGCATAGACCGCCGCCTGATTGACGATGCCGTCGTTTGCGATGGTGATTTCCTTGGTGTATTGCTCCGGCGTCGAATGGCCGGGAATGATCGCGTTGTTCAGGCCGTCCATGCCCATGCTGATCGCACCGCTGCGTTTGACGTTGGCCTTGTCGATCAGCAACACGCGCAAATCGCGGTTGCGTTCCTTGGCCTTGATTGCCGCCATCGGTCCTGCGGTGCCGCCGCCGATCACGACGATGTCGTATTCCTGTTCGAGCGTCTTTCTAGTCATTGAGCCGTGAGTCATGCCTGCGCCCCTTTTTGCCGGTCGATCCGCAGGCGGTACTGGAAGGCATCGCCGCGATAGTAAAGGTGTTCGAAGTCCACGGGCTGGCCGCTGGCGTCGTGGGTCAAACGCTCGATGCGCATGATCGGCGAGCCGGGCTCGACGTTCAGCGCCTGGGTCAGGTCGCTGTTGGCCAGCACTGCGTCGATGGCCAGATCCGCGTGACCGAGCGCCAGGCCGCAGTCGTTTTCCAGGATCAGGAAAATGTCGCGAGTGACCAGATCGGCCTTCTCCAGGCGCTCGCCGATGGCCTTGGGCAGGTAGGTGATCTCCAGGGAAATCGGCTCGCGGTTGATCAGCCGCACGCGTTTGATCTGCGCCACCGTCTCGCCTTCGGCGACGTGCAAGCGCTCGGCAACGAGTTTGTCGGCGGGAATGAATTTGAAACTGCGCAGGCGGTTGATCACCTCGTAGCCGCGACCGGTCATGGACTCGGCGAGGCCTTGCAGGGTGCTGACGTTCTGGAAGGTTTTCGGCTTGGCGACGAAGGTGCCCTTGCCGTGGATCTTGAAGATCAGCCCTTCTTTCTGCAGATCCCCCAAGGCCTGGCGCACGGTGATGCGGCTGACTTTGAACAGCGCGCCGAGTTCGCTTTCGGAAGGCATCTGGCTGTCTTGTGGGTATTGGCCGTCAAGGATGCGGGCGCGAAGCACATCCCGCAGTTGGGTGTGCAGCGGAACGCTACTGAGGGAGAGAACGTTATCGGTCATGGAAGATCACTTGTTATAACGAGTTATGACGTGATCTTAAAGTTCTAATGGCGGGCTTGAGAAATACTGTTTGAGCATAAGGTTAGATTCGCCGAACGACCGCGGACTTGTAGCAGCTGCCGAGCAGCGTGACGCTGCGTTCGGCGGCGAAGCCGTCGTGAAATCAGGCAACTCGGTATGTCAGTACAACCTCGCATTCAGGGTTTACGACGGCTTCGCCGCCGAACGCAGCCTCACGATGCTCGGCAGCTGCTACATCGGCGGGGCGTTCAGTGAGCGTTAGCGGCGTTTGAGGATCTGGTCCATCACCCAATCGGTTTTCAATGCCTGTTCGGCCACGGCTGGATGCTGCGCTTCTCCACGGATATGGGCGTTCATACCCTGTACGTGATGCCATTGAATGTGGTGGTGATTTTCGATGTGCAGGCTGAGAGTTTCATCGGCTTCAAGCTGAACCGGATGTTCATCGAATACCGAAAAGGTGATCCGGCCTTTGCTGCCGATCAGCTCGACCCGATCTTCACGTCGGTCCGCAACGAAATTCCAGCAGCCCATACCCAGGGCGCCCGAAGCAAACCGCCAACTGGCGCTGACGGCATCCTCGGCGGTATACAAACCGGCCTGGTGCGCGGTAAACCCGGCGACTTCGACGATGTCACCGAGCAGGTACTGGAACAGGTCGAAGCCATGACTGGCCAGGTCGGCGAAATAACCACCGCCGGCAATTACCGGGTCGGTGCGCCAGTTATCAGTGCCGCCAAGATCGGTCGGAGATGGCGCTTTGGTCAAGGTCCAGGTCAAGTGCCGGACCTCGCCGATCCGCCCTTCCTCCAGCCATTGCCGCACTTGCTGGAAGCGTGGAAGTGAACGCCGGTAATAGGAAACAAACAGGTGCAGCCCGGCATCGACAAAGACCTTTTGCATCTCACGGCTTTGTCCGGCATTCAACGACATCGGTTTTTCGACGCAGCAATGTTTGCCGGCGGCGGCCACCCTCAAGGCGTAAGCGTGATGACTGTCAGGCGGCGTGGCGATGTATACCGCGTCGACCTCGGGATCATTGATCAACGCGTCCACATCGGTGTAGACCCGAGCGATGCCGTGGCGCGCGGCGTAATCCGTCACTGCCTCCAGACGCCGGCCCATTACCGCCACCAGCGCCGAGCCGGGCGCCTTGTAGAAGGCCGGCCCGCTCTTGCGTTCAGCGACGCTGCCACACCCGATCATGCCCCAACGCACCACGTTCATACTCACTCCCTGATGTTTAGCTGATGCGCAGTGCGCGCAGGTCCAGATGACCGTCCTTGAGCGGCGGGCACCAGTAGTAGCCGCCGGTGATCGGCCGGCTGATGCGGTACAAACCATCGGTGATGCCGTCTTCCAGACCGCTCATGCGGCGTAGTTGGGCTTCGAAGGCGTCGAGGGAGAAACCGAAGGCCAGGAACATCAGGCCGGCGCGGTCGCCTTCGATCCAGGGCATGGAACGGCGCACCACGAATGCCTCGGGGGCAAAGCTTTCCTGGGCGGTGCGTTTGACGTGAGCGGAGATCGGCGCGTCGTCTAGCTCTTCGTTGTCGCTCAAACGACGGCCCATGATGTTGTCCTTCTCATGGGACGGCCTCGCGTGGAAACCTTTCAGGTCGTGCTGCCACTGCTGGATCGCGGCGAAACTGCCGCCGACCATTCCGTCAGTGCCGTCACTCACCAGCGCGGCGGCGACGGCGGCTTCGTCGTGAGGGTTTTCGGTGCCGTCTTCATAACCGGTCAGGTCGTGGCCGGTGAGGTGGCGGAAGGTTTCGTTCATCTGCACCAGGCGCAGGGCCGGGGCCAGCGCGGCTTCGATGGCGTTGCTGCGATTGAGCAATTCGCCACGGTCGACACCGTGCAACCAGCACCAGAGCGCGTGCTGGGTCGACGGGTTATCGACGCCGACACCGGTCAACGCTGGAAAGGCGCGCAGGCCTTCGATTTGCCCCTTGAGGGCCTTGACCAGGGATTCACCGAACCCGACCACTGCCGACTTCCCGTCCACCAACCCCTTAAGATTCTCCAGCGCGGCCGGCAATGCAGCGGCGGATTCGAGTGCGAAGAACATATGACGGGCTTGAGGCGGAACTGGGGTGGCGAGAATGCCCGGCTGGTAGTAACTCATATGAACTCCTTTAGAAAGAGCGCGAAGTTTAACCGCGGCATCGGCCGTTGTGTGTTTTCAGGTCAAAAACCACCACTTTCATCCCTCTTTCAACCGATCAAGACTGCGTGTGCTGTAGGTCATGACAATCCGTGTTGCCATCTGGTAAAACGATTCAGCTATGCTGATCGAGCGCGCAGTCTGTAATAGGCAGCCTCTCGCCACCACTTTCGACACCCGCGTTGTGATCAGGCCTTGACCTGATGGCAGTGCGTAGCGATAACAGACCTTATCCGCATCACCCAATCCAGACGGGGTAGCGACATGACCACAGTACACATTCTTGGCAACCTGTTTCCCGACGCCACCGACATCCCGGAAAAATACCGCCTCGACGGCCAGACCGAGCAGCGTGAATACCTGGTCGACGGCGAGCTGAAAACCTGGTCCGGGCCCCTCGCCCAGGTCCGCAGCCCGGTGTACCTGACGGGTGAAAATGGTGACGAACAAGTGATCCTCGGCAGCACGCCGCTGCTCGATGCCGACACCGCATTGACCGCCCTCGACGCCGCCGTCCGCGCCTATGACCGGGGCCAGGGCCTGTGGCCGACGATGCGCGTGGCCGAACGCATCCAGCACGTCGAAGCCTTCCTCGGACGCATGCGTGAACAGCGCGAAGCCGTGGTCAAGTTGCTGATGTGGGAAATCGGCAAGAACCTCAAGGACTCGGAGAAAGAGTTCGACCGCACCTGCGACTACATCGTCGACACCATCAACGCGCTGAAGGAGCTCGACCGCCGCTCCAGCCGCTTCGAACTGGAACAGGACACCCTCGGCCAGATCCGCCGCGTACCGCTGGGTGTGGCGTTGTGCATGGGACCTTACAACTACCCGTTGAACGAAACCTTCACCACGCTGATCCCGGCGCTGATCATGGGCAACACCGTGGTGTTCAAACCGGCCAAGCTGGGTGTGCTGCTGATTCGTCCGTTGCTGGAAGCGTTCCGCGACAGCTTCCCGGCCGGGGTGATCAACGTGATCTACGGCAGCGGCCGCGAGACCGTCAGCGCGCTGATGGCCAGCGGCAAGATCGACATCTTCGCGTTTATCGGCACCAACAAAGCCGCCAGCGACCTGAAAAAACTGCACCCAAAGCCGCACCGCTTGCGCGCGGCGTTGGGCCTGGACGCGAAAAACCCCGGCATCGTGCTGCCCGAGGTGGATCTGGACAACGCCGTCAGCGAAGCACTCACTGGCTCGCTGTCGTTCAATGGCCAGCGCTGCACCGCGCTGAAAATCCTCTTCGTCCATGAAGACGTGGTCGATTCGTTCATCGAGAAATTCAACGCCAAACTCGCCAACCTCAAACCCGGCATGCCGTGGGACAGCGGCGTGGCGCTGACGCCGTTGCCGGAAGCGAGCAAGGTCGATTACCTGCACTCGCTGGTGGCGGATGCCGTGAGCAAAGGCGCCACCGTGGTCAACCCCAACGGCGGTGAAGCCCGCGCATCATTCTTCTACCCCGCCGTGCTGTACCCGGTGACGCCGCAGATGCGCGTCTATCAGGAAGAACAGTTCGGCCCGGTCGTGCCGATCGTGCCTTACCGGCATCTGGACACGGTGATCGATTACGTCCTGGAATCGGACTTCGGCCAGCAGTTGAGTATCTTCGGCACCAACCCCGTGGCTGTCGGCCGGCTGGTGGACACCTTCGCCAACCAGGTCGGGCGGATCAACCTCAACGCCCAGTGCCAGCGCGGCCCGGACACCTTTCCGTTCAACGGCCGCAAGAACTCCGCCGAAGGCACGCTGTCGGTGCATGATGCGCTGCGGGTGTTTTCGATCCGGACACTGGTGGCAACCAAGTTCCAGGAAACCAACAAAGAACTCATCAGCGAGATCATCAGCGGACGCAGTTCGAGTTTCCTGACCACCGATTACATCTTCTGAGGAGACCGAGCCTGAGCACATTCAGAGCCAATCGACTGCCACCGCTAATGCGCCGACTGCTGCGTCCGTTGCTGGACCCGTACCGGCGCTATCGCCACGCCAGGGTGATCCATGCGGTACGTGTGTCATTGGGGTTGCTGGCAACGATCCTGCTGACCACCGGCATCCATCTGCCCCACGGTGAGTGGGCGTCGGTGACGATGCTGGTGGTGATCGGCGGTTTGCAGCACCACGGCAACATCGGCAAAAAAGCCGCCGAGCGCGCCATCGGCACCTTGATCGGTGCCGGCGTCGGCTTGCTGCTGGTGGCGCAACAGGCCTGGCTCGGGATGCCGTGGCTGACCTATTTCGCGATGGCCGTGGTTTGCGGGTTCTTCTCGTACCACGCCATCGGCAAGGGCGGTTACACCGCGTTGCTCTCGGCGATTACCGTGTTTATCGTCGCGGGGCATGGCGACAATCCGATTACCGACGGGTTGTGGCGTGGGGTGGACATCCTGATCGGCATCGCCCTGGCCCTGGCGTTTTCATTCGCGCTGCCGCTCTACGCGGTTTATTCCTGGCGCTACAACCTGGCCGATGCCTTGCGCGACTGCGCGACGATTTACGGGCGCATCATCAATGGCCAATCGGTCACCGATGACGAACACCATAAACTCGTGGGCCGCCTGAACACGGTGATGGTGCAACTGCGCTCGTTGATGCCATCGGTGTCCAAAGAAGTGCGGATCTCCATGACCGAACTCGATGCCATTCAGCGTCATCTGCGGATGTGCGTCAGCACCCTGGAAATCCTCGGCAACACCCGACCTGACGCCAGTGACCCCGATGCCATGGCCCATCTGCAATCGGCCTTGAAAGCCGAGCATCGGCTGATTCGGGTGCAACTGATTGGTATGGCCCGGGCGCTGAAATCCGGTGCGTCCCAGCGGCTCAGTCGGCCCGTCGAACTGCCGTCGGATTCAAGCCTGACCGCGCCGGTTTACAATCCGCTGGACGGCTATCGGTTATTGGTCCGGCAGTTAGCCGCCAACATCGGCGAGATGCGCCAGCGCTTGGCCAAGACAGCACCGCGCTGGAACATCTGAGGTTTCTTGACGGCTTACTGCGTCGTCACCGTCCGACGAAACTTAAGGCTCCAACCCTGTTGCATGCCGGCAGCGGCCAACAGAATCGCGGCAACACCGATCCATTGCAGCGGCTCCAGGCGATGGCCGAAGGCAAACCAGTCAACGAAAATCGCCGCAATCGGATAGATGAACGAGAGTGCGCCGGTCAGTGCCGTCGGCAGTTTTTGAATGGCGCCGTAGAGCAGCACGTACATCACGCCGGTGTGGACAATGCCCAGGGTGACCAGACTGGCCCACGCGCTGGGCGCTTGCGGCAGCGCCGAAAAGTGCGCGAATGGCGCAAGTAACAGCACGCCGGTGGTGACCTGGATTAACGCAATCAGATGCGGCGGTGTACCGGTCAGGCGTTTGATGATCAACGCGGCAATCGCGTAAAGGAATGCCGCCCCCAGCGCCAGAGCGATGCCTATCAGGTAATCATTGGCGCTCTCGCCCTGCCCGCCATGTGCGCTGACAATCGCCAGCATCCCGAGAAACGAGATGCCCAGCCAGAACAGTTTCTGCAGGGTGATTTTCTCGTTGAGGAACAACGCGGCCAACCCAACCAGCATGAACGGCTGAACGTTGTAAACCGCGGTGCCGATGGCAATCGAGGCGCGGGAGTAAGAAGCAAACAACAGCACCCAGTTGCCGACAATCGCCACGCCGCTGAGCACGGCCAGCAAAAATGTGGTGCGGGTCAGAATGCCGGGGCGCAGGAAGCCGAATGCCGCGCAGATCAGCAACAACGTGCCGGCGCCGAACACGCAACGCCAGAACACTACGTCCAGCACCGGTTGCCCGGACACCAGCACGAACCAGCCGATGGTCCCGGAAATCAGCATGGCGGCGGTCATTTCGAATGACCCGTGACGTATTGTTTTGTCCATCATCAGACTCCTGTGTTTGAGCCCAAAGTATGCCAATCCGCCGAGGGGCTTCTCCAGCGCAAAAAGCAGGCTAAACTCGATTTCTGCCTTTTTTATCAAGGCGGTTTGAATTAATTGCCTAATAGGGGTTTCGCCATGACCGACGATATCGACCAAGTGCTGATTACGGCATTGATGGAAGACTCACGCCGCTCGCTCAAGGCTCTGGCGCAGATCAGCGGCCTGTCCTCGCCCAGCGTCGCCGAGCGTTTGCGCCGCCTCGAAGAGCGTGGCGTGCTCAAGGGTTACACCGTCGAGATCGACCCCAAATGCTTTGGCTATCAACTCCAGGCCATCGTCCGTATTCGTCCGCTGCCAGGCCAGTTGCAGGAAGTGGAACGGCAGATTCAGGCCATTCCCGAATTTACCGAGTGCGACAAAGTCACCGGCGACGACTGTTTCATCGCACGCCTGCATGTGCGTTCGATGGAACAACTGGACACCCTGCTCGACCGTCTAAACACCCACGCCGAAACCAACACTGCAATCGTCAAGAAAACCCCGGTCAAGCGTCGCTTGCCACCGATGGCGTGATCCATTACTCAAATCGCAGGCAAGAAAAAACCCGCCGAAGCGGGTTTTTTCCTCAAGGCTGACGATTAGTCATCGCGGCTCATGATGCCGAACAGCTGCAACAAGCTGATGAACAGGTTGTAGATCGATACATACAGGCTAATGGTCGCCATGATGTAGTTGCGCTCGCCGCCGTGAATGATGGCGCTGGTCTGGAACAGAATGCAGACCGAGGAGAACAGCACGAAACCTGCGCTGATCGCCAGTTGCAGACCACTGATCTGGAAGAACAGGCTCGCCAGCGTCGCACCCAGCAGCACGAAGAAGCCAGCGGTGATGAAACCACCCAGGAAGCTCATGTCCTTGCGGGTAATCAGCACATAAGCCGACAGACCGCCGAACACCAGCGCAGTCATCGCGAAGGCCGAACTGACCACCTCGGCGCCGCCCTGCATGCCCAGGTAACGGTTGAGGATCGGGCCAAGCAGGAAACCCATGAAACCGGTCAGGGCAAATGCCGACACCAGGCCCCAGGCCGAATCACGGAGTTTGTTGGTGAGGAAGAAAAGGCCGTAGAAGCCGATCAGCACCACGAAAACGTTCGGGTAGCCGACACGCATCTGCTGAGCGACAAACGCCATCACGCCGCTGAATGCGAGGGTGAGAGCGAGTAAGCCGTAAGTGTTGCGCAGGACGCGGCTAACCTCTAGCTGCTCAGCCTGCACGCTGTTATTAACTGCGTAATCCTGTTCGCGCATGGCGACACTCCTGTTGGTTTGAAACGTTCAGTCGCAAAGATCATAACAGACGCTCTGTAACAAGCTATGCAGAGAGTTTGACAGTGTGTTTCATTCAGGTATTATGGCGCCCGCAACGCAAACGGAGGTGTGGCCGAGTGGTTTAAGGCAACGGTCTTGAAAACCGTCGACTGTAACAGGTCCATGAGTTCGAATCCCATCGCCTCCGCCATATTTGTACCGACAAGGCCCTGATTAGTCAGGGCTTTGTCGTTTCTGGGGTTTGGTGGAATCATCGTCTTTCGGCATGTCTTCCATCACTATTATGGAAAGCGTTCTGTAATTCAGTCCGTTTCACCCCCGCTCCGGCGTCGACAACGACTTTCGAATCCCCGAAACGAAAAAGCCCAGCAGTTGCACTGGGCTTTCTCGTTTCGGGGGTAGGCTCAATGGAGCTGGCGTTGTCTCTGCAGCTCTGTCTTCAGCCAGGTGCTCGTCGGCTGGACGCCTGTTGAGCAACGCACTTCGTAGGCTTTGCCACTCATGCTGCTTTTAGTGGCAGCGAGATCGATGAAGTCTTCTGCGCTGCTCACCAGGTTCTTGCCTTCGAGATAATCCAGCTTCTTTTCGAGATGTGCCCGAGCCTGGGGCCCAGGGTATTCACTGCCGTTGCGCACGAACTTGCACTCACTGCGCTCCACAAAATCCAGCAAGCCCTTTATCTCCTGGTTCGCCTGTGGCGTGGTTTGAGCCTGCGCACCGCCCGCCACTGCAAAAAAGCCGATAGAAGCAGTGATCAGCCATTGGCGGAAAATGGGTCGAGTCACCGCTACTTTCAAAATACACATGATACTTCCTTGTCCTGAAAGGGGTGACTGTAGCGCGGCGTCACCCGAGCAACCAGCAGAACGCTGTGCGATGTTGTTCGTTCGAAAGGATCAACCTGAGGAAGAGAAAGGGGATCAATGAGCCCAATACCTCTGTGCGCGAGCAGTTGGCCAAAGTCGCAGTTACTTATCCCTGTATCGGCATCAGACTCATTGATCGTTGCCCAGCTCAATGTTGGGCGATTTCCATCTAACCGAATGGAGATGCATTGGCGCGTCAATAGCAGCCATGCACTATTTTTTTAACAAAACAACTTCGGCACGTCTAATCACCTTTTTCCCCGGCCTTATAGGCTCAGGAAATATCCCCTTAACAGCCAACCGCTATGGCGGCACCACCATTCGTCGCATCAAAAACGCTGCGCGATTTTTTTGACTATTCCTGGCTTAAGGTTTGCAGAAGACGCTCGTAGCAGCCCCAGAACGACGTAATTCTGACGCGGCAGCACTTTAATTAACGCTTAGGACGCCAGCGATGCGCTTGGTCAGTCACCGGGAGATGTAACGTGTCAACTCTCAATGAAATCGCAGCGAACCACGCGAGAATGGCCAAGGCTCTTGTCGAAGAGTCGACCGGGCTGAGTGAGCGCCCCACCCAGATAGTGGAGAGTTTCGAAGTTCCATCCATGGATGCGCAACACATGCCTCTGCACCTTATCGCCGGAGTGCAGGACAACCATTTCGGGCAAGCGACGGCCTACTCGCTCTGACGATGCTTGATCCGGGCAGCCTGTCGGGCAGGCGGTAAAGGACTACCTGTCGGCGCGCTAACGATCGAGTACCACTTTCTGGCCTAAACTCAACTGACTAGCCCGCTGGGGAGCTGCCGGAGTGGCATTCCCATGTTCGAAACTGTAGAGATGTCGCGCGTGAAGCACTTCGCCGCAAATGTTGCCGGCCGAGATTTCGCGGTCGGTGATATTCATGGCCATTTCACTGGGGTGCAGGCCGCACTGGATGCAGCCGGGTTCAACC
This sequence comes from Pseudomonas sp. F01002, assembly GCF_004402115.1. Classification (NCBI taxonomy): domain Bacteria; kingdom Pseudomonadati; phylum Pseudomonadota; class Gammaproteobacteria; order Pseudomonadales; family Pseudomonadaceae; genus Pseudomonas; species Pseudomonas sp. F01002. The sequence goes on along the minus strand of NZ_SOPU01000004.1, from coordinate 3,564 downwards.
GCTTGGTAGATCGGCTATTCAGTGTTGGCGATCTGATTGACCGCGGGCCCGAGTGCCGTGACGCGCTCGATTGGCTGGACAAACCATGGTTCCACCCGGTGCGAGGCAACCATGACGACTACGTGGTGTATTTCGATACCTGCGACATCGACAGCTGGATACTCAACGGGGGCTCATGGTTCACGGGCCTGTCGTTGATCGAGAAGCAAGCATTCGCGGCGCAGTTCGCCAAGCTCCCTATCGCGATCGAAGTCGAAACGGCACACGGCCTGATCGGCATCGTGCACGCCGATTGTCCATTTCCATCATGGCAGCAGCTGCGAAAGGAACTGGAGTCGCCGGAAAGCAACAGGCGTCTGCAGGAAGCGCAGCACTACTGCATGTGGTCACGAAGGCGGATCGATCAGCAGGAAACGCATGGCGTTGAAGGCCTGCGCGCACTGGTCGTAGGGCATACGCCGCTTTATATGCCCGTCAGCCTTGGCAATGTGATTCACATCGATACGGGTGGCTGGCGGCCGGACCGTGGTTATTTCACCCTGCTGGATCTCGAAACGCTCCAAACCATCCCCGCAAGCTGACTCAACACGGATCGACCAATGCCATTCACTCAAAAAAAACCCGGCCTCATCAGCCGGGTTCTTCATTAGCTATTCAGGTGGCATCACTGCCACCGACCATCAACAGCACTTCGGCCCAGCCTTGCTTCCGTAACGAGCTTCCTGGCGTTCCCGAAAGAACACCTCGTAACTCATCACCGGCTTGTCCGGGTGCTTGGTTTGCATGTGCTCGACGTAGGTGTCGTAGTCGGGCATGCCGACCATCAGGCGCGCGGCCTGACCGAGGTATTTACCGAGGCGACTCAGGTCATTGAACATGCTGCAATCCTCGATCAAGCGTCCGGCAGTGCCTGGAATGGCGCTTCTTTATCCGTACGTTCTTTAGTGCCCCAGGCGGCGATACCGACCTTGAGTGCAAAGAACAGGATGCTGAAGACCACCAGCAAGAACAGCGCGGTCAGCGTTGCGTTGGTGTAGGCGTTGTAGATCACGTGCTGCATCTGGTCGATGCTCTTGGCCGGGGCGAGGATCTGACCGTTGGCCAGGGCATCGCTGTACTTCTTGGCCAGGGCCAGGAAACCGATCGCCGGGTTGGCATCGAACAGCTTGATGAAGCCGGCGGTGGTGGTACAGATCAGCAGCCACACGGCGGGCAACATGGTGACCCAGACATAGCGCTGGCGTTTCATTTTGATCAGCACAACGGTCGCCAACATCAGCGCGATACCGGCCAGCATCTGGTTGGAGATACCGAACAACGGCCACAAGGTGTTGATGCCACCCAACGGATCGATCACGCCCTGGTACAACAGATAACCCCACATCGCCACACAACCGGCGGTTGCGATCAGGTTGGCGGTCCAGGATTCAGTGCGTTTCAGCGCTGGCACGAAGGAACCCAGCAAGTCCTGCAGCATGAAGCGTCCGGCACGGGTACCGGCGTCGACGGCGGTCAGGATGAACAGCGCCTCGAACAGGATCGCGAAGTGGTACCAGAACGCCATGGTGTTTTCACCCGGCAGAAGGTGGTGCAGGATCTGCGCGATACCGACTGCCAGCGTCGGCGCACCGCCGGCACGGGCCAGGATGGTGGTTTCACCGATGTCCTTGGCCACTGCTTGCAGCGCTTCCGGGGTAATTGCAAAGCCCCAACTGCTGACGGTCTGAGCTACCGAAACAGCATCAGAGCCGACAAGCGCCGCCGGGCTGTTCATGGCGAAGTACACGCCCGGCTCGATCACCGAAGCAGCCACCATGGCCATGATGGCGACGAAGGATTCCATCAGCATGCCGCCGTAACCGATGTAACGGGCATGGCCTTCGCTGGCCAACAACTTCGGCGTGGTACCGGAAGCAATCAGCGCGTGGAAACCGGAGACTGCGCCACAGGCGATGGTGATGAACAGGAACGGGAACAACCCGCCCTTCCACACCGGCCCGGTACCGTCGACGAACTGGGTCAGCGCCGGCATTTTCAGGTCGGGCATGGTGATCAGGATGCCGATCGCCAAGGCCACGATGGTGCCGATTTTCAGGAAGGTCGACAGGTAGTCCCGCGGCGCCAGAATCAGCCACACCGGCAATACTGCCGCGACGAAACCGTAACCGATCAGCATCCAGGTGATCTGGATCCCGGTGAAGGTAAAGGCCTTGGCCCAGACCGGATCAGCGGCAATCTGCCCGCCCAGCCAAATCGAACCGAGCAGCAGCAACACACCGACCACGGAGATTTCACCGATGCGGCCCGGGCGGATGTAGCGCATGTAAATGCCCATGAACATCGCGATCGGGATGGTCGCCATCACTGTGAAAATACCCCACGGGCTTTCAGCCAGGGCCTTGACCACGATCAGCGCCAGCACCGCGAGGATGATGATCATGATCAGGAAGCAGCCAAACAGCGCGATGGTCCCGGGGATGCGGCCCATTTCTTCACGGACCATGTCGCCCAGGGAACGACCGTTGCGGCGGGTGGACATGAACAGAACCATGAAGTCCTGAACGGCACCGGCCAGCACCACGCCGGCAATCAGCCACAGCGTACCGGGCAAATAGCCCATCTGCGCCGCCAGGACCGGACCGACCAGCGGCCCCGCGCCAGCGATGGCGGCGAAGTGGTGACCGAAGAGTACGTGTTTGTTGGTCGGCACGTAGTCCAGACCGTCATTGTTAACGACAGCGGGCGTGGCACGATTGGGGTCGAGTTGCATCACCTTGGTGGCGATGAACAGGCTGTAGTAGCGATAAGCGACAAGATAGATAGCGACTGCTGCGACTACGATCCAGAGGGCGTTGATCGCTTCGCCGCGGCGCAGGGCCACGACACTTAGCGCAAACGCTCCCAGGACAGCCACGGCAAACCAGGCGAGGTGTTTAGCCAGACGGGGCATAGCGTGTCTCCTGCCGACAGCCAGTGGACTGCGGCGGTAATTTTTATAATTGTGTCCGCTGTGCGGAGCTGGCCCAATATCCCCGCATGCCGTCTACAAATAAATCCGCGTTACTACGTACATGGCGTCTACGTAGTTCTACGTAGATGACGCTGATCTTCTTGTAAGAGCGGCGGTGCGGCGATCCGACTTACTCGCGAAAGCAATCTGTCATTCAACATTGATGTCGTCTGATACACCGCCATCGCGAGCAAGCTCGCTCCCACAATGGATCCTCACCACTCATCAGGCCGAGCGTTAGCTCGCCTGCAGCTCCTGATCTTGATCTTGATCCACCCGCCCCTNGACGCAGTCGAACACGCTGCATGTAGGTCGTCGCGCAGCAGACCGGAGGGCAGTGTCCCCGGATGGATACCGGAGCGAAGGAACGCCGAGCCTAGGCGAGGGGCCGGACGCTCGGGGCGAGACCTTTGGTTACTTTGGGGCGTTTGCCAATCGGCATAGGGGACGGCCATCTGGCCGTGCCCCTGCCACACCACCCGGCATGCGGGTCCGCACCGGGCGGTTCGAGAAGTTGAGGTCAGCAGAGTCGAGGTAGACCCAACCGGTCGAAC
>NZ_SOPU01000037.1:38031-155189 GCF_004402115.1 Pseudomonas sp. F01002 | reverse complement strand
GTCGCCCTCATGCAGTTGCGCTTCGCTTCATTCGCTGTGGCCAGCTCAAGAGAGGACTTTCACCTCTAGGATGGCGCCCATGCTGGGCGCACAAGTGACCCGCCGTAAGGGCGGAACCCTAAGCCGCCGTGACCGCAGAAACGGATATGCACACGATCAACAAAAGACAGATCGACCGCCTCGCTCTTGCTCTTGATCCTCCGCCCTCTCGCTACGCATGTGTGCCTGGAAAGCGACCCTCACTCAACGTCTTTGAGAACTTCAAAGGTCACTTGATCGGGATAGAACGCCATGTAGCCGCGAATCTGATCGACCGACACTTTAGGGTCTTCATAGCTCCACACCGCGTTAGCGCCCTCATGTCCCGGGACTTGCAGACTGAAATAGCTGGCATCGCCCTTATAGGGGCAATAACTCGTGTGATCGGTGCGGGCAAAGTACTTTTCATCGATGTCCTCCCGCGGTACGTAATACACCGGAGGATAGTTGGCCTCGAGCAACACCAGCGCCCGTGAGGACGCGGCCACCTGGATACCGTGAAACTTTACCAGCAGGCAGCCCGGCTGCTCTGCAATGGTGATGACAGGACTAGGACCGGAGGTTTTCATGGAATACGTTTCTCCTGACGCTGATGGACCTGTAAGAGCGAGGCTTGCCCGCGGTGGGCGGCGCAGCAGCCCCAAAACCTGAGAACACGACTTTCAGGTATAACCCAGATTTTGCACTCATGACGGCTTCGCAGCCGAACGGGACGGTGCGGCGTTCCGACGAGCCTCCTCGACGGCCTAGGTAATGCCAAGTCCCTGCACGGCGAGGTCCTTGGTCCTTCCACCGAATTGAATATTCGAAGTCGGCGAAACATCGACTACGATCAATAGCACCGTTGTCACCCCTACTGCGCAGTCAGGCAGTCGTGGCGTGGGGGTTCGAGTCTCAGAAACTTGAGGGTCCCCACATGCCCGCCACGAAGTTTTCTCTCGATCAGAAAATCATCACCCTCGATGCCCGTCCCGATCGCCTCGACCTGCGTGATCGGATCTTCACCCCACGGGTCCAGTCACTGCCGCCCTCCTGGCCCGCCGACAAAGACATCGCCACCGAACTCTCTGCCTACCTGGGTAAGGGCCTGGTGCTCTACCAAGGCAACGAAGGTGCGTGCACAGGGTTCGGGCTGGCGGCGGTGGTCAACTATTTGTTGTGGCTGCGGGACCGGGCGTCCATCAAGACGAGCCCGCGTCAGCTTTATCATTTGGCCAAACTCTATGACGAATGGCCAGGAGAGGACTACACCGGTTCCAGTTGTCGCGGCGCGTTGAAGGGATGGCATAAGCACGGAGTCTGCGCGGAGGAACTGTGGCCCTATACCGTCAAGCCCGACGGATCGGTTCCGGCGTTTGAAGCGCCCGCCGAAAATTGGGCAACAGACGCCGTGAACCGGCCGCTGGGGGTTTACTACCGCGTCGAGAAAGACGACATCACCGCCATGATGGCGGCGCTGTACGAAGCGGGTGCGCTTTACGTTTCCGCCAATGTGCATCAGGGCTGGGCACTGATGCAGCCCAAAGGCAAAAAACGTCCGCCGGCGGTGTTCCAGAGCATGTCTCAGCTGCCCGTCATCAAATGGCCGACAACCAGCCAGGGCGGTCACGCCTTTGCCTTGATCGGCTACACCCGTCAGGGGTTCATCGTGCAGAATTCCTGGTCAACCGACTGGGGATTCTCGGGCTTCGCCATCCTGACGTTCGAGGACTGGCTGGCCAACGGCACCGACGCTTGGACCGTGGCCCTCGGTGTGCCGATTGAACACGGCGCGTTATCGCACAACGCGCGGCCTTCACGTTCCCGGGCCGATGTTCAATCAGCGTTTCGCAACGCGCTGTCGAGCTCCAGCGCCAAGCGTGAAGGTTTCTCGCTGTTCACCGCCGGTGCCCGCGATACCGGTCGCAAAGGACCTCCCCTGTTGACCATGGATCAGGCGTATGGCCTGACCATCGTGATGGAAAACAACGGCAGTATCGGCCCCCGCCTCACCGACGTCGAAAACGTCCGCGCGGGCGTCAAGCGAATCGTCTACGAGTCACCGCGCGCCTGGTACGACAAGCTCTCGGCAGCCAACAAACCCGCCGTGCTGCGCATCGCCGTCATCGCCCATGGCGGGCTCAACTCCGAGCAGGACTCCATCAATCGAATCTGTGCGATGGCGCCGTACTTTCTTGAAAACGGCATCTATCCATTGTTTGTCACCTGGCGAACCGGGGCGCTGGAGACATTTGCCGACATCGTCAAGGACGCCCTCCCGGGGCTGTTTCCCGAGGCTGGCGGCATCAGCGATGTGTTGAAGACCCTCAAGGACAAGGCCCTGGAAGGTTTTGATCGCACGGTGGAACTGGCCACCAAAAAACTCGGCGGCGATCAGTGGAGTCAGATGAAGCAGAACGCCGAAGCGGCCTCAGTCGCAGGCTTTACCCCGCGCGGGCTGGTGGAAATGGCGGAGAACCTGAAAAAACTGGTCGCCGACATGGGCAAGAAGAACGTCGAACTTCATCTGATCGGTCATTCTGCGGGGTCCTTGATCAATGGCCACTTGGCTCAACTGCTGTCGGCCAGAGGCTTGGCCATCGAAACGTCGACGCTGATGGCCCCGGCCTGCACCCTCGATTTCGCCAACCAGACCTACCGCAAAGTCATCGAAGGCGGAGGCCTCAAGCGCAAGGACTTCCATATCTACATGATGTCCGACAACCGCGAACAGGATGACAACGTCATCGGCGTGTACCACAAGTCACTGCTGTACCTTGTTTCCCGTGCCTACGAAGAACTGCAACGCATGCCGCTGCTGGGCATGGCCAAGAGCCTGGACAAGAACTTCCAGGACTTCAGCAACCCCGATGTGGCGCAGTGGAACATTGCCGCCAAGAACATGACCGAGCAGTGGAACCAGTTTTACTGGGGAAAAACCATTCCGGCCGGTTTCGCCGCCACAGGCCGTGGGCTTCCCGAGGCGTTCGCGAAAACCCTGCATATCTTCAACGATTCGCAAATGAACTACGGCGCGGGCACCAAACCGGACACCTCCCACGGCGGGTTCGACCATGATGTAAACGTTATTACCGCAGCCTTGCTGACCATTCTCAGGCGAGAGCCCGACGGGAAGCTGGACCAGCCGGTGGTTAACCTGAACTACTGAGGCGTCTGTGCAATGAATCGCAACGCACCGACTGTACATCCATACAGATAAAGATTGCCCCATCGCTCATCAGCCGCCATTCTGTCCGCCTCTCGACAGTTGATGAGCGATGGTGGTTATGCGGCTGTACCTCTGTGAAAAACCTTCCCAGGCCAAAGACATTGCGGCCGTCCTCGGCGCCAGGCGTCGTGGCGACGGCTGCTGGCTGGGAACGGACGTCACGGTGACCTGGTGCATCGGCCATCTGTTGGAAACCGCGCCGCCGGACGCCTATGACGCGCGTTACAAGCGCTGGGTGCTGGCGGATCTGCCGATCATTCCAGAGAAGTGGAAGATGACCGTCAAACCACGCACGGCCAGCCAGTACAAAGCGGTCAAGCGGCTGCTCGGCGAGGCCGATGAATTGGTGATCGCCACCGACGCCGACCGTGAAGGCGAGATGATCGCCCGGGAACTGGTCGAGCATTGCCGTTATCGCGGGCCGATCCAGCGGCTATGGCTGTCGGCGCTGGACGATGCGTCAATCCGCAAGGCGTTGGCAGCCCTGAAGCCGGGGGCCGAGACCTTTAGCCTGTACCATTCGGCACTCGGGCGCTCGCGGGCCGACTGGTTGATCGGGATGAACATGAGTCGGCTATTCACGCTGCTAGGGCGTCAGTCGGGTTATCAGGGCGTATTGCCGGTCGGTCGGGTGCAAACGCCGACCCTGCGCCTGGTGGTGGATCGCGACCGCAGCATCGCCGATTTCGTGCCGTTCGCCTATTGGGCCATCGATGTGCAACTGCTGCACGACGGCACCTCGTTCACCGCCCAGTGGCGTGCAGCCTCCGAGGTTTGCGACGATCAGGATCGCTGCCTGAATCAGGCGTTGGCGCAAAATGCAGCGGCAGCCATTGGCAGTGCGGCGAGTGCCCGGGTGATCAAACTGCGTACCGAGCGAATGCGCGAAGTGGCCCCCCTGCCCTTCGATCTGGGCACCTTGCAGGAAGTCTGCTCGAAGAAGCTCGGGCTCGGCGCCCAGGAAACCCTCGACATCGCCCAGGCCCTGTACGAAACCCACAAGGTCATCACCTATCCCCGCAGCGACTGCGGTTACCTGCCCGTGAGTCAGCACAGCGAAGCACCGGGCATTCTGGCCGCGCTGAGGCAGGCTGATCCGGCACTGAATGCCTTGAACGATTTCCTGGAGCCTCAGCGCCGCTCACGGGCCTGGAACGACGCCAAGGTCAGCGCTCACCACGGCATCATCCCCACCGCTGCGGCGAAAAACCTCGAGCGGCTGGTGGGCAAGCAGCGGGCGGTCTACACCCTGATCCGCGCGCGTTATCTGGCGCAGTTTCTGCCCAACCATGAATACGACCGGAGCCAGGCCGACTTCGACTGCGCCGGTGAAGCCTTGCGTGCCGTCGGCAAGCAGATCGTCGAGCCCGGCTGGAAACGCGCCCTGCCCGAGGCCCTCGCCCCGGCCAAGGGCCGCGAAGCACCGGCGCCGCAAACGCTGCCGGCATTGGCCGAAGGACGTGACTGCGCGGTGGCCGACGTGAAGCTCAAGGACCTCTGGACGCAACCGCCCAAACCGTTCACCGAAGGCGATCTGATCAAGGCGATGAAGAACGTCGCCAAACTGGTGGAAGATCCCCTGCTCAAGCAAAAACTCAAGGACACCACCGGCATCGGCACTGAAGCGACCCGCGCCTCGATCATTCAGGGCCTGCTCGACCGTGGTTATCTGATCAAGAACGGCAAGGCCCTTGCCGCCACCCCGGCCGCTTTCAGCCTGATCGATGCCGTGCCGCGTGCCATCGCCGACCCCGGGACCACGGCGATCTGGGAGCAGGCGCTGGACATGGTGCAGAGTGGCGAGATGAGCCTGGAAGAATTCGTCACGAAACAGGCCGCGTGGATGAGCAAACAGGTCGCCCGTTGCGCCGGCCTGAGCCTGACCATCAGCGGACCGGCAAGCCCCGCCGGGCGCAGTGCCACACCGTGGAAAAACAAACGCAAGCCCGCCAAACGCAAGCCCTCGACCGGCACCAAACGCGCGGCAAAACCAGCGAGCAAGGCTTGAGGGCACTTCGGGCGAGCCAAAAGGGTCTAGTGTTCTTCAAGCCCAGCGACAGCCCCATTTTCTGAGAAGGCATCGACCATGATTATCGTGCATCACCTGAACAACTCCCGTTCCCAGCGGATTCTCTGGTTGCTGGAAGAACTGGCCATCCCTTACGAGCTGAAATGCTATCAGCGCGACCCGAAGACCAACCTGGCACCGCCGGAATTGAAAGCGATCAATGCCCTGGGTAAATCACCGGTCATCGAAGACGGCGCGCAGAAGCTGATCGAGTCCTCCGCGATCATCGACTACCTGATTCGACGTCATGGCGACGGTCGCCTGCAACCCGATCCGTCCACCCCCGCCTATGACGAATACGTGCAGTGGCTGCATTTCGCCGAAGGGTCAGCGATGTTGCCGCTGATGTTGAACCTGTATGTGGGACGCCTCGGTGAAGCCGGTGCGCCGTTGCATCCGCGGATCAATTCGGAGGTGGCCAACTACCTGGGCTACCTCGACACGGCTCTGAGCCAGTCCTATTACCTGTTGGGCGATGAGTTCAGCGCCGCCGACATCCAGATGAGTTTTATCGGCGAGATCGCCAGAGCCCAAGGCAAGCTCGGTGACTATCCTCATATAGCGGCCTGGATTGAACGCTTTCAGGCTCGTCCGGCCTATCAAGCCGCACTGAAAAAAGGTGGGAAATACGATTTCGCCCCCCACTGAGTGATCATGCCGGGGCCAGGGATGGCCTGCACCTCAGGAGCTATCAACATGCCCTTGATCGAACTGCACACCGCCCAGCGCGACGAACTGGAAACGATTGAAAACCTGATGCAGTTCTACATGTATGAATTCAGCGAGTGGCTGCCGCTTAAGCTCGGTGAGCACGGTTTCTTCAACGCCCAGCCCAAACCGGGTTACTGGCGCAACCCCGCAACCCGGCCGTTTCTGATCAAGGTCGACGGAGAATTGGCCGGCTTCGTGACTGTGGATGACGAAACCCATCTGCACGGCGCCGAGTACAACATCGGCTACTTCTTTGTCAGTCGACGCTTTCGCGGCCAAGGCGTCGCGAAGTTTGTCGTTTCCACCCTCTTGAGCCGGTTCCCAGGTCAATGGCAAATTTTCCACCTCGACGTGAATCAGCCTGCGCAGCGGTTCTGGGCCCGGGTCCTGGCTGATCTCACCCATGGCGAGTTCACCCTGCATCAGCTGCCGGTAGACGGTTATCCCTGCACCGTTTACCGATTCCAAACATCGCTGCCATCGTCCTGACTGGCGCTTTCCCATTCCGATTTTTAATTCCAAACGACTTTGTCCGACAATATGTAGTGACCAAAAATAATCACTACAAAACCGTTGACGCCTCCGATTTGCCCTTGCATGATGCAGACGTCTCCCCGATCGGGAGAACAGGCAACACGTTTGAGCAAGCTCGTCTGACCGCCGAGCTGTTTTTCCCGGATACACGCTGCCCACAAGGCAGATTGAAGAAGCTGACCTGGCCTGAACGTCCAGTACAAGGACGAGAAGCGCTGGCGATCAATCCTCATGAAGCTTGTGACCGACCCTGAAAATGTCGGCAGTGGCCAGAAGATTTTCGCCGCTTCTCCTCGTTGTGACGCTATTGCGTAGCAGTTATTCAACACGACTACATGCAACAGACGCGGGACCCCGTCATTTTGGCGGCCGACCGCTGACGTCCTGGTTTCGGTGCCAGGGATCAACTAACCGATGGGCTACCTGTATTAGCGAATCAACTTTGAAAGATCACCAAATGGTCAAGGGGCTTACTATGAATCTGAACAATCAACCCACTATCGATGAACTGGCTCATCTGTTCGCTGCGCAAAAAGACAGCCATGACAGCCATATTCTGTGGATCAGCAAGTCGGGTCAGGTGCAAATCGACTGCCTGTCGCCTCACGCCCATGAAGCGGAGTTCGACAAGAACAACCAGAACCTGCTCGCCCGACTGAAGATGTACCGTCGCGGCCAAGGCTATGTCGGCAAGAAAGCCGCGGCTGACAAGGACTTCATCGGTAATGTTCTGCAAACGCTGAAACAGGCATGGGCCTCGATGCAGAACCAGAACGACGTTCGGGTGATTGACCGGTTCTCCTGATACCTCCACACCCCATCCATAAAAAGGCCCCGCTCGTCACATCGAGCGGGGCCTTTTTGTTTGTCTCGTGCGCACCAAACAACGCTATCGTTAACCGTGTGCACTGGATCATTGGAGGATTGTGATGAACATACAACTGACAGGCTTGCTGTTGCTCGTAATGGCCAGTGCTGCCCATGCAAACAGCATCATCGGCGTTCCGTTGTTCGATGCGGACTGCCCCGGCAAAATCATCGTCCACGCGGATCAGGACGGGCCGGTATTGATCAACAGCAAGGAAGCCGAGACCAAAGCCATTGACGATCGCCGATTCGAAGCCAAGGGTTCGGGCGTCGTCATCTCGATCCTCCTCTCCGATGACGACTCGGTCACGTTGTCTTCCACGGGTAAGGCGCCTAATGGTGTGTGCCAATTAATAGAAGACTGATGCCGTCGACTCACCTGCAGCCGCACCCAACACCAGCTCCATAAAAGCCACCGACGCAGCGCTGTGATAGTTGTTTTTGCGTCGAAGCAGCGCGGCCCCTCGTTTGGGCGACTCCCCCAACAACGGGATTTTACGCAACGCGCGGTCCTCGGTGGCAATGGGCTCCGGAAGGATGGTGGCGATGGCCGTGTGCCGAATGACTTCCAGTAAGGTACTCACCGAGTTGACCTCGATTACCACCTTCGGCGTGATCTGCTCCTGGGCAAAATACTCATCGATGCGGGTGCGGGTAACGAAGTCGGGGGCCAGCAGCGCAAACTCCAGCTGCGCAACCTCTTGCGCGGACAACCCGACCTGGCTTTCGTATAACGGGTGATCGCGTCCCACCATGACGCCCAACGTCTCGGTAAACGCCGGGATCGACTCGATGTCGGCATTTCTGACCTGGGTAAAGGCGATGGCGATGTCCAGTGAGTCATCCACCAGACCGGCCTCGATGTCATCCATCGACAGCTCAAAAATCTGTAGATGGATGTTCGGATAACGCGCCACGTAATCGCGCACCAGCGGCCCCACCAGGTACGCCATGAACGTTGGCGTCATAGCCAGCCGCAAGGTGCCGCGGGACAAGTCCTTCACGTCATGCAGTGCACGTTTACCCGCCTCCAGTTCCACCAGCACCCGACGAGCACATTCGATGTAGGCCTCGCCCGCATCGGTGGGTTTGACCGTGCGCGAGGTTCGGTCGAACAGGCTGACACCCAGGGTTTCTTCCAGTTGCCGGATCTGTTGGGACAGGGTCGGCTGCGAGACGTGAAGCGCCTCGGCGGCGCGGGTGAAACCGCCGTGGTCGGCGACCGCCAGCAAATAGCGCAAATGTCGGAGCAGCATGGGGAATCACCATCTATAGGCTGTGCTTATTCGCTGCATTGTATATCGGTCTTGGACGCTATGGATCGATCAGCAGAAGATTGCTCCACACCCAAGCAACATCACTCCCGACAGGAGAAACACCATGCAACAGTCCCACGCTTACAACGACCCAAGCCTGGCCCTGACCACATCGATCCTCGATGCAAAAGCGCGCAAAAACCTGTCCTGGCAGGACCTGACCGACGGCACCGGCCTCGGTCTGGCCTACGTCACTGCCGCCCTGCTCGGTCAGCACCCGCTGCCGGAAAGCGCCGCCAAAGTGATTGGCGAGAAACTGGACCTGGACGCCGACACCGTGGCCCGCCTGCAGATCATCCCGTTGCGCGGCAGCCTCTCGGGTGTCCCGACCGACCCGACCATCTACCGCTTCTACGAAATGATCCAGATTTACGGCACCACCTTGAAAGCCCTGGTTCATGAACAATTCGGCGACGGCATCATCAGTGCGATCAACTTCAAGCTCGACATGAAGAAAGTCGAAGACCCGGAAGGCGGCTCCCGCGCGGTGATCACCCTCGACGGCAAGTTCCTGCCGCTGCGTCCTTTCTAAGTGGATGCCGGCCCTGCGAGGACTTCGGTCGAGCGCGACCCCGGCTCGGACGCAGCCTCGCGGGCTCGGCAGCTGCTACAAAATAATCATTCGTCTCACGCATGAGGACATCACCATGAAAGCGCTCATCGAAGGTTTTTTGAAGTTCCAGAAAGACGCCTTTCCGCAACGGACCGACCTGTTCAAGCACCTGGCCACTACCCAGCATCCGGGCACGCTGTTCATCACCTGCTCCGACAGCCGTGTCGTGCCGGAGTTGCTGACCCAACAAGAACCCGGTGAACTGTTTGTGATCCGCAATGCCGGCAACATCGTGCCCTCCTACAGCCCCCACCCCGGCGGTGTGTCGGCCACGGTCGAATATGCGGTCGCAGTGCTCGGCGTCACCGATATTGTGATCTGCGGGCACTCGGACTGCGGCGCCATGACCGCCGTCGCCAAGTGCACATGCATGGACCACCTGCCCGCCGTCAGCGGCTGGTTGCAGCACGCCGAGTCAGCGAAAGTCATTAACGAATCCCGCCCTCACGCTAATGAAGCGGCGAGGGTGAGTTCAATGGTTCGGGAGAATGTCATCGCGCAACTGGCCAATATTCAGACGCATCCGAGCGTGCGCCTGGCTCAGGAGAAAGGCCTGCTGAATTTGCATGGTTGGGTTTACGACATCGAGACTGGTTCGGTCGACGCCCTGGATGCCAACAATCACCGTTTTGTGGCGCTCGCCGAGTATCCGGACACCTGCGCCCTTCAAGCCCGATCCATAGAAGCAGCAGCCTGAAGTGTGTATCCACTGGCAGAGACGATCGACGCAGCGCTCCCGGCTCACGGGCGCGCTGCACTGACACGATCGACCGGGTTATTTATCGTCCATCTTTGCTGAAGATTGTGGCCGAATTTCAGCGCTCTCTTCGGCGTTGGGGGGTTCTGGAATACTGCCGGGCGTGAACACGTGAGTCAGCAAGTCTTTGGCATCGATGTCGACGACCCCCTGAACCGAACGGGCCAGAGCTACAGCCTGCTCACACTGTTTATGGGTGTTGACGCGACCGCTCAATGCCACCGTGCCCCCGTGGGTTTTGACATGGATTTGCAGGCCAAGGCTGGGTTCGGCCATTGCCAGGGCTGACTTCACCCTGGCGGTAATCCACGTGTCGTGAACGCCCCTTTCCAGATCATGAGAGTATTGTTGAAAGGAATGAAGTTTCATGGTGTAACCCTCCCTCATGTCATCAGATGCACTGCCCGTCCATTGGCTGTGCAGCCTTCTGACTCTCAGGCGAGCGTTATGGACATCTGATTCGTTTTGGAGTGCTCGCCACGCCCATACGGACGCACATTAAGTATAGTGCGGCCGTTGGCTGGGGTCGTGGTGCTGGATCAGCGTTTGACCGACAGATCCGTCTGGGTCATGCGACTGCGGATCGTGAACACCCCATCTCCCGAGAGAATCGCGCTGCGAGCAAACAGACGACCGCTCTCCCAGTTTGAAAGCCCCAGTTCCGGCTTGTTCAGCGCGTACTGTCCGTCGACCCAGCGGGTCATCCCATTGCCGACAAAAGGTGCGTTGACCGCGTTGTAGAAGCGCTCCTGAGCCTCGGCATCTTCACTGATCAATGACACGGTGAATTGCGGGCTATAGCGATTGAACAACGCGATGGCGCTGTCCAGGTCATCGACAATCTTCAGGCTGACTTCCGGGGTTTCTTCCCATTCCCACTCGCGGCCCAACTGATCCTCGGGCAGCGGTTCGGCCAACGCTTCGGTTTGATAGCCTTCGGCGCGGTACACCTCAACGCTGGCGGTCTGCCAATCGGTCGGCAAGTACGGCTCGCTGCCTTCGACGATGTGCAATTTGCAGCCCTGCCCCCGTGCGGTGCCGGCCTGTTGCAACGCGTCGAGGAACAGCGGCAGCAGTTCTGCGACCCGGTCACGGTGGATCAGGCAGACGTTCATCGTGTTGCAGACTTTGCGATCCAGCGAGTTGCGCACTACAGCGGCAAAGCGCTGGGCATCGGCGTCCTTGTCGGCGATCAGCCAGGCACCACCGGTGCCGTGCAGGCTGACGGCGGTGCCGGCCTGTTGGGCGATGCTGCCCAATTGACTGACGGCGCGCCCCGAACCACGGGCCACCGCCAACGACAGGCGCCGGTCGGCGAACATCGCCCAGCCGGCGGCGTGATTGACGCTTTCCACCAGCGACACCGCGCCGGTCGGCAACCCGGCGTCGCTCAGTGCCGGATTCAGTGCGTGGGTGACGATGGCTTGGGCCGTGCCCAACGCATCGCTGCCAATGCGCAGCACCGCCGTGTTACCCGTGCGCAACACACCGGCGGCGTCGGCGAAGACGTTCGGCCGGCCTTCGAAGACGAACGCGACGATGCCCAGCGGCGAGACCACTTGCTCGACTTTCCAGCCGTCATGCTCGACGCAACTGACCACTTTGCCGCGCGTGGCCGACGCATCGCGCCAGGCCCTGAGGCCGGCGATCATGTCACGGCGCATGCGTTCATCCGCCAGAAGCCGGGTGGTGGAGCGTCCGCGGGCCTTGGCTCGCTCGATGTCGGCCAGGTTGGCGGCTTCGATCAAAGCCCAGCAGGCAGGGTCTTCCAGGCGTTGGGCGAAGCGATCAAAGAACTCGCTGATGGCTTGATCGGAGACCGCGGACATTGCGCTGAAGGCCGCTTCGGCACGCTCGATTGCAATGGCCGCCGCTTGCTGGTCAGCCACCGGAATCAGCAACAATTCGCCGCTGACCTGCTCCACCAGCAAATGGTCCCCGGGCTGAAAGCGCGCGGCCAATTCGGGGCTGACCACAGAGACACGATTCCCGGCGAAAGGGATCGGCGTGCCAGCGACTAGACGTTCGAGCGCAAGAGACATGAAGCGGTTTCACCATGCAGTGGGCGGCCGGAAAATGTATAGGAAAATCCCTGGAGCGTCATTAACCGCACGCCTGACCGGTGATCGAAAACCCGGCAGCCCTGCACCCTGCCCTCCTACGCTGAAAGAGGTACATCAGCGTTTCCTGTTTTCCAAGGAGGCCGTCATGAGCGATGAATTCACAAGCCATGGAGCGGCCCTTGACGAGGATGGTCTGGCGGCTGCGCTAGACCTTGCCAAAGTCAGTGCCGCGCAACGCTGGGCTGTTTTGGCAGTAGAAACGTCCGGCAACGGTTCTTTCCCGGGGTTTTGCTGCTGATATCAGGGTGTTGCGCGTCAAACCTGACGATGATCAAACGGATGGTCGTGTCCGAAAACGAACAACTGCTGTGCACCGTTGGCACGTTGATCGAGGGCGGCTCAGTCGCGGCATTACGGGCCAAGGACTGGGCCAACTTTGCGCGCCGCTACAACGGCCCCAACTACGCGATCAATAACTACGACGTGCGGCTCAGCGCGGCGTATCAGAAGTTCTCCTATGGAGGGACGCCGGACCTGAGAATCCGTATGGCGCAAACCTGCTTGACATACCTGGGCTGGCATCCCGGCATCGTCGGCAAACAGACCCGGGATGCAATGAACCTCTTCCAGGCAAAAGAGCACCTGAATATCACCACGGTGCTGGACGATGAAACGCAGGCGTGTTTGCGCAGCCGGGTCGAAGCGTTGCCGCTCTGACTAGAACACCGACCAGCCAATCCGCTGACTCAGCAACTCCAGCGCGGCCATGCCCGCGAGGGAGTTGCCGGCAGTGTTCAACTCCGGCGACCAGACGCACACCGTGAATTGCCCCGGCACCACCGCGACAATCCCCCCGCCCACGCCGCTCTTGCCGGGCAAACCGACGCGATAGGCAAAGTTGCCGGCTTCATCGTAGAGGCCGCTGGTGGCCATGATCGAGTTGACTTGCTGGGTCTGGCGGGCGGTGAGGATCTGTTCGCCGCTGTGCTTGCAGAAACCGTCGTTCGCCAGAAAACAGAACGCCCGGGCCAGATCCACACAGCTCATGCGCAGCGCGCAATGGCTGAAGTAACTGCGCAGCACCGCTTCGACGTCGTTATGGAAATTGCCGAAAGACTGCATCAGATAAGCCATCGCCGCGTTGCGCGCGCGGTGCTGGTACTCGGACTCGGCGACCTTGCCGTCCACCATGACTTGCGGGTTGCCGGACAGCCGACGGACAAAATCGCGCATCGACAGTGCCGGCGCGGCAAAGCGTGACTGGTTGATGTCGCAGATCACCAGCGCACCTGCATTGATGAAGGGATTGCGCGGGCGTCCGCGCTCGAACTCCAGTTGCACCAGCGAATTGAACGGTTGGCCGGAAGGCTCGTGACCCAGGCGCTTCCAAATGTCTTCGCCGGAGTGTTCGATGGCCTGCACCAGGCTGAACACCTTGGAAATACTCTGCACCGAGAACAGCGTATGGGCATCGCCGGCGCAATACAGTTCGCCGTCATTGCCATACACCGCGATGCCCAGCTGATCGGCCGACACCGTACCGAGGGCGGGAATGTAGTCAGCCACCTTGCCCTGACCGATCAGGGGACGTACTGCGTCAAGGATCTCGTTCAACAGCGCTTGCATGCCGGGTTCCGAAGTCACGCCCCATGGGATTGCGGGGACACAAACGCTAGACGCCAGCGGTCGGTAGCGGATCACAGTTTTGTAAAAACTGCGGCACTGGATGAACCCAATCTCAACTACACCACTGATCCCCTGTGGGAGCGGCGGTGCGGCGATCCGACTTGCTCGCGAATGCGGTGTGTCATTTAACAACGATGTTGACTGACACACCGCATTCGCGAGCAAGTCGGATCGCCGCACCGCCGCTCCCACAATTGGTTTTGTGTTGGCTGTGTATCTGAGTGTGTACAGCCCCGCCCCATACACACCCCGCCCCTAAAACCCCACGGCAAAGACACATCGCAGATACACCTGCTTGATGAACTGTGCCTGTCGATTGGCCATGCCAATCAAAGCGCTCAACTCACTCAATGCTACGGAGTATCACGATGTTCAAGCTCTCGACTTCTTCTTTGACCCTCGGCCTGATCTTCGCTGGCGGCCTGGCCCTGTCCAACGTGGCTTCGGCCTCCGAGTCCGAAGCGTTCAGCATGAAACAACTGGCCCACGGCTACAGCCAGGTCCAGGCCGACACCGCGGAAAAACCGGCGGAAGGTAAATGTGGCGAAGGCAAGTGCGGCGCCAGCGAGTAACCCAATGTGTGGGGCACCGCGGCGCCCCTCCTCCCTGACTGAACGGAGATCAAGCCCATGACCACCTCACTCTCATCGGCCGTGAAAGGCCTGCACCTGAACCTCGACCGTGCCGGTAGCTGGATCGCGCCGCTGACCCTGCGGGTGTTCCTCGCCTGGGAGTTCTTCGAATCAGGCCTGGAAAAATTCAATGGCGAGAACTGGTTCGCCGATATTCAGGACAGCTTCCCGTTCCCCTTCAACCACGTGCCGGCCACGCTGAACTGGGACCTGTCGATGTGGGCCGAACTGATCTGCGCCCTGGCCATACTGTTCGGCCTGGGAACGCGGATCTCGGCAAGCATTTTGATCGTGGTCACGGTCGTCGCGACCGCCGCCGTTCACTGGCCGGCCGATTGGTCTACATTGAGTGAGCTTGCCCAGGGTTACGCCATCAGCAACAAGGGTCACGGCAACTTCAAACTGCCGCTGATCTACCTCGCGGCCTTTATGCCGCTGTTGCTCTCGGGTGCCGGCAAGCTCAGCCTCGATGCGCTGCTGGCTCGAGTCTTCTGGCGTCGCGATAACCGCTGAAGCGCCAGGGACTCGATAACGTCCCTCGGTTCAATAGTGGAGCAATGGTCATGAGTCTCACCCTCTACGGTTTTGACGGCAGTTCCTATGTGCGCACAGTGAAGATGCTGCTGGTGGAAAAAGACGCGGACTTCGACCAGGTGCAGGTCAACGTGATCAAAGGCGAGCCGCACCTGCCAGAGCACTTGGTGCGTCACCCTTTCGGCAAGGTGCCGGTCATCGACCATGACGGTTTCCGGGTGATCGAAACCGATGCGATCGTGGCCTATCTGGACGAAGTCCTGCCAGGCCCGTCAATCACCCCTGACAATGCCCACGACCGTGCGCGCACCTACATGGCCCAGGGCATTTACAATTCCTATGGCTACGGCAACCTTGTGCAAGTGTTCGGCTACCATCTTTTTCCTGACTTCATTGGTGGACAGAATGAAGATTCGCGCCGCAAAGGGATCGAGAACTCGAAACGGGTGCTGCGCGAACTGATGAAAATAAAAGGCACCGATCCGTTTATCGCCGGTCAAGAACCCAGCATTGGCGACTTTTACCTGGCGCCGGGCTGCGCCTACATCGCCATGACCCCGGATGCGCCACAGGTGTTTGCCGTGGACGGCTTCGGCGAATGGTGGAAACGTATGCAGGCACTGCCAAGCTTCAAGGCCACACTGCCCCAATAAGCTTCATCCAACTCACTTGTGTAGACAGGAGCCACCATGAGCGTGACCACCCAATGGATCGAGATCGACAGCGCCGACGGTAAATTCGGCGCTTACCTGGCGATTCCGCACACCCGCAAAGGGCCGGGGATCGTGCTGATCCAGGAAATCTTCGGCGTGAATGAACACATCCGCTCGGTCGCCGAACAATACGCTGCCGACGGTTACCTGGTGATTGCACCGGACCTGTTCTGGCGCAGCGGCGAGCGCATAGAGCTGGGCTACGACGAGGCCGGCTGGAAACGCGCCGTCGAGTTGATGAACGCCACCGATGTTGGCAAGGCACAGACCGACATCGAATTGGCCATCGACGCCTTGAAAGCCCAGCCGGGTCTGGACGGCGGGATCGCCTCGATTGGTTACTGCTTCGGTGGCTTGCTCTCGTACCACACCGCCGCCAATGGGCTGGTGGACGTGGCAATCGCCTATTACGGCGGCGGGATCCAGAACCATCTGGACCGCGCCAATGAAATAGAAGTGCCGCTACTGATGCACTTCGGCGAACAGGACAGCCACATCCCACTGGAAGCCGTGGAGAAAATCGCCGAACGTTTCGATACCAACGATAACGTCGAAATTGTCGTGTACCCGGAGGCCGAACATGGCTTCAACTGCTCGCATCGCGACAGCTACAACCAGCGCGCAGCGGCTGAGGCCCACGGCAATACGTTGATCTTTTTGGGTATGGAACTGTAAGGCCAGACTTTTTAGCGCCTGTAATGGCCTCATCGCGGCGATCCGACTTGCCCGCGATGGGGTCGACACGGTCTCAGCCGATTAACGACCGGTTTCTTCCACCACCTCGTTCACCATCAACTTCGGATGAGCACTGCGCTCATGCACATGGGCTGTCGGTGTACGGTCGATCAGCAGGCTCAACAGTTCCGGACGGCTGTAGTGACCGCGCGAATCCATCATGCGTTTGCGCTTGTCGATCAGGCCCATGTCGAGGTCGACGATGACTTCGCCTTCGCCTTCAGTCAACGAACCCAACACCGAACCGTCCGGGCTGATGATGGCGGTGAAGCAACCACCGGAAATCGGGCCGATGGGGCAACCGGTATCGGCCATGATTTGCGCCTGTTGTTCAGGGTTCAGCCAGGCCGTGGAGTTGACCACGAAGCACGCCGCTTCCAGCGCATGCTGGCGGATGCTGACTTCCATTCTTGAAGCAAACAACGGCCCCGCAAACGACCCCGGGTACATCGCTGCATGGATCTGTTCGCCATCGGCCATCAAGGCATAACGGGCCAGCGGGTTGTAATGTTCCCAGCACGCCAGTTGGCCGATGCGCCCTACCGCGCTGTCGGTGGCGCGCAGGCCGGAGCCGTCGCCCATGCCCCAGATCATGCGTTCGTGATAGGTCGGGGAGATCTTGCGGCGATGCTGAATCAGGGTGCCGTCGGCATCGAACAACAACTGCGTGTTGTACAGCGTGCCGCCGTCACGCTCATTGACGCCGATGGAAACCACCATGCCGGCCTGTCTGGCGGCGGCGCCGATGGCCTCGGTGGCCGCCGAAGGGACCGTGACGGCCTGATCCAGCAGTTTGAGGTGTTCAGCCGCCATTTCGAAAGGCGACTGAACGAACGAGAAGTACGGGTAGTAAGGCACGATGGTTTCCGGGAACACGGCGAACTGCACGCCCTGCTCACCGAGTTCGAGAATCTTCTGCACCACTTTGTCGACGGTGCCTTCACGGCTGTAAAGAACGGGGCTGATTTGTACAGCGGCGGCTTTTACGAGGGTCATGGCGGTGATCTCATTGAGGGAGTGGACTTCAACGAGATCAAAATTACGCCAATAATATTTCTGCTCTCGCCGGGCATCTATGAAGTGGGGATCAGCGGCTTCATTCCGCTGGCGAGCCGGTTGAGCGCGTCACGCCCCGCTAATTGCGAGGCACCGACCCAATCGCAGTCGGAACGAGGCGTACGTCCGCACGACCTGATGGCGCTGCGCTGCCTTCAGGACCCCTCACCGCCGCCCTACCCTGAACCCTCCAAATTAATTCGCGACCGCTTCAAGCAAGCCCAATCGTTCTTCTGGACCGGGCCACTGACGATCACGTTGTTGATACTCGCCGGGTTCATCGTCTGGGGGCGGATCGAGGGCCCGAAAGATGACCATGACGCACGGCTGGCCTGGGTGCGCGGCGTGCCGATGACGCTGTTCATGGTGGCGACGGCCTGCGCATTCATCGCCACGCGGTTCTGGCATGCGGAGTCTCTCTGGTTCACATTCGTGCTGATATTGCTGGGTATCATCTCGTCGAACCTGACCGGGCGCTCCGCGAGGCAACTGGCGATGGCCAAGGACTCGACAGCCAGCATGGACACTGGCTTATACGACTCCCGGGCGTGGTACATCGTGGTCCCGCTCGTCATGTTCATCCTCGCGCTGATGCTGGCGTACCAGATGCACAGCACGTTGACGGACAACGGACTGGGTGAGCCGATGTTCCTGTTTGAAGGCATCAGTGCCTGGCCCACCGTGGCACTGCGGCTGCTGGCCGTGCTGATATCCCTCTCTGCATTGACATGGGGCTGGCGCAATCTGCGCATCAACCGGACCGAGATCGAAGCCGCGTACCATTTACGCCTGCACATGCGCAAATACGAGATGACGTTGTGGGGACAGGTTCGACGCTTGATTCGCCGGGGCCAAGGCTGGACATTGCGTCTGCGGCTCCTTCGGCGCTCGAATGCTGCGGGCCATGCTCGCCACGTGGGTTTACGTTGTGGTCACCAGCGTGTTGTTTGTCATCTGGCCCATGGAGGGCATGCCCGTTCGCGGCTCATCGATGTGGTGGATGATGAGTTGGCTGATCCCTTCCCTGATTTTCCAGGTGATGGTGTTCTGGGTCATGGATGCCAACCTGCTGCTGACGCGATTCATCCGCCATCTCAGCGAACGTCATGCGATCTGGCCAGGCACCTTGCAGATGGAGCACAAGAAGACCTTTGGCATGCTCCGGCACCCGTGCATCGACGAGTGGATGGATTTGCAACTGATCGCCAAGCGCACCTCGGCCGTAAACCGTCTGATCTATGCGCCGACGGTGGCCATGTTGATCCCGTTCGCATCGCGCAGCAGCCTGTTCGATAACTGGCCGACACCGCCCAACCTGGTCATTTCCTACCTGCTGACGGCGCTGGTACTGCTGGTCTCAGCGCTATCGCTGCGCCGTGCCGCGGAAAAATCCCGCACGCTTGCACTGCAACGACTTGACGCCTACCTGCTGCAAACACCTGAAACGACGCCCTGCTACGGCAAGTTCAAGATGATCCGCGAACGAGTCGCGACGCTCAGTACCTCGCTGACCGGTATCGGCGGCTCGGCCATTGTCGATGCGTTGAACTATGCGAAGTTCTAGCAGCAACGGGTATTGCATTTCCCACGGCCGAAACGGGCGTCCTGACGCTCACGGAAAAACGCCGAATAGCTCATGACCGGCTCACCGGGATGATTGAGCGCCATTTGGGCCACGTAGTTGTCGTAATCGGGTACGCCGACCATTAAACGCGCGCTCTGGCTGAGGAACTTCGCGACATGCTGCAGTTTGCGGTACATGGCAAATCTCTCTATGAGTGTGGGGCTGGCCCATGAGAGCGCACTGATGTATCTGCACTGTGTCAGCACCGGGGCGCTTTGTATTTTCACGTATCAAAAGCGGCGACGCTCAACACCCGGCTCGTTCTCACGCTAGGCTGAAGAGTAACGACATCGTGAAAGGAGGCGTTCGAGATGCAACTCATCACGTTGAAAATCGACAAGCCGGAAGCGGCGAACTTCATTTTGGGTCAGACCCACTTCATCAAGTCCGTCGAGGACATCCACGAAGCGTTGGTCAATGCCGTGCCAGGTATCCGCTTTGGCGTGGCCTTTTGCGAAGCTTCCGGCAAATGCCTGGTGCGCTGGTCCGGCACCGATACCGCCATGACCGAACTGGCTCGGAGCAATGCCCAAGCCATCGGCGCAGGCCATAGCTTCATCATTTTCCTCGACGATGGCTTCTATCCCGTAAACGTGTTGAACGCCGTCAAAATGGTTCCAGAGGTGTGCCGCATTTTTTGTGCGACGGCTAATCCGACTGAAGTGATTCTCGCCGAGACGGACCAAGGGCGAGCCATTCTGGGCGTGGTGGATGGCTTCTGTGCCCGTGGCATTGAAGGCGAGGAAGACATCCTGTGGCGCAAGAACCTGTTGCGGCAGATCGGCTACAAGCTTTGAGCACCTTCCGTTATAACCGGGCGCTGAACATCACACTGTTCAGCGCCTCACACCTTACGCCTGAGAGGCTTTTTGGCGAGCCTGCGGCACGGAACCTGCTCCCAGCGCTGAATGAGCAGAGATAACCTCTGCCTGAGGTAAACATCAGCACGGCCAGGACGATCAACTGATCCGTCAGGGTCAGCGATGTGTTCGTGGCCTGCGCGATGAAGATGGCGGCGATGGTGTAGTAAATCGCCTGACCATCCGGGTTGAAGGTCAGGCCCGATGGAATGATCAGGCCGGCGACGGGTTTGGAAACACCGGCCTTTTCCATCTTGGAAATCATCTGCGGCAGCACCGATTCCGAAGAGCTGGTGCCGAGGACAGTGAACAGTTCTTCCTTGATGAACTTCAGAAACTTCCACAGGCTGAATCCGCTGTAGCGGCAGATCGGGCCCAGTACAAAAACCACGAACACGGCACAGGTCAGGTAGACACAGGCCATCAGCTTGCCGAGTGAGAACCGCGAGCCAAAGCCGTATTTGCCGATGGTGAAGGCAATCGCTCCGAAGGCGCCGATGGGTGCCAGACGCATGACCATGTTGACGATGCGAAACATGCCCTGCATCAGGCTGTCCAGCGTGTCGACGAACACCTTGGCACGAGGTCCGACATGCGCCAGGGCAATACCCAGCAGTATGGAGAACAGCAATATTTGCAGCACGTTGCCCTTGGCGAAGGCATCCACGATGGTGTCGGGGATGATGTTCATCACAAAGTCCATGAACGACGCATGCTTCACGGCGCTGGTGTAGGTGGCCAGGCTGGACGTATCCAGCGTGGCGACATCGATGTTCATGCCGGCGCCGAGTTTGAACACATCGACCACCACCAGACCGACGAGAGCGATGGTGTTTTTGGCGAATGGCTTTATGAAGCAAAGCAGCATGACGCTCTGATACATTCGTCCTTTTTCAGGAGGGAAAAATTATGCGAAGGATTATCGCAGCGGGGGCGCTCTTGCTGGCCTTGGGCGGTTGCGCAACATCACCTATGCGGGTTTATGAAGCGCGGCCAGTGCCGGCCAATGCGATGTACGCGTTCAAAAGCCAGGGTACGAAAGATCCGGGACGCCTGACCATTCTCCGTGATGACGGGTTTGTCGGTTCGGGATGTGACATCGTGTTCTACATTGATGGTCAGCGCGCAGCCAAGATAGGTCCCGGTCAGAAGGCATCTTTCGTATTGCCTGCCGGTGAAGTGAACCTCGGCACCGGGCTCGCCGAGTCTGGATTATGTGCTGGTGTCGCGATCAAAACTGTCGCGGCCAACATCAAGCCAGGGAAAGAAGTGATTTATCGAATCAACTGGGATACACAAGGTTTCTACTTGGGCCCCTACGTTGAATATGGACGTTGAGCCCAGACAGTTCCGGCCTGTTTCGCACGCCACATCACCTATAGTGAGTGATCGCAAACACCAAAGCGCACCCTGAATGCAGAACGGGTGGCTCGCAACGACTCATCCCAAAACCGGGCAATCCCTCTGTCATTACGGTGGATGAAGTGACATTAGGCGATTTAACAACGTGCAATTCACTCAACAGGAACTGGAACTGATCGACGGCCTTTTATACATGTATGGATAAGTCGGCTACACGTTAGCACCGGTGCTAGTCCTTTCGGCGTCAATTTTCTCCGGTTGCTACCTGGTCAGGCTTGGCGGAAGAGCGGGAGGCGCGATTGTGCTCACTCTCCTCTGCCGTTTGGGTGTCCGCTATCGGCCGATTCTGTTGAAAAAGTCTGGATTGCTTTCCACGGCAGAAAAGTACGCGCCTGAGATTGAAATCCTTGCTTTCAGCAAAGGCTTCCGGACTCGGATTTCACGTAGCAGCGTGCAATAGAGGTATTTTCATCCATCAATTCGAGTGGTTTGGGCAAACCGACTTTTTCAACAGAATCGGCCAAGAGCAGACCATGAACACGCTGCTAATGACTCCGTAATGTGTGCACAAACCGTGTCGCTTTGCCTTCTCATGTCCGGCCCTACAAACGATCCGCTGCGGACCATTGATGCGTCAAGTGGGATACCGCGCCTGGCTCACGCCAGCGTTGAATTCGGCACACTCGCCCAAGCGCTGGCCCCCATCATCGCAGACTATTCTTGATCTGGGTAACCGACCGGTCGCACCGAAGGAGGTCACTCGTTTATACACTGTGTCCTTTTCGCAATCCGCCGCGGTTCGATCTGATGCATGAAGGCAAATCGATCCGCGCCGTCATCGAGTTCCAATGAACTACCGGTCTGCGGCACGGCCCAGGCACTTTTGTCTGCCCCCCTGAAACGGAGACGCCAGCATGAGCACCTTGCAACTTCGCCCTGCACTGGACAATGGTATCCAACCCGCCGCCGCGAATTTCGCAGGTGGCACCCTGCAATGCCTGTGTGCGGCCGACAAGGTTGAGGTCAAGATCGACGCACAAACCCTGCATAACCACGCGTGCGGCTGCAGCAAATGCTGGAAACCGCAAAACGCGACATTCGCCGTCATCGCCGTGGTGCCTCGAGATAAGGTCAGCGTCATTGCCCACGGCGAAAAACTGGCGATCGTCGACGAAACCGCCACCATCCGGCGCCACGCCTGCAAGCAGTGTAAAGCCCATCTCTTCGGGCGCATCGAGAACAAGGACCATGCGTTTTATGGCCTGGACTTCGTCCACACCGAGCTTTCGCCACAGAGCGGATGGGCTGCGCCGGGATTCGCGGCGTTCGTGTCCTCCATCATCGAAACCGGCACACCGCCAGCGCAAATGAAGGCTATCCGCGAGCGTCGGCGCCAACAACCACCCATTTGCACAGGTACTGACCAACTGTTTGCATTCAACCTGACCAGTCATTTGCATTGGATTTGGTCGGGGTAGCTGTACTGTTCTCCCACTTGCGACGATAGTCAGTGGTGGAGTGGCTGGATAACTAGCGATTTTTAACCACACTACCATTGAAGCCAGCGCGGTCCGAGCAGCGCACCGATAACGGTCGGTATCAACATACCAAGCAAGTACCAGACGCCCCAGAACGGCACTTCCATTTCAGGGCAATGCAGGCAGTAGGCAATGGTAGCTATCGCCCCTGCGAGCAACCCGCCGCAGGCGCCGGCCAGTCTCAGGCGAGTGGGCGCCAACCCGCGCAAAGCCCAAAAAACTGAAATGAACCCCGGTATCGAAAGCAAGCTGATGTTCAGTGTGCACACCCGCCAGGTTTTACCAAGAATCATCGAAACACGCACGTCCGGGGTTGCGGTCATCAGGACGTAGAGGGTTCCAGCCCACACCAGTGCGAGCACTGCAATGACCAGGATTTGTCCGGCCCCCGGAGTGACGCCAGGTCTCGCCAGGCGCACGACCAAGCTCAACGCACCGAGCATCAGGCTCAGGGGAAAGGCAATCTTCGCCCAGAAAATCGGGGTTGCCACCACTTCGGCCAGATCTGGACGAGCACCAAATATGATCAACACCAGCAAGAAGGCTGCAATCAGACCGACCAGCACCCCGACGCCGAAACGTTTGGCGAGTGCATTGCGGTCAACCGGTGTGACTCCAGACGCGAGCATGGAAATAAAATCATCAGTTTTCATCGTGTACCTCTAATCCTCTCGGCCAGCGCTTTAAGCCCGCGATGGATGCCTATCTTCACGGCCGACTCCGAAAGTCCGGTCATTTGCGCGGTTTCGGTTACCGACAATCCTTCAAGCTTCACATGCTGGATGGGTAGACGCTGCCGCTCAGGTAGTTGCTCAAGTAACTTGCCCAAGTCGCGACTGGCCTGCGCCGGTTCCAGATAGGGCTCGGCAAACAGCTCCGTCGCATCGTCGAGGGAGTCGTTGAGTACCTCATGGCGCGACCTGCCGCGAAAAAAATCCGTGAGTTTGTAGCGGGTGATGGCAAACACCCATGCCGTCAACGGCTGGTCCGCCCGGTACGTTTGTCGACCGTTATGAACGGCCAGCAAAACCTCTTGCAGCAAATCCTCGACTTCACCCGGTTGGCGTTGAAGCCGAGTTCGCACAAAGCCGCGTATATGACCACTCAGTTCCGAGAGGAAGGTGCGATAAGCCCGCTCGTCTCCACCCAAACCCGCGAGGAACAAGGTCTGAAGATGGATCTCCCGACTGCGCAGTGCATCGTTATGTGTAGTTCGTTCCATCGCTCACTCTAGTTACACGAAGGCAAAAATATTATGTACCTACATAACGCTAGCCCCCTAACGGGCAACGGATGATGCTTGCGGCCAAGGACACAAGGCAACCAGCGGATTCATTCTGCGGTACTAAAAAAATATTTCGCGATGGCTGTAACCGGATTGGAAAACCCAGCGAACTACCTTTCGGATCTGAAGCACAGCGCACTCCTGAATTGATGCGACGGT
Source organism: Pseudomonas sp. F01002 (assembly GCF_004402115.1). Lineage (NCBI taxonomy): Bacteria > Pseudomonadati > Pseudomonadota > Gammaproteobacteria > Pseudomonadales > Pseudomonadaceae > Pseudomonas > Pseudomonas sp. F01002. Next base: position 130,829 of record NZ_SOPU01000037.1, on the reverse strand, counting down.
CCATCCTCATGAAACCGGAGAAACAGTCATGAACAATCTGAAACTCGCCGCCCTCGCCGTTGCCTTTTCCTCCTTCGCTGCCGGTGCCATCGCTGCAGAGACCCCGGCCGCCGCAGGCGCCATGGAGAAATGTTACGGCGTCGCCATGGCCGGCCACAACGACTGCAAGGCCGGCGCCGGCACCACCTGCGCAGGCACCGCCAAAATGGATTACCAGCCGAACGCCTGGAAAAACGTTCCAGTCGGTACTTGCACTACCATCAAGACGCCAAAAGGCACCGGCAGCCTCACACCTATGTAACGTCAACACCACGGGGCACACGCCAATCATGAACAAACCATTCCAGATCGGGGCCGGACTCGGCCTCAAACCGAACCATTATCAAGAGGCCCACGACTGCACGGTCGAAGGTCTCTGGTTCGAAGTTCATCCGGAAAATTACATGGTCGGTGGTGGCCCCCGTTTGGCTTGGCTGGAGGCCATTGGTGACCGGCACCCATTGTCGTTGCACGGTGTATCACTCTCGCTGGCGGCCGATTGCCCGCCGGACCCGGAGCACTTGAAACGCCTGAAGCTGCTCGCTGATCGCGTTCAACCGGCATTGATTTCCGAGCACCTGGCCTGGTCAGCCTGGCGCGACCAGTATCATCCCGACCTGCTGCCATTTCCCCGTACAGGCGAAGCCTTGCAGCGCATCGCAGGCAATATCCAGCGCACCCAGGATGCCCTTGGACGCCGGATTGCCATCGAAAACCCGACCCACTACTTGCACCTTGATGGGCATGACTACAGCGAACTCGATTTCCTCACCGAGTTGAGCAGGGCCACGGGCTGTGGCTTGTTACTGGACGTCAATAACGTACACATCAGCGCCCACAACCTCGGCTTCGATGCAGCTACTTACCTGGACGCCTTTCCCGCCGAGGCGATCATGGAGATTCATCTGGCCGGATTCACCAAAGACCTTGGCCATTCAACGTTGCTGATTGATAGCCACGACGCCCCTGTCGCAGAAAACGTTTGGACGTTGTTTCAGCGCTTGATCGAACGGATCGACCCGCGTCCAACACTGATCGAACGGGATGACAATATCCCCGGCTTCGAAGTTTTGCTGGCCGAGCGCAACCGAGCGCAGACGTTATTGAACCTTGGGCAAAACCAGCGATTGAAGGTGGCGATATGAAGCCATCTCTCGCAGGTTTTCAGGATGCATTCGTCGATGCGTTATACGGCACAGAATCATCCATGATGGAAACGCTGACCCAACAACCGGGCTTTGCGGTCTATCGCAATACCGTACTCAAAGGCACGACGGATGCGTTGCTAGCCAACTTCCCTACCGTAGAGCGCCTGGTGGGAACTGACTGGCTTAAAAGCGCCGCCGCCATACATGCCCGGCTTTCACCGCCAACAGATGCCCGTTTACTGAATTACGGAGCGGGCTTCCCCGACTTTCTCGACAAATTCGAGCACGCGCAAGACATGCCGTATCTGGGCGACGTCGCCCGTCTGGACCTGCTCTGGACACAGGTCCATTGCGCCGCTGATGAGCCTGGCCTTCAGCTGAACGACTTGGCGCAGTTTCCCGCAACGGAACTGGGCAACCTGCGGCTGACACCACGGGACACCGCCCGTTGGGCCTGGTTGCCGGACTGTCCCGCCTACACGATCTGGCGCGTCAATCGTGAACAACGGGAAATGCCTGAAAAACTCGAATGGCAAGGTGAAGGTGTACTACTGACACGCAAGGCCGGCCGCGTGCATTGGCAGGCTGCCAGTGCGGCCGACTGTACCTTTCTCGACGCCTGCGCGGCACACCTGCCTCTCGATGTCGCCGCCGACTGGGCCAGTGATGTCGAGCCTGGCCTGAAACTGGAAGACCTCATTATTCGCCTGGTGAGTGCTGACGCGTTCGCAACGGCGGAACTCCTGACTACCAGCCACTGAAGCCATCAACGGAGCACAGCATGGATACCATCCACACCCGCTCACCTGCCGCCGACAATTCCTTGCGTGGCTTCTGGAACCGCGTTGCAACCCGATTGGGCAATCTGATCGGCGATTCGTTTCTGGTGTTGGTGGCGCGCATCGCCATCGCCGCCATTTTTTTCATGTCCGGGCGCACCAAAGTCATTGACGTTCTGACGATTACGCCGAGTACCTACGAACTGTTCCGTACGGAATACGCCTTGCCTCTGATCTCTCCAGAACTGGCGGCACACCTTTCGACCTACAGCGAGCACCTGTTTCCACTGCTGCTGGTGCTCGGTCTGTTCACCCGTTTATCCGCCTTGGCATTGCTGGGTATGACCTTTGTCATCGAGGTTTTCGTTTACCCCGATGCCTGGCCGACGCACCTGTCCTGGGCGGGATTGCTGCTGATCATCATCGCACGCGGTGCAGGAGTACTTTCGCTGGATCGCCGACTGGGAATCCGGTGATCCATTCACGTATGAAGAAACTCTCGAGCAGGAGTATGCAAGTAGTTATCGGCACCCCGACGGCATACATCCAGCGTGAAAATTGCCGTCACTCCAAGAGCAAAGCCTTTGTACAAGTTAACAATCCAGGGGGCTCCCTCACATGGGCGAGCGCCGAGCATACGTGCGCATTGCGCCCGCGATGAACAACTAAACAAGCGAATCCAGCAACCGGTTTATCGCCAGCCAATTCATCCTTAGCGCGATCCACATCATGCAAATACAACACCCAACTTCCGTCAGGTTGTCGTTACGTACAGGTGAATAATATGCAAAGCGACACCGTCCGATTCTCCTGCGTAGGCTGCGGTGTCTGCTGCAAGGGCAGACTGATACCGCTGACGTTGGCCGAAGCGCAACAATGGTTGATCCGCGGGCATGACATCGCGGTGATTCTCGAGGCCTTCGATGAATCGAGCTGGCCTCGTTCATCAGAGGAGTTTGCCCACGCCAGAGGCCGATCAGTAAGTGTGCATTGTGGTCAGACCCAGATACAGGTCATCGCCGTGTTTGCTGGCAGAGCCCTCGAGCAATGCCCTAATCTCAGAGAGGACAATCTTTGCGGCATCTACGAAGAACGCCCACTGGTTTGCCGCATTTACCCGATGGAAATCAACCCATTCATCGCGTTACGTCAAGACAACAAAGCGTGCCCGCCACAGGCGTGGGAGAGCAACGACATTCTCTGCACAGATGGACGTGCCGATCCGGCTCTGGAAGCACTCGTCATTCAATCTCGACAAGCAGACAGAGCCGATGCATCAAGCAAAATCGCCATCTGCGCGCAACTGGGCTTGAATGTGGCGAGTTGGAAGGACAACGCGCTGGCCGTTTACTTTCCACCACGGGAAAAACTGCTCGAAGCGATACACAGCGTCAAAAGTACTCTTGAGGAGTATCCAGGCTGCGAGTGGCAGGTGCGGGTCGATGATTCATCGCTGCGCGAGCTATTGACCGCGTCGGCGGTGTCTCTGGCTGCCAACGAGTCCGCCGACTACATCTTTCATGTTTTATGAACCGCCTTTACAGCCTCGGTCCAGCGTTGCAAGGTTCTGAGTGACAGACCAACCTCCTGGCAGGCCTTGATCTTTCTGGTCCCTGCTGCGACGGCCTCGGTCAACCACGCCACGAGTAACTGCCGTTCCGGCAAAGACGTCAGTTGTCCTCGTTGTCGGTCGCCCAGTAGTCGTTGAGCTTTTTTCGCAGCACCAACAACGCAGCTGTTTCAGCGAGCGCCTTGTCTTTGCGGCGCTGTTCGCGCTCAAGTTCCTGGATGCGTTTCTTATCTTTGCGAGACTGCTCCCGATCTTCTTTTTGCTGGGCCTTTTCCGATTTCTGGCCGGTGATGAAGGCTTGTCGCCAGGCAGTGATTTGCTCGGGGTAAAGGCCTTTGCGGCGGCAATACTCGCTCAGGTCGATCTCGGACAAACCGGCCGCTTCAAGGACGACAGCAAACTTGGTTTCGGCTGACCAGTTCTGAGCCGATTGCCTGTTTTCGGACACTGCACTTCCTTCAGAACTGAGCTGCTTGCGCCAGTGGGACAAAGACATTTCGCTGACCCCTTCGCGCCGGGAAACCTCGGCCATCGACAGGTTCAGTGGGGGAAGCAGCATCTTGAGAAATGCGGCTTTACGTTCGGGTGAATAGTACGGCACGACCAGTCTCTTTCCGCCCCCGATATGCTTTTTTTCGGAAAAACCGGAGAGGCGACAACTATCCTGACACCGGGGGATAACGGCCAATTTCTGCCTCTCACGACTGACCGAAAATCGCCGATGAGAACAATGAGACATTCCTTATTGGTTAATTGCGTTCGCGTGAACATTTTTACCTGCTTGTGCAGCAGAAATCGGGAAGGAGTCTAATATTGAAATGCCATAGATCGGTCCATCCCATATTTACGTAATGATGCGACGGACCATTGGCATACAGGCGGCTTTGGAGCCAACACCGGACCGGTGTTGGCTAAATAGATTTCAACCTGGAGGGAACCATGAGCAATCTCATCGCCACCGGCGAGCCACCTGAAGCCGTCCGCCTCATGGTCAAGGTTTATGCCTACTTGCTGCTCGCAGGATTCGCGTTTGTTCCGGCCTATCTGATTGGCTACTTATACGTCTTTCAAGACCCCACCCTTATATTCGAAAACCACCTGTTCCATATAATTGCGATCACGGCAGCCACCTTGGCGGGCCTGTTTGTTACTTACGTCACGTGGCGCTGCTATCAGTCATCGGGAGACCCGCTGCTGCGATGGATGACGCTTGGTTTTCTCGGTTTTGTACTGATCTACGCGTTGCATGGTGCGTTCACCGGGCAAGCACACCACAATATCTGGCTTTTTCTGCTGTATGGACCGGCCTCTCGACTGGTCATGTCGATTCTGCTGTTAGTCGGAATGCTGTCGTACCACCGCCCACCGGATGCCGCGGACCAACGAATGAAGGCCCGTCCGTGGTTGACCTGGATAGGCCTGTTCCTGCTGGTTGATGTGGCAGTGGCGTACGTCGCCAATTCGCCGATCGCCGGCAATCTCGCGGTGCGCCTCTCGATGGAAGGTGGTGCCCTCATTCTTTCCACATTGACCGTGGCAATACTCCTGCTGCGCCGTATCCGTTCGCCGCTGATGATGATTTTTGTCATCTCGGTCACCGCGTTCGCGCTGTCATCGCTTGCCTTCATCCTTGCGCGTCCGTGGAACCACATGTGGTGGCTCGCTCATGCGATCTTCGCCGGTGGATTCTTCATATTGAGCTACGGGGTCGTGCAAGCGTTCCTCACTACGCGGTCGTTCTCGAAGATTTACAGCCAGGAGGAGTTGATGGTGCGGCTTGCCGAAGCGATGGCGTATACCGAGAGCGCCCTGCAGGAACTCCAGCGCACCAATCAAGAACTCGGGCACCTTGCGGCGACCGATCCACTGACTGGCGCTGATAATCGGCGTCGGTTCATGGAGCGGGTCGAAGTCGAAATGGGCCGGACCAAGCGCGGCGGTGAGCCGTTCTCCGTGTTGGCACTCGATCTGGATAATTTCAAGTCCATCAACGATCGCTTCGGGCATCAGGTTGGCGATGACATCCTGAAGGGTTTCGTGGAGAAATGCCTCGACTCGATCCGGCCGTATGACGGCGTAGCCCGGGTGGGCGGGGAAGAATTCATGATATTGCTACCTCAGACTTCACTTGAAGGCGCGCACGTCATCGCTGAGCGTCTGCGAAGCACCGTTGCAAATAATTCTTTTCATGGCCTGCAGCGGTTAACCGTGGTCACAGTGAGCATCGGCGTATCGCAATCCGGCCGCGACGGCGACACCATCGAGGCCATTCTGCGTACAGCCGATCAACGCCTGTATCACGCTAAACACGAAGGCCGTAACCGTGTGGTCACTGCCATCAAAACCAGCCTCCAACCTCTGCCCTGACCATCATTTAGAAGTCGCTGGGCTAATCGAAGGGACGGCACCGCACCTGTTTTGGATCGAACGTCCCTACTTCGCCGACCCACCACGCGGCGTATAAAAAAGAAACATCGAAGTCTCGCTGGTCTTGATGTATTTCCTGGCCCAAGCGGGTTTCACCTTCCTGTCGTGGAAATACATCGCGCCATGGGTTCGGTCGTTGAGTTGCTTGTTGAGCACCTTGCGCGCGATTTCCTTGGCAATCGCGTATTGGGTTTCTTCCTGGACCTGATCCGAGCGTCCATCACACCACCACGAAAACTGACAATTCCTGGTTTCAGAACCCTGCTTGACCACGGCGCATACCGTGTCCGGAAAGCCCTCGTGGCCCAGGCGGTTCATGACAACGCTGGCGACGGCTTCCATGTCGGCGGACGATTTGCCTTTGGATTCCCAGTAGATGGAGCGGGCCAGACAGGTGATTGCATCGTCCATGGGCGACTGACCGGCCGGATCGACCGCCTGAGCCTCGGAGGTGGTGATGGTTTCGGACTTGGGCACCGGTACATCGCTGCCCTTCTCCGCGGCTTTCTGCTCCAGGACCTCGGCCTGTCCTCAGCCACTTCCTTTTTTTGCTCCTGCTCAGACGCGATGGTGTGGCCGGCGAGAAGGGTTATTGCGAAGCAGGTGGCTATCCAGATAACTCGCATGATCGACCCTTCTGACGGAACCGGGAGCACAAAGCACTGGTGACTTTGCTTGATTGTAGTTGCCAAAATTCATTCCAACAGACGGACAAAAAAACAGTCTTGGGGCGTGAAAAGTCATTGCGCTTGCGGGGGTGAAATCGCGCATCATGGGCGCAGTCAGCTCAAGGGGATTTCCATGCGCTTCAAATCATCTGCTAAGCGTCTTGCCACGTTGTCACTGGGGATGTTGTTCGCCGTGAACGCGTTGGCGGCCGACGAGAAACAACTGATTGATTCGATCAACCTCTACCGCAGCCAGGTGCAGCGCTGCGCAGGTCAGGTATCGCAGGAACTGCCACCGCTGGCCGGCGACCCACGGCTGGCGCTGAACGCCAACAGCGTCGGCAATCTGCAGCAGGCAATGGCCAGCGCGGGTTATCCGATGAAGAATGTACAGGCGATCAGCCTGTCTGGGCCGCGCGATGCGCCGTCAGCGATGAAAGCCATTCAGGAGAGTTTTTGCCAGATTGTGCTGGACCCGCAATTCGTCGATGTCGGCGTCAGCCGCCAGGATCGTGAGTGGCGCATCGTACTGGCACGTCCACTGTTGAGCGCTCGCCTGGGTGACTGGCAGGCCGAAGGTCAGAAACTGCTGGCCGAGCTCAACATCGCACGCAGTCAGCCGCGCCAGTGCGGCACGCAATCCTTTGCCGCCGCCACGCCACTGGCCTGGAACGCCGCACTGGCAACGGCGGCCGAGGAGCACGCCCGGTCGATGGCTAACAACAATTACTTCGATCACAAGGACCGCGATGGCCGCATGCCGGGTGATCGGGCTGAATTGGCCGGTTACAGCGGCGGGCAGGTCGGCGAGACCATCGCTGCCGGCCAAGACACCGTGCGCAAGGTGGTCGATGGCTGGGTGTCCAGCGCCGGTCACTGCGCGAACCTGATGAACCCGAATTACCGGGAGTTGGGCGCCGCATATGCGGTTGATCCGAAGAGTGATCCGGGGATTTACTGGACCGCGATGTTCGGGGCGCAGTAAGTTCGGGACGCTCGATAGAAAAAACCCGTAGCCCTGTTATGGGGCTCCGGGTTTCTTTTTGCAGCGATCGTCAGTGGGTACTCATCCCGGCCGCATGCATCAACAATCGCAATGCCCCCGCCACAACACCCAACGCCAGCACACTGCCCAGCCAGATCAACACAAGCCACCCAAGGCGCCGATACCAGCGCACGGGTTCAGGCTGACGCAATTTAATGGTAGCCATCACCGATCCTCACTTTGCCGCGGAACACGTAGTAGCTCCAGCAGGTGTACATCAGGATGATCGGGAGAATGAACAAGGCCCCGATCAAAATGAACAGTTGGCTGCAGGGTGATGACGCCGCGGCCCACAGGCTGATGGACGCCGGCATCATGGCGGCAAAAAAGACCCACGAACTGATTCCGCTCTGCCACGCCTTGCTGCTCAGTTCGATTCATGTCGAGCTCAAAGCCTGTGCGCCCGACAGCGTGAAGATCATCGGCACGTGCCGCCTCGAAGGGCAGACCGGCGTCGAACTGGAGGCACTGACCGCCGTCAGTGTGACTACGCTGACCCTTTACGACATGTGCAAAGCGGTGGATCGCGGCATGGTCATCGGCGAGATCCGTCTGCTCAGCAAACACGGTGGACGCTCGGGGAAACTCCAGTGGGAGGACGCACAATGATTCTGATCAGCTACTTCGCTCGTTATCGCGAGCAACTAAACCTTGGCGGTGAAAAGCTGCCATTGACGGCAACCCTCAACAGCATCGACGACGTCCGCCAACTGCTGATCGCGCGTGGCGGGGTCTGGGCAGAGGTGTTCGGTGAAAGCAACCTGATGTGCGCCTTGAACCAGGAGCTGTGCCATCCGGATCAGGCGATCGAGGACTTTGACGAGATCGCCTTTTTCCCGCCGGTGACCGGGGGCTGAAGCTTCACGCCTCCACCTGCACCACCTCAATCCCGAGCTTTTGATAGTCCTCGACATTGCCCGACGCCACATGACGCTCGGTGATCAGGGTATGAATACGCTGACACGGCGCGACCACGAACGGCTCCACCGCCCCCAGTTTGTCGGCGGTGGTGACGGCAACGACATGGGAGGCGCTGGCGAGCATCGCCTGTTTGACCGGCACCTCCTCGAAATGCAGGGAGCTGATGCCGACTTCCGGGTGAATCGCACAGACGCCGGTGAACAACAGATCAGCCTTGATGCCCTCGATCAGCCGCAGGGTTTCATGTCCGCTGGCCGACAGGGTCGCGGGATTGAGTTGCCCGCCGGCCAGAATCACCGTGATGCCTTTGTATTCGGCCAGGGTGATCGCAATCATCGGCGAGGCGGTGACGGCCGTAATGGCAATGTCCGAAGGTAGAGAACGGGCGATTTGCAGCGTCGTGCTCCCCGAATCGAAAATCACAATCTGGCCGTTGTGTACCTGGCGTGCGGCGAGTTGCGCCAGGTGTGTTTTCACTTCATCGGTTTCACTGACGCGGGTGAAATAATCCTTGCCGGTGTCCTTGGGCCGCGGCAGTGCCCCGCCGTGCACCCGCTGCACCAGCCCGGCGGTGGCCAGCTCCGCCAGATCACGGCGAATGGTGTCTTCGGACACTGCGAAATGCAGGCTCAGCTCACTAGCCATGACCTTGCCGTCACGTTCGAGAATCAACAAGATTTTTTGCCGGCGCAGATGAGGGAGCTCGGCGGCTGAGTGTGAGTCGTGCATGTTTTTGCCTGTTTTTGCGCGAAATTGCGTGCTTGTGCGAGACTAGCCAAAGCGCGGGATAAACACAAACCACCCGGACATCAATTGTTTCGATAATTCAAATCATGAAGCCGAATTTTTTATTTGTTTGTGACTTGTTCAAGATGGCGCCATCACAAATGTTTTGGATGAAAACTTCATGAATCTAAACTTTGCCTTTGCCTTTGCCTGCATGATCGTGGTCTCGTTCGCGATTGCGTTGGGTCACGCCTGATCAGCAGAAGCCAAAGGCCATTCGCTCCCTCCTCCATCCAGAGTCGACTCATACTGTGTTCCCTTGTATCGAACGGCGCTATCGTCACGCCTGAAAGGCCGGATACAACGGTGCCCTGGTGGAGCTTTACCAAAACCGTGCTCGCTGCTGCCGCGCTGTCACTGGTGCGTGACGGGTTGATCGACCTTGACGACACCGTTGCTGAAGGCCCCTTCACGCTGCGCCAACTGCTGCGGCACGAGGCCGGGCTGGCGGATTATGGCGAACTCGCCGACTACCACAACGCCGTGGCCCGCCATGAGACGCCCTGGCCGGCCGATGACATGCTGCAACGCCTTGATGCCAGCCGGTTGCGCTACGCACCCGGGGACGGTTGGCGCTATTCGAACGTCGGCTATCTGTTCGTCGTGCGACTGATTGAACGCGTGACGGGGCGCACGCTTGAAGCAGCGCTCACGGAGCGTGTGTTCGCCCCCCTCGGTTTATCCCGCGTACGCCTCGCCAAAACGCAAGCCGATCTGCCGGGCGTGAACATGGGAAGCGCGCCATCCTACGACCCCGGCTGGGTCTATCACGGCTTGCTGGTTGGCCCACTTGAGGAAACCGCCCTTTGTCTGGACGGTCTGCTGGCCGGCAACCTTCTGCCAAACGCGCTGCTGCAAGCGATGCAAACGGTACGCGTCCTCGGCGGCCCGATTCCCGGTCGCCCGTGGACTTCCCCGAGCTACGGTCTCGGCCTGATGCAGGGTTTGGTCATGGGCGATCTGACGTTGAGCGGACACACCGGCACCGGCCCGGGCAGCGTAGTGGCGGTCTATCGCTGCGTTGATGGCGAAAACGCGGCGAGTTGCGTGGTCTTTCATGAAGGCGCCGACGAAGGGGTTGCCGAAGCAGAAGTGGTCGAGCGCCTGTCGGCAGCCCTTGGGAAAAGCCGGCAGAAAAGCCGTAACCCTTCCCCGCATGGTCTATAACCAGTGGCGACATGATTTGGATCAGGGAACCTTGAAGGCGCCCTCGCTAAATTGATCTCTTGAAAAAAGCCGACAAGTGACTGTCCGCTAGGAGATTCCCCGCATGAAAGCCCTGAAAATAGCCGCCAGTGATTCCGCGTTCGATTGTTTCCAGACCTCCCGAGAAGTGATCCCGCTCAATCAAACCGACTACACCGACGTCGCGGTTGCGGTGTTCTCTGTGGAGGATGTGATGGCGGGCGCCCTGGACGCCCTGCAGCGTACCGGTTTCGATATCCCCATTTTTCTCGTCGCCTCTCCCGGTTCCGGCAACCGCGCCCGGGACGTCTACAAGCACCTGCAAGATGTGCTGCTTCAGGTGAATGGCATTTTTGACCCCTCGCGCAATAACGCCGAATACCATGGCAACCAATTGGAGACCGCGGCAAAAGCCTATGAAGAAAGTCTCCTGCCGCCCTTCTTCGACGCGCTCAAGCACTACACCGAATCGGCCAACGCTACGTTCGCCTGCCCTGGCCACCAGGGCGGCCAGTTTTTCCGCAAACACCCGGCTGGCCGGCAGTTCTTCGACTTCTTCGGCGAGACTCTATTTCGCGCCGACATGTGCAACGCCGACGTCAAGCTCGGCGACTTGCTGATCCACGAAGGCCCGGCACTTCAGGCGCAAAAACACGCGGCGCAGGTGTTCAACGCCGACAAGACCTACTTCGTGCTCAATGGCACATCGGCCTCTAACAAGGTGGTCACCAATGCGCTGCTCACGCCTGGCGATCTGGTGCTGTTCGATCGAAACAACCACAAATCCAATCACCAAGGTGCGTTGATCCAGGCGGGGGCTACCCCGGTTTACCTGGAAACCGCGCGCAACCCTTATGGTTTTATCGGCGGGATTGACGCCCATTGTTTCGAAGAAGGTTACCTGCGCGAACTCATCAGCGAAGTGGCACCGGACAAGGCCCAACTGCCACGGCCGTTTCGTCTGGCGATCATTCAGCTGGGCACCTATGACGGCACCATCTACAACGCCAGACAAGTCGTCGATCGCATCGGCAAACTGTGCGACTACATCCTGTTTGACTCGGCATGGGTGGGTTACGAACAGTTCATCCCGATGATGAAGGATTGCTCGCCGTTGCTGCTGGATCTGCATGAAAACGATCCCGGTATATTTGTCACTCAATCGGTGCACAAACAGCAGGCGGGGTTTTCCCAGGCGTCGCAGATCCACAAGAAAGATCGCCATATCAAAGGCCAGGCCCGTTATTGCAACCATGCACGGCTGAACAACGCCTTCATGGCCCAAGCCTCTACCAGCCCGTTTTACCCGCTGTTCGCCTCACTGGATGTGAACGCGCGCATCCATTCCGGCCGCAGTGGCCTGCGCCTGTGGGAAGACTGTGTGAAGTTCGGTATCGACGCGCGCAAATTGATTCTGGAAGCGTGCACCATGGTTCGCCCCTTCGTGCCGGACACCATTGACGGTCGCCCCTGGCAGGACCATCCGACTGAGGACATCGCCAACGACATCCGGTTTTTCGAATTCCATCCGAAGGATCGCTGGCATGCCTTCAGTGGTTACGCCGACAAGCAATACTTCATCGACCCCTGCAAGTTGCTGTTCACCACGCCAGGCATCGACCCGGTCGATGGCAGTTACACCGACTTCGGTATCCATGCCGGCATCCTCGCCAACTTCCTGCGCGAGAATGGCATCGTTCCGGAAAAGTGTGACCTGAACTCGATTCTGTTCCTGCTCACCCCTGCCGAAGACTGGGCGAAGATGACGCATCTCGCCGCACAGATCGCACGCTTTGAACGCTTCATCAGTGATGACGCACCGATGAGCCGGGTGTTGCCGGCCATCTATGCAACGCATCAGGAGCGCTATCGCAACTACACCATTCGCCAACTCTGCCAGGAGATGCACGACCTCTACCGCACCCACAACGTCCAGCAATTGCAGAAGGCAATGTTCCGCAAGGAACACTTCCCGAAAAAGGCGATGAACCCGCAGGCAGCACATTTCGAATTCATCCGTGGCAACGTCGAACTGGTGGCGCTGGCGGACGCGGAGGGTCGCATCGCTGCCGAAGGGGCCCTTCCCTATCCACCCGGCGTGCTCTGCGTGGTGCCCGGGGAAATATGGGGAGGCGCGGTGCTCAAGTACTTCCTGGCGCTGGAGGAAGGTATCAACGCTCTTCCTGGCTTCACCCCGGAACTCCAGGGCGTGTATTTGAAACAAGAAGGTGGTCGCATTCGAGCCTATGGGTACGTGATCAAGACTTGAGTCTTCACACCGCCCCCACAATAAACGCCCGCAACCACTGATGCGCCGGATCGCGATGGCAGCGCTCCGGCCAGAGCATGCTCATCTCGTAACCCGGCACCTCCAGCGGTGGCTCGAACACCGCCAGCCCGTTTACGTCACGAACCAGCCGTGCTGGCAGCATCGCCACCAGATCCGTGCTCTCCAGCACCGAGCGGACAAACAGGAAATGCGGAACCGACAGCACGACCCGACGCGTCAGCCCGACTTCAGCGAGCGCCCTGTCAGTGGTGCCGTGAAAACCGCCGCCATCCGGCGACACGATCACATGATCGAGCTCGCAGAATTGCGCCAGTGTCGGCCGCTTTTGCAGACGCGGATGGTCGGCACGCCCCACCAGCACATAGCGTTCGGTAAACAATGCCCGGCGATGCAAACCGGGTGGCGAGTCCTCGCGGGTATGAAAAGCCAGATCGATGGCGCCCTGCTCCGCTTGTTTGGCCAACCGTGGCGGCACCAGGTCAAACACCGCCAGGCGCGTGCCCGGTGCTGCCGAGCGCAGCCCAGCCAATGCGGGCAACAGGATGGTCGACTCGCCGTAATCGGACGCCATGACCTTCCACGTCTGTTGCGCCTCGGCCGGGTTGAAAGCGTCCGCGGGCGACACGGCGCGCTCCAGAGCTTCCAGTGCCTGGCGCAGCGGTTCGCGCAATTCATCGGCCCGGGCGGTGGGCCGCATGCCCCGTGGGCCCGGCAGCAACAGCGGATCGCCGAAAATATCGCGCAACTTCGCCAAGTGCACACTCACCGACGGTTGCGACAGATTCAGACGGTGAGCCGCGCGGGTCACGTTGTGTTCCGAAAGCAGGACATCAAGGGTCAGCAACAGGTTGATGTCCAGGCGCCGCAGATTATTCATCACAATACCTGGCATATTGGTTATTCATTTCCAATATACCGGTCAACGTCCGATCCTGCAGCCTCCAGACACCGGAGACTCAGTGATGAATGTTTTGCTCGTTTATGCCCACCCTGAACCCAAGTCCTTGAACGGCTCGCTCAAAGACTTCGCCATCGAACGGCTGGAAGCTGCCGGCCACCAGGTCCAGGTTTCAGACTTGTACGCGATGAACTGGAAAGCCTCGCTGGATGCCGATGACAGCCTCGGCCGGCCCACCAGCTCGCGCTTCGATCCGTCGCTGGACTCCAAGCGTGCGTACGCAGAAGGCCTGCAACAACACGACATCGCGTGTGAGCAGGAGAAGCTGATGTGGGCGGACGCGGTGATTCTGCAATTTCCCCTGTGGTGGTTCTCGATGCCGGCGATCCTCAAAGGCTGGGTGGAGCGGGTCTACGCCTATGGTTTCGCCTATGGCGTGGGGGAACACTCCGACGCGCGCTGGGGCGACCGTTATGGGGAAGGCACGCTGGCGGGCAAGCGGGCGATGCTGGTCGTGACCGCCGGCGGCTGGGAGTCTCATTACAGCCCGAGGGGGATCAACGGCCCGATCGACGACCTGCTATTCCCGATCCACCACGGCGTGTTGTTTTACCCCGGTTTCGACGTGCTGCCACCGTTCATGATCTATCGCACTGGCCGAATGGACGACGCACGCTTTTCAGCGACGTGTGACTCACTTGGGCAGCGGCTGGATGACCTTTGGACGACGCAGCCCATCGCGTTTCGTCCGCAGAATTCGGGGGCGTATGAGATTCCGCAACTGACCTTGCGCGATGAGATTGCTGCGGATGAATTCGGTTTTGCGGCTCACATTGGGGAATCAGCCCGGGGTTGAGCGTGATGGCGAGTGGATATCTGCGCGAAGCCGATTATGCTTCAGGAAACCTTGCAGCGATGCGAGGCCGTCAGCCTGTGTGCATGCTTCGCGCAATCCGTAATCCGACGACATCAGCCCCAGGGCCTGGGTGCGGCAAAAAAGGTAGTGAGGTACTCCGGCCTACAACAAGAACGACGGAGAAGACTCATGGCCGCAATCGACAACACATCCACGGGCAGCGCGCCCCACCACGGGATCACCAAGGAGGAGCGCAAGGTCATTTTTGCCTCGTCCCTGGGTACCGTGTTCGAGTGGTACGACTTTTACCTTTACGGCTCCCTCGCTGCGATCATCGCCAAGCACTTCTTCGCCGGCGTCAATGAGACAACGTCCTTCATCTTCGCGCTGCTCGCGTTCGCCGCGGGCTTCGCGGTACGCCCCTTCGGCGCCATCGTGTTCGGCCGACTGGGCGACATGATCGGGCGCAAACACACCTTTCTCATCACCATCGTGATCATGGGTATCTCCACGGCCGTAGTGGGCTTTTTGCCCGGCTACGCGACCATCGGCGTGGCAGCGCCGGTCATTCTGATCAGCCTGCGCCTGCTGCAAGGCCTGGCCCTGGGCGGTGAGTACGGCGGCGCGGCGACCTACGTGGCCGAACATGCGCCGAAAGGTAAGCGCGGCTACTTCACTTCGTGGATTCAAACCACTGCGACCCTCGGTCTGTTCCTTTCGCTGCTGGTGATCCTCGCCTGCCGCACCATCCTCGGCACCGAAGCCTTCGAGGCCTGGGGCTGGCGGATTCCCTTCCTGCTGTCGATCCTGCTGCTGATCGTCTCGGTGTACATCCGCCTGCAACTCAGCGAGTCGCCGGTGTTCTTGAAGATGAAAGCCGAAGGCAAGTCCTCCAAGGCGCCGCTGACCGAATCCTTCGCCCGCTGGGACAACCTCAAAATCGTGATCATGGCCCTGCTCGGCGGTACTGCCGGCCAGGCCGTCGTCTGGTACACCGGGCAGTTCTATGCGCTGTTCTTCCTGCTGCAGACGCTGAAGATCGACCCGCAGACCGCCAACTTACTGATTGCCGGCTCCCTGCTGATCGGCACGCCGTTCTTCGTCATATTCGGCAGCCTCTCCGACCGCATCGGCCGCAAGGGCATCATCATGGCCGGCTGTATCCTCGCGGCGCTGACCTACTTCCCGATCTTCCATGCGTTGACCCAATACGGAAACCCCGACGTGTTCATCGCGCAGGAGAAGAACCCGGTGACAGTGGTCGCCGATCCTAACCAGTGCTCGTTCCAGTTCGACCCGGTGGGCAAGGCCAAATTCACCAGCTCCTGCGACCTCGCCAAGACGGTGCTGGCGAAGAGGGCCATCCCCTACAAGAACGAGAAAGCTGAGCCTGGCGCCGTCGCGCAGGTCCGCATCGGGAACAAGGTGATCCCGAGCTTCGAGGGCACCGGCATGCCGGCCGCCGACTTCAAGGCCAAGAACGACGCCTTCACGGCCTCCCTCGGCACCGCGCTCAAAGACGCCGGCTACCCCGAGAAAGCCGACCCGGCCAAGACCAACTATCCGATGGTGCTTCTGCTCCTGACCATCCTGGTGATCTACGTGACCATGGTCTACGGTCCGATTGCCGCCTGGCTGGTGGAACTCTTTCCGGCGCGCATCCGGTACACCTCGATGTCGCTGCCCTACCACATCGGCAATGGCTGGTTCGGCGGCTTCCTGCCCACGGTGGCGTTCGCCATGGTCGCGGCCACGGGTGATATCTACTACGGGCTTTGGTACCCCATCGTCATCGCCGTGATGACGGCCATTCTTGGCATATTCTTCATGCCGGAAACCAAGGATCGGGAAATTCATCACACCTAGGCTGGCACCTGCCCTCTCCTTGTGGGAGAGGGCAATTCTTCCGTATTGGGTGTGTTGCATCTACTGCTTGAATCTCACATCGACCCGCTTTCCACTGCTATTAAAGGCTCAGTCTCGCCACGAGGTGTGAGTAGGTCGTGGGAGCGATGCGATCATTTGATCAAAGGCCGCTAGCGCATATCTTCCATCAAGGATTTTCAAGGTCGGAATTTCTGAAGGAAAACCGAATCGTACTCGGCCGGGAAGTACCTTTTCGATGGCTGAGTACCAGTTAAAAAGAGCGGTTTGCAGGCGCACGTGTAGCTCGAATCTACTCCGTCGGCGGTCCGTGTCTGCTTGAGCACGCTGTCGCGCGAGCTGCGGATCGATGCTGCCGACAATGTAATAGTCAGCGAAGCCAACTCGCCTTTGGGCTATCGTTTCTCGTGTAGCCGCCAACTCCAATCGCCAGTCGTGTTCGCTTGCCTCGCCTATCTGCCAGAGACTCCAAATGTAGTGGAGCTTGAGGGGGTCGCTGTCGCACAAAGCCCACGAACACATTTCTTCCATGGTGAGCGCTGCCTGCCAGCGATCTACGTTTCGCTCTGCCCAGAAAGTTGCCGCTCCGACCGGGTTTTGTAGTCTATCCGGCTCGTCCTTGAAACGTCCATTTTCAGGAATGACGTGTTGCCCTCCATGCTGTGCGCACCAGGTAGTTTTCCCGCTAGCGCTGATACCGTCGACAACTAAAATCATCGTTCTGACTACTCCGCAAAATGCATCATGCTCCTGTCTTACAGGCATCCGTAGAAATGGGGACGGATCTATTTGTTCGGCTCGTCAGGAACGCAACACGCCAATCGCCCGCCGATATTTTTCAATGCGTTCCAGGTCTTCCCACGACGGCTGCGCGATTCGCGACAAGTCGCTGTTCTCTTCCAGATCCGCCAGTTTCACCACCCGGCCAATCGGGTTCTGCGCCGCGCGTTCGACGAAGGTTTCATAGGACTCCCCCGGCACTTTGGTGACCGATTCGATGGCCGTCAGTACGGCTTCGCTGAACCCTTCCTTGCGCAGGTCATCAAGGCTGATGCCGCAGTCTTCGACCACGTCATGCAGCACCGCGACGATGCGTTCTTCCAGCGTCGTGACCCGCAGCATGACTTTCAGCGGATGCAGGATGTAAGGGCTACCGCCCTTGTCGACCTGCCCCTCATGCGCAGTGGCGGCGATGGCAATGGCGCGTTCCAGTGTTTGAGTCATCTTGCAGCTCCCAGGCTTGAATGCCTTAACGGTCGTTGGGTCAGAGCACCACAATGCCTTCCTCAAGCGCTGAGGCGAAAATATCGTGTGCAGGCACGTTGATCCAAGTTGCAGCATCGATTTCGCCCACTGACGCAAGCCAGCGCCCAACCATCTCGTAACCAAGCGTATAGCCAAGCCATTTCGGATGAGCACCAAAACCGAAAAACCACTCACTGTGATTGTAATGCGTGGACTCAAGGGTCTTCAGGTCTACCGGGAAGCGAAGCAGATCGGCGTCGGTAACGGCACACTCCCAAGGCTCTGGGTCGCTGCCGAGCAAATGCCGGACGAACTGTCCGGCAAGTCCCTCGCTGACCAAGGCTTCACCTAACGTCCAACCGTAACCAGGCCCCGCCATGCGCAGGCAATGATGAACCTCATGGACGATTTGTCGATGCAGCGTGCGCAGGCTGGGCAAAAAATTCGGGTTGTCTGGATCGATGGTCATCGTGAACATTGAGCTTCGATAAGCGCGCCCCAAGAGGCCCATTTCAGGAATGGTCTCGCCAGGGAGCCGCTGGATCAACACATCAAGTCGCGCAGGCGTAATCAGACGGGAGACCGTCTTGTAAGCGGCGTCAAATTCGCCGATCAGATCGGAGCGAAGTTCAGCAAGGCTCCCCGAGGCTTCCAGCCAACGCAGTGTCCATGCGTCCATTGTTACCTCTGAAAACTGTCACGAAGCCTAAAAACTCAGCCCAACAGATGCTGTGAGATGAGTTTGGAAATCTCGACCATCGACGTCCTCCCAGTGAATTCAAACTTCACTCTGCCCAGCGCCGAGAAGTAGATTTCCAGCTCAGAATCCAGGTCGAAGGTGCCCGAGGTTTCCACGGAGTAAGCGACGATGTTTTTGTAAGGCAACGAAGTGAAATCTTTTTTGCTGCCGGTGATGCCTTGCACGTTCACCGCGATGATTCGTTTGTTGGTAAACACCACGCCGTCGCGCATGGATTTATAGGCATCAATGACCTGCTCGCCGTCCAGCAGCAGCGCGGTGACTCGCTCCGCGTACTCGTTGTTTTGCTTGAGTTTGAAAAAGCCTTTGTTGTTGAAATCGATCATCCGCCATCCCCTTCCTTAAAGAGTGTTCCCTGGATTGCCAGCGCGTGGCGCGGCGAGCATACCATCGGGCCTGCGCTTTTTGCGCCCCCTCCCACAGCGGATCTAAAAAACCAATGGAACCCCGCGCCTCATCGCGTTTTCGAAACCCTATCAGCGCTGATCTTTGATCAAACAAGGCGCCATTGGATAGGAAATCCCGATGAACAGTAGACTGCTGCTTCTGCTTGCCAGCCTGAGTCCCACCCTGGTCATGGCTGAAGGCTGTGACGTGCTGACCCGCTCTCAAAGCCCTTCCGTGCCGGTGGTCGAAACGCATAGCTGCTATGAGTACGAAGGCATGCCGGTGAACGCCATCAATTGGTCATGCAGCAACGAGAGCAAAGACATGCTGGCCAGTACCAAGAAAAAAGTCGAACAGTGCGCCGATCATTCTCAGGCCACTTGCATCGCCACGTTGACGCAAGAATCGCTGGCCAATCCTCACTCCACCAGCAAAGACAAGAACAGCACATCGCTGAATATTCCGAACAATGCTCAGGTCACTACGTATTACTACGGCGCTGAGCATTTGAGTCAGGCGAAAATTGATTGCGAGTCGGGTGGTGGTCACTGGAAAACGAAATAGCCGCTCAAGAACGCAACAGCCCCTTCACCATCGGAATGCAAGCGAGTTGCAGACCGGAGGGCGAATGGTAAATGGCCGTCTGCTCACCGACGAAACCGCATTGCCGGTAGAAGTGAGCGGCGTTCAACGTAGCGTCCAGTTGAACTTCCTCCAGCCCCAAATCCCGTGCCAGGCACTCAAGGTAATCCAGAATGCGCTTGCCAATGCCCCGCTGCATAAAGCCAGGCAAGACAAAGATCGCGCCGATTTCACGCCTCTCCAGATCAAGCATGCCTGTCGCCACAGGTTCTCCCTGAATACACCCCAGATAAAAGTGTTTTTCCATCAGGTCGCAATATCCGTCCTCAGCGGCCCCTGCCGTCCAGACGTCCATTTGCTGCGGGGTATAGGCGCCGATGCACTGATGCCGTATCGCGTGACGGCGAATGTCGAATGCCGCCCGGCAATCGCCTTGATGGGCTCGTTTGATCT
Organism: Pseudomonas sp. F01002; assembly: GCF_004402115.1. Taxonomy (NCBI): domain Bacteria; kingdom Pseudomonadati; phylum Pseudomonadota; class Gammaproteobacteria; order Pseudomonadales; family Pseudomonadaceae; genus Pseudomonas; species Pseudomonas sp. F01002. The sequence goes on along the minus strand of NZ_SOPU01000037.1, from coordinate 110,906 downwards.
CTAACACTTCAATCTCCGTTAGCCATCGGCGGACGGAGAACTAAAAAGCCCCGTCCATTTCTGGCGGGGCCTTGGTGAATACGTCAGGTTCCAAGCACGCATGACCTCATGGCCCGCCGGAAGCGGTCATGGAGGAATACATCATGCACATGCGGGATGTGTAAGTCATAGGCAGATAGTGTTGTTGGAGACGTGGGTTGTCAATCGCCCGGCCCCAAGCAGCGTTGGTTAACCCTTAACAGCCGCTTCAATCGCAGCAACGTCGATCTTCCCCATCTCCATCATGGCGTCGAACGCACGCTTGGCCGCGGCTTGATCAGGATTGGTGATCGCAGCGGTCAGAACACGTGGTGTGATCTGCCATGACACTCCCCACTTGTCCTGGCACCAGCCGCATACATTTTCCTGGCCGCCATTCCCGACAATCGCATTCCACAAGCGGTCCGTTTCGGCTTGGTCGTCGGTCGCAACCTGGAACGAAAAAGCCTCGTTGTGCTTGATCGCCGAGCCCCCGTTCAGTCCGAGGCAAGGGATGCCCATCACCGTGAACTCGACTGTCAGGACATCGCCCTGCTTGCCTGCCGGATAGTCGCCGGGCGCGCGAAGGACAGCTCCCACAGCGCTGTCGGGAAACGTTTCGGCGTAGAACGTCGCTGCATTCAACGCGGTGCCGTCGTACCACAGACAAATCGTGTTTTTGCTGATCATCTTGGTTCTCCAGAATCGGAATGGGTTCGTGCATTTTAGCAGCGCATTCAGCGGCACGGCTTTGGCTACTCTTCAGTAGCTGCTCCGCATTGGAGGCGATAACATCCCGGCCTCGCATGGATAGTGCGAACACATACTCAAAGGATGAACACATGAGCCGCACCGAACACATCTGCCTGATGGCGACCTATAACAAATGGATGAACGCAAAGATCTATGGGGCAACCAGTTGCTTGTCCGATGATGAGCTCTCAGCCGATAGAAAAGCGTTCTTCAAATCTATTCTCGGGACGCTAAACCACGTGGCGATCGGAGACACTGTGTGGCTAAAGCGATTCGCCAAGCATCCAGCGGACCACTCGGCACTGGAGTCGGTGAGGCAACTTTGCGATCCGAAAAGCCTCGACCAATTGTTGTTCTCTACTATTCCAGAGCTCTCAGTGCATCGAGAGAGACTCGATCAGATAATTGTCGAATGGGCTCACTCTATTACAGAGTCCGATCTGGACCACACTCTCCATTACGCCAGCATGAAAGGTGTAGTGTCCGATAAGGATTTTTACAGCCTGGTCATGCATTTTTTCAACCATCAAACCCATCACCGTGGCCAGGTTACTACGCTGCTTTCACAGGCTGGTATTGACATAGTTGATACAGATTTAGTCTTTCTCATTCCATCCCAATCCTGCGTATAAAAAAACTCGTCACCAGGCACCTGATCATTGGGCAGACTTTTGGCCTGGTCTTCTGTCGCAAGCCGTCCATCGTCGAGAGTTCGCAGCTCCAGAGCTTCCAGTGAATCGATACCTGACCAGAGAGCCTTTTCACTCCAATAGATACAGCTCAGGCGTGACCTCTCACAACGGGATGCATCGACAACGACTAAACTTTTGCGACGAACCTCGTCTCCCAAGGTGATGTCTGTGAGTGCCACTCCCCTGTCCGAGCTCGATGCCGCCCTGCCCGGTCTGGCCCGCAAGATCCGCGTGCTGGATGCCCTGGCCTGGCCGGATGGGGTCGAGGAAGTATTCCTGGCACGTTGGCGCGCCGGGCAGGCAGAACTGCCCAAGGTCGAGCTGCGCCCGCACGACCACAGCGCCGATATCGCCGCCCTCGAAGCCTTTATCGGCCGCTGCGATGAGGGCCATCCGGCCGGGCGCCACCTCGCCATGACGGCGCGCAGCTATGCGACGGCGGGGCATATGCTCGGTGCCATCGGTACACCCGCCTTTACTCAGTATTCGTCAGCGCTGTACCGGCGCCCGGACTTCTATTACTCGAGCCAGAAATTGAGCATGCTGGACGCGGCCCAATTCTTCCTCAAGACCACCGACGCCCTTCTGGGCGGTGCGCGGATTCCACCGTGCCCGGCAGAAATCCCGGCCGAGGTCTTCGCCGCCTGGATGCAGCCGGAACTGGACCGCTTCTTCGGACCGGGCCGGATCACCGTCGTGCTCGATCCGACCCTGGCCGCCAAGGCCATCGCCGGGGCCAGTCGCATCCGCCTGCGTGCCAGCGCGCTGTTCTCGGAACTGGACAAGAACCAGCTGTTGCAGCATGAGGCCTTCGTGCATGTCGCCACGGCACAAAACGGCGCCCTGCAACCCAACCTGAAAAGCCTGGGCCTGGGGGCACCACGCACGACCCAGACCCAGGAGGGCATCGCCACCCTGGCCGAGCTGTTCACCGGTAGCATGGACATTAACCGCCTTCGCCGCCTCGCCCTGCGCGTGCTCGCGGTCCAGCAGGCGCTGGATGGCGCCGACTTCATTCAGGTATTCGAAGGCTTTCTCGCCGCCGGTCAGTCGCAAGAGGAGTCCTTCCGCTCGACCCAGCGGGTTTTCCGCGGCGCCGACCTGCGCGGCGGTTCGGCGTTCACCAAGGATGCCGCCTACCTGACCGGTTTGCTCGGCGTGCATACCCTGTTGCGCATCGCGATCCGCGACAACCGGCCGGAACTGGTGGGCCATTTGTTCGCCGGGCGCCTCAGTCTGGGCGATACCGTGCGCCTGGCCCCGCTCTTCGAGTCCGGCTGGCTCCAGGGGCCGGTCCATGTCCCGGCCTGGGCCTCCGATCTGCGTCTGCTCGCCGCCAACCTGGCCTTCTCCGCTTTTATTTCCCGAATCAAGCTGGATGTACTCGATCTGGAGGTGCTCATGGCCTTCGCCGACGAGCATGAAGCCGATGCCAGCGCCTAGCGTTTAAAGGGAGAGCCACCGAACCAAACGCTCTGCATCAGTTATTTATACTCAAATGCCAGCTTAATAATATTTTACCGATACCAGGGTGATCCCTAGTCTTGACCCCAAGAAATGGCAGGCCGTTACCGACCTAAATCCAACTTCGAAGGGTATAGAGATGACCACTGAAAAAATAAAAACAGATACGCTGATAGTTGGCGCCGGTCAGGCTGGCGTGGCCATGAGTGAACACTTGAGCAAACTTGGCGTGCCGCACCTGGTGCTGGAGCGTAACCGTATCGCCGAACGCTGGCGCACCGGCCGCTGGGATTCGCTAGTGGCCAACGGTCCGGCCTGGCACGACCGTTTTCCCGGTCTCGATTTCGACGACCTCAGCCTCGATGACTTTGCCCCGAAAGAGCGGGTCGCCGACTACTTCGAAGCCTACGCCAAGAAATTCAACGCCCCGATCCGCACTGGCGTGGATGTGCTGAAGGTTGAGCGCAATGTCGGTCGGCCGGGCTTCACCATCGAAACCTCTGAAGGCGTGATCGAAGCCAACCGCGTGGTGGCTGCCACCGGGCCTTTCCAGCGTCCGGTTATCCCGCCGATCGCGCCGAAAGATCAGCCATTCCTGCAGATCCACTCGGCCGACTATCGCAATCCAGCGCAACTGCCCGAAGGCGCGGTTCTGGTGGTCGGCGCCGGTTCGTCGGGCGTGCAAATCGCCGATGAACTGCAGCGTGCCGGCAAGAAGGTTTACCTCTCGGTCGGCGCACACGATCGCCCTCCCCGCGCTTATCGCAACCGTGATTTCTGCTGGTGGTTGGGTGTGCTCGGCGAATGGGATCAGGCGGCCATGAAACCCGGCCGGGAACACGTGACCATCGCGGTCAGCGGTGCCCATGGCGGCCGCACGGTGGACTTCCGTGGGCTGGCCCATCGCGGTATGACACTGGTGGGTTTGACCCAATCGTTCAACGGCGGCGTAGCGACTTTTCAACCGAACCTTGCCGAGAACCTGGCGCGCGGCGACGAGAATTATCTGGCGTTGCTCAATGCCGCCGATGCCTACATCGAACGCAACGGTTTGGACCTGCCGGAAGAGCCTGAAGCGCGCATTACCTTTTCCGATCCGGAATGCGTGACTAACCCGATTCTTGAGCTCGACCTGGCCAAGGCCGGCGTGACCTCGATCATCTGGGCCACCGGTTTTGCCACGGATTACAGCTGGCTCAAGGTTGATGCCTTCGACGACAACGGCAAACCGGCGCATCAGCGCGGCGTGTCGAGCGAGCCTGGCGTGTATTTCCTCGGCCTGCCGTGGCAGTCGCGTCGCGGGTCTTCGTTCATCTGGGGCGTTTGGCACGATGCCAAGTACGTGGCTGACCACATCGCCATCCAGCGTTCATACCTCGACTACCACGATGCCGCGCAACGCGAGACTGAAACCGTCCCGGCCGCCCATAAAGCAACGGTTAGTGCTTAATTTCTTCTTCAGGAGCTTCAAATGTCCACGCCAACTCATACCCGTATTCGCATGTTCAACACCAAAGAAACCTACCCGAACCAGAGCCTGGACAACGACTTGTGCCAAGCGGTCCGGGCTGGCAACACCGTTTACGTTCGCGGCCAGGTCGGTACCGACTTCGAAGGCAACCTGGTGGGCCTCGGTGACCCGCGTGCGCAAACCGAGCAAGCCATGCGCAACGTCAAACAGTTGCTGGAAGAGGCCGGCAGCGACCTCAGCCACATCGTGAAAACCACCACTTACCTGATCGATCCGCGTTACCGCGAGCCGGTGTATCAGGAAGTCGGCAAGTGGCTTAAAGGGGTGTTTCCGATCTCGACCGGGCTGGTGGTGTCGGCGTTGGGGCAGCCGCAGTGGTTGATGGAGATTGATGTGATTGCGGTGATTCCTGAGTAAGCAGGTAAGACCGAGTCGCGGCCATCGCAGGCAAGCCAGCTCCCACAGGTTGTTCGTCGTTCACATACTTGTGGCCACTGAAGATCCCTGTGGGAGCGGGCTTGCTCGCGAAGGGGCCCGCCCAGACACCCATTTCGCCAACGCTAACCAAGGAGCAAAACCATGACCTTCTCCATCGCCGCCCGTTGCCCCGAAACCGGTCAGTTCGGCATTGCGATCAGTTCCTCCAGCATCGCCGTCGGCGCCCGTTGCCCCTGGCTGCTGCCGGGTGTCGGCGCCGTCTCCACACAAAACATCACCCTGCCGTCGCTCGGCCCGGAAGCCCTTGCCCTCATGGAACAAGGCCTCACGCCGGCCGAGGCTTTGGACAAGGTCCTGACCCGCAACGGCTACAGCCAATATCGGCAGATCACGGCGATAGACCATCTCGGCCGCACCGCGCATTTCAGCGGTTCGCAAACCCTGGGCAACCACAATGCCGTGTCCGGCAATCAATGCGTCGCTGCCGGCAACATGCTGGCGGACCGATCAGTGATCGAGGCCATGGTCGAGGCGTTCGAGCATGGCGAGGGCCAACTGACCGACCGCTTGCTCGCGGCCATGAAAGCGGCCATCGCCGCGGGCGGCGAAGCCGGGCCGGTGCATTCGGCGGCGGTGGTGGTGGTCGGCGAGTTGACCTGGCCGATCATCAACCTGCGGGTGGACTGGGCGGATCACGACCCGATCGGCCAGCTTGAGAAATTGTGGGACGCCTATCGCCCACAGGTTCAGGACTACATCGACCGCGCCCTGGCCCCCGACAAATCCCCTGGCTACGGCGTTGCCGGAGACGACCGATGAGCAACAGCCTCGATTTGCTGAAAACGTTGGTGGCGTTCGACACCACGAGCCGCGAATCAAACCTGCACCTTATCGAGTTCGTCCGCGACTACCTCGAACGCTTCGACGTGCCTTGCGAGCTGGTCTACAACGAGCCGCGCAGCAAGGCCAACCTGTTCGCCACCATTGGCCCGGCGGACCGGCCGGGCATCGTGCTGTCGGGGCACACCGACGTGGTGCCCGTCGACGGCCAGCCGTGGACCGTCGCGCCGTTCGAACTCACCGAGCGCGACGGCAAGTTGTACGGTCGCGGCACGGCGGACATGAAAGGCTACATAGCCTGCGTACTCGCGCTGGTCCCGTCGCTGGTGAAAGCCACGCTGCGGCTGCCGGTGCACATCGCACTTTCGTACGATGAGGAAGTCGGTTGCCTTGGTGTGCGTTCGTTGCTGTCGGAATTGGAAAAGCGCCCGGTCAAACCGATGCTCTGCATCATTGGTGAGCCGACCGAGCTCAAACCGGTGCTGGGCCATAAAGGCAAACTGGCGATGCGCTGCGATATTCACGGTGAAGCGTGCCATTCGGCGTACGCCCCACTCGGAGTCAATGCCATCGAGTACGCCGCCGAACTGATCGGTGAACTGAGGCGGATTGGCAACCGGCTCAAAGCGCCCGAGCATCACGACGCCCGTTTCGATCCGCCGTTCAGCACCGTGCAAACCGGCGTCATTTCCGGCGGCAAAGCCTTGAACATCGTCCCCGCCGATTGCCGTTTCGACTTCGAAATCCGCGCCCTGCCCTCGCATGATCCGAGCGAAGTTGCGCAGGAGCTGAAGGCCTATGCCGAACAGCAGGTATTGCCGCGCATGCGTGCTGTGAGTGAACAGAGTGAGATTCGATTTAGCGAGTTGTCGGCGTATCCCGGGTTGGCGACGGATGCGCAAAGTGAAGCAGCTGAGTTGATTGCTGCTTTCTGCGGCTCCCGAGAGTTCGGCACCGTAGCCTTCGGAACCGAGGGCGGCCTATTCGACGCAGCAGGCATTCCCACCGTCGTCTGCGGCCCCGGCAGCATGGATCAAGGCCATAAACCCGACGAATTCGTCAGCCTCGAACAACTCACAGCCTGCGACGTCATGCTCCATCGAATGCTGCAATCAATCAGCGAATAGCAAAGATTTTGAACCCACAAAAATTCCCTGTGGGAGCGGGCTTGCTCGCGAAGGCGGAGTGTCAGCCAACATCATTGTCGACTGACACTCCGCCTTCGCGAGCAAGTCGAATCGTCGCACCGCCGCTCCCACAGGTTTTTCACCGTCCCCACTGGCATACATTTTTTAACGTCTATACCCACAAACTTACTAATTTATCTCTCACTCCCCACCGCACATCATCAACTCCAACAAGAAAAGCGTCGCCCCGCGCGGCGCTCACCGAAGTACGTCCACGTACTCACTTTTGCCTTGGAGTCCGTCATGGTTACCGCAGCAACAACCTCCGCCCCGCTCATCGAAAAACACACCATCGGCTACGTGCCGCCCGAAGATCGCCACGGAAAAACCAAAGACCTGTTCACCCTCTGGTTCGGCGGCAACATCGCGCCGTTGCCCATCGTCACCGGCGCCCTCGGCGTGCAGATGTTCCACCTGAACCTGGTGTGGGGCATCGTCGCCATCCTCGTCGGCCACCTGGTCGGCGGCGTGCTGATGGCCCTGCACTCGGCGCAAGGCCCGCAGATGGGCATCCCGCAAATGATCCAGAGCCGCGCCCAGTTCGGCTCCCTCGGCGCACTGCTGGTGGTGCTGATCGCCGGCATCATGTACATCGGCTTCTTCGCCTCCAACATCGTCCTCGCCGGCAAATCCCTGCACGGCGTGGTCGACAGCGTACCGGTGCCGGTGGGCATCGTCATCGGCGCCCTCGGTTCGGGCATCATCGGCATCATCGGCTACCGCTTCATCCACGTGCTCAACCGCATCGGCACCTGGGTCCTCGGCGCCGGCATCGTGCTGGGCTTCGGCTACATCTTCACCCACGTGCAGACCGCCGACTTCCTCACCCGCGGCAGCTTCAACATCTCCGGCTGGCTCGCCACCGTCTCCCTCGCCGCACTCTGGCAAATCGCCTTCGCACCCTACGTCTCCGACTACTCGCGCTACCTGCCGGCCAACGTGCCCGTGGCCGCAACGTTCTGGACCACGTATCTGGGCACCGTGCTCGGCTCCAGCCTCTCGTTCATCTTCGGCGCCGTCGCCGTCCTCGCCACGCCCGTCGGCATGGACACCATGGACGCCGTCAAACTCGCCACCGGCTCCATCGGCCCACTGATGCTCGTGCTGTTCCTGCTCAGCGTCATCAGCCACAACGCCCTCAACCTCTACGGCGCCGTGCTGTCGCTGATCACCCTGATCCAAACCTTCGCCTACCGCTGGATCCCCACCGCCAAAAGCCGCGCCGTCCTCTCGGTCATCGTCCTCGCCGCCTGCTGCTTCGCCGCCGTCGGCGCCTCCGCCAACTTCATCGGCCACTTCGTCGACATGGTGCTGGTGCTGCTCGTAGTGCTGGTGCCGTGGACCGCGATCAACCTGATCGACTTCTACGCGATTCATAAAGGTCAGTACGACATCGGCTCGATCTTCAAGGTGGATGGCGGGATCTATGGGCGGTACAACCCGCAGGCGCTGTTGGCCTACGCGATTGGCATCGTGGTGCAAATCCCCTTCATGAACACGCCACTCTACGTCGGCCCCATCTCCGAACACATCAACGGCGCGGACCTGTCCTGGCTGGTCGGCCTGCTCATCACCTCGCCGCTCTACTACTGGCTAGCCAACCGCGACACCGCCTACAAACGCCGCCTCTCAACCGGAAAACTCGCCAACTCGATCTAACTAAACCCCCAATCCCATGTGGGAGCGGCGGTGCGACGATTCGACTTGCTCGCGAAGAGGACCTGACAGTCAACATCCATGTCGACTGTCACACCTTTCGCGAGCAAACCCGTTTTCGCTTTACCCGCCCTCCCCACAAAACCCCGAAATTTAATGAACCCCGCCCACACCCGCTCACCTAACTGAATGACTATCAGGAGGGTGACTCATGCAAACCGAAACCATCTGGATCGTACTCACAGCAATTCTTTTGCTCGTCGAGTTATGGGCAATCAACAGAGTGCGCAAAGCCGAAGGCAAATCGAGCAACAAACTCTTGTGGATAGTGGTGATCGTGTTCGTGCCATTGATTGGGGTGGTGGCATGGGCAGTGGCGGGACCGAAACACACCGAACACAACCCGCATTCGCCGCAGGCTGGACAATGATGTCGGAGGCAATGCGGTAAGAATTTGGGAAGTGCGCAAACTCAATCAACAAAGCCCCAAAGATTCCGGGCTTTGTTGTTTCCAGGCATTCGATCAGCGTAAAAGCTACCGAAAGCCAAAATCTTCTAATCTTCCGATCCGAAAATCTTGTAGGAAACCACCCTCTGTGGCGAGGGAGCTTGCTCCCGCTGGCCGGCGAAGCCGACCCAAACCCTGCCGATCAGTTAAACAACACCCAACCCCTGTAGCAGCTGGCGAAGCCTGCGTTCGGCTGCGCAGCAGCCGCAAACCCGCCACGCAAGGTCCACCTGACACTAAACAACCTTTGATTCCCGATTGTTTCTCAGCCGAATACAGACTCCGCCTTCAGCCACAAAACACGGATTTACGTCCTACACCCCCGTTTGCAGCCACCAAAATCGACGCCTATATTCGACGCGTCGCTGACCGCAGTTAGCGATTGGGTTTCGCAGCCCTACAGAATAGAATCAGCCGGCACCGTCATAAGACACCCAGGCGAGCTTCGCCTGCGTCGCAGTTTATGGCGGCTGTGCGTGGGAGACTTTCGAGTCTGCCAGGTTTGATTCTTTCCTGGTCTGCGAACCCGCGCACAGTTGCCACCCATTTTGTTTCGCAGCAAAAAGGTGGCAGTTCATCCCCTTCATAAAGAATCTTATCCAATGACAATGAACAATCCGCCTCGCCGCTTCACCCCCATGTCCCAATTCGCCACCGACTACCCCGTCCTCCTCATCGACAGCGACGCCCCACTCCGCGAACTCCACAACTGCGTCAGCGAACGCCTCAGCGCCGTCCTCAAGTACCTCAACCTCATGGCCTGCACCAGCCTCCCCGACTACGCCGAAAACGACATCAACACCGTCACCAACATCGCCCGGATCCTGGTCCAGGATGTGAGTGATGTGTTTCGGGTGATTGAGCAACGTGGGTTTGATGTACCAAAGAGTCAGTGATCAGAGTTGAGTCGTAAAAAACCCGCACTGAGCAGCGGGTTTTTTTGTTTTGTTCAGTACTGTCGAGTTACCGAGAGGATTGTCTTCTCTATCAGCACAGCACGAACACAATATCGTCTCTATAAGCGCCGCCCTATTTGGCAGCCAGCACTCATGTTAATATGCCATCACTTTTTCGATGAAGTACACCCGCATGGATGCCACGCCCCACCCTTTCAGCCTTTTTTCACTGCTTACCGCTGCCTTGATCCTCTCTGGATGCCAAGCGACAAAGCCCGCGTCCGCTCAAATCACAACACCTGAGGCCCAGCCGGGTCTTGCGGTTTTCAACAGTGTGATGTTCGAGACACCCGAGCCGAACTCGATCGTGCGCGAGGGAGATCGGATCACCTATGTAGTGGCTTCGTCCCCAAGTCCGGAACTCCACTATCTGGCACGTTTCGACGCCAACTGCAGCCAGCCCGATGCGCAAATGGCTTACCGCAGCAAAGAGGGAATGTCGCTATTCGCCGCCAACCCGCGGGGGCGTTCGGTTGAATCCTGGCAATTGCCTGCTGAACAAAAGAGCCAGTACCTGCAAAGTGCGCAGTTGAAGCAGGTGTGTGCCCAGACAACACCTCCTCAATGGCGCGTGTTCTCGGCACCCGAGCATCAGGATTGGCAGATGATCGACCGCAGCAACCTGAAAGTAAAAGGTGATGAGGTCACTTTCTGGACGGCTCGGGTACTACCCGGCGAGATGTTGGTGCCCGGCAAAAAAGTCTTGTATGGGCAGGTACGCCAGCGGTGGACGGCCAACTGCGCTCTGCAACAACTGACCGCGTTAAGCCGTTTCTACCTTGATACCCACAGTCGTGTGCTCGCTGGAAACATGCAGACAGATCTTAAAGCCATCGGCCTGCAAAGCCTCGGAGTCGATGAGCGTCAGCTGGTTCAGGTGGCCTGTGGCAAACCGCAGTCGCTGGACCAATACAAACAATTTGAAGGGCGTGAGCAGTCGCCTTTCGAATTACCGGCCCCCGTCGTTGCCGCCCCGGTGTTGAAAGCCATCGAGGCATTGAATATGCCCAAACCGGAGAAAAGCATTCAGCACCTGCGCCGGGTGTTCAAGGATAACTCCGTGCCAAGACAGTATTCAGATGACACCGTGCGATTCATGGAGCGTGACTCGAAATATCTTTCTGGCGAGGCGGGCAATCAACTGACGGAGCGTTTTAAAAAGCAAGGAAGTCAGTGGGTCAAAGCCACTTTCCGAGGCCTGATTGACTTGGCTGAATGTAAATACAGAACTCGTGCAGGTGAGATAACGATCGAGAAAAAGGCGCTGACGAACCTCAGCTTCCAGGGCGATTGGGCGAACATGCCGGTCGGCGCACTCCTGCGATACACGGCGCAGGAAATGCTGGTTCAATCCACCAACGGCGGGAAAGGTCCCAGAACCTTGGTGCAGGTCGACGACAGATACAGCTGTGAGGTGCAGTCGCAGAAACCCGCCAGCACGTATCACCCGAGTTTGACCGGGACTGCCAAGGTACTCAGTTGCACAAGAGATGCCTACCAATACAGCACCGACATTTACGTCTACCTCGAAGCGTATGGAATGTTTGTGCCGTTCCAATACGTCACGCGGAACGTGCAGGGCGAATGGACGATTGAGGTGGTGGAATCTTGAGTTGCCTGGCCATTAGCCCCAATAGAACCGTTGAAGTGGAAGCACAATCTGCTTCCGCGTTTTCACATCAATGCCAACACCCGGCAAGGAACGCACATGAATTTCTTTAAGAAGCTTCTCGACTCACTAAGAAGCCCTGTCACCCAAGACCTCCAGGCCGAACCGCAAATCGAGGCATTCCAGAAACTGGTGGCTTTCGGTGAGTTGAACGAGGCTGAAGCGGCCAATCTGGCGGCGCGACTCGCCGGCGAAGCGTGCCTGGATCGTCATTGGCGCTCTGTCGGCACCGTCGAGCGGGATGTCATTGCCTATATGATCAGTCCGAGTTTCAGGGGTGGCCCTGACTGGCCCTCGACTCGTCAGGCTTACCGGGTGGTTCGCCGTGGTGACTCGATACTCCTTGCCACCGACGGCCTGTCAGATCCATTCGATGGTGTTGAAGGGATGGGCAATGGTTTCGAGATGGAGTTGTTCATGGAAACAGCTGACATCCCTGAGCACGCGCGTGGATCACTCGGTGAGATCGATCTATTAAAAAACAGCTGGGCATTCGAACTGTTGGAACACGTTGCCAAAACGGTGGCCGACGCTGGAGGAGTCACCGAGCGGCTCGATCAGTACGGTACGCTATCTCTCGAAATTCCCGGGTTCAGCCTGTCGCACCACATGAGCGATCAACTCCCCAAAAACTTCGTGACCGAAGACGACTGTACAGGCGTCTTGCTGGGAGCCCTGGAACCGGATTTCCCGACCCGACTGGATGACATGCCGTTATCTCCGGTCAGGTTGGTTTCGATGGTATTGATCACCGCATCGGAGCTTGAATATGTCCGATCGGGTGGGCGAGCAGCACGCGAAGATCTGGTCAGCCGTTTGAAGGCCGCCGGCATCGGACATATGAGCAATCTGAATCGTGCTAGCGTTGTGTGAAAACCGAGCGGTCGCTTTCATGCGCACGATAAAAGGTGACAGATCTATTTATTAATAGATCTGTCACCTTTTACGATTATCCAAACGTATCGTACGAGTCGGACGAAAACACTTAAAAACAGGGATGCTGGAGACTCCGAATTTTACACTTGGAGAAAACCATCAGAACCATGTTCCTCCGTGTAAATTCTAATATTTTTCACCCAAACCGCTACGGACAGAAACGCCCATGAAACCGTTGTATTTAGGCTCGCTCCTGCTTCTGATTACGGGCTGCTCCCCGATCCCGCAATACGAAATCCCTGCCAATGCCCCCCAAGCGCAAATTCGCAGTGAAATGGACGCAATGACCAACCGTCGCAACTACCTGACCCTTAGCGCAGCGCCGACCATGGCCTGCAAATACGGCAGGTCGGTACCCGTGACACCCGCTCGGGAACTATTCTCGGTCAGCGGCGGGCCCCCATCGAAACCCGAAGGTTTTCGAGCCATTGAAGCGGGCAAACCGATCCACCTGATGCTGGAGGGCGGGGCCAGCGGCAACCGCAGATGCACAGTGGTTTTTGTCAGTGAGTTCATGCCGGGCGCCCGCTATGTGATCAAGGGCGGCATCGCCGAAGGCCCCAATGTCATGAGCGGCTGCCAGATCAACATCGTTGATCTGGATTCCGGAGCTCGACTCTTTCAGGCTAAGCAATCACCAGCCAAAGACTGTGCACTGGATCGGTTATCACTGCCGACGCCTTGAGCGCGCTGGCCGATTGAGCGCTGTCATCTATTCCGTTACTGTTGTTCATTGGCGCTGGAAATATACAAATATGGCGAGAAAACCTGAAACAACTTGGGAGATGCTGAATGAGGCCATGTCCCATTTCCAGGAGCACATTCGCAACAAGAAGTTAACCTGGGAGCTTTCGCTGGTCGACCTCCTGCACGTAAGCAACTTCAAGGGTGGAAACGCTTCTATAACAGAGCCGATGGCAACGCTGTCCGCGAAGCTGAAATACTACGAAATTGCTCTAAAGGAGATCGAAACAACATTTAAGAAAAAGCCTCTGAATAATCTGACAGAAGAGGAGCTGACTCAACTGACTGGTCGCTGCACAGACTTCCTCGCTTTAACAACAAAACCGAAAAGTAAAATCCGAGGTCTGGGGCCGTCTTACGCTTCAGCGCTATTGGCAGCGCACTTCATAGATCTCATCCCCGTTCTGGACCGTCGGGCCCTCAACGGCGCCGGCATCAGCGTTAAAACGTATAGCAACCGCCAGGTCAAGGACATCGCTAACCACTACGCCGAACTAATCAAGGCGTTTAGAGCGGCGCTGCGACTGACGCCAGAAATGACGTTGAGAGAGTTGGATAAACAATGGTTCAGTAAAAGCCTCTGAGATGTATGAACGGGAGAAGCGGCCCCCCGCCGCTTCTATCATCAGGTATCAGAAGTTAGCTGGCGTATTCGCACTAATAATCTCCGCCTCATCCGCCCCTATATTCCGAAACCGATGCGGCAGCGTCGTCGGAAAGTAATACCCATCCCCGGCATTCAGCACACTAATCTGCCCATCAACAGTCAGCTCCACAGTGCCACGGGTAACAAGCCCACACTCCTCCCCTTCCGAGTGCACAATCGGCTCTTCCCCCGAACTCGCCCCAGGCGCGTATTGCTCGCGCAAAAGGCGCATCTGCCGACTCGGCACCGAAGCGCCAATCAGCAGCAACCGCAATCCATGACGCCCGAGATCCGGCTGTTCATTAGCCCGAAACACGTATTGATGCTCACGCGGAGGCTGATCAAAGGTAAAGAAGTCCGCCAAAGACATGGGGATGCCTTCGAGCAGTTTTTTGAGGGAGCTGACGGAGGGACTGACGCGATTTTGTTCGATCAGGGAGATGGTGGCATTGGTGACGCCGCTACGCCGGGCCAGCTCGCGCTGGGAGAGTTTGTAGCTTTCGCGTACTAATTTGAGTCGTGAGCCCGTGTCCATGACAGCCTTATGCGAGGAATACTTAAGGGTTATGGGGGTGGATGGCGGGCGACTTTTGGCCGCGAAGATACCGCTTCCCTGTCCCGGAAATTTGAAAGGCGGGTATTAAATCACGTTTGGTTGTGTTGCTCAGCAGGTTCGATAAATGGTTGGGTAAAAAGGTTGTTTCGGCCTGAAGTCAGGGGGTTTGGCCTTGAGAAATGCAGGTGCGATTTCTGTGGGTCAGTTGGGATTGATAGTGATTGGTATGGCCTCATCGCGAGCAAGCTCGCTCCCACAGTTTGGTTCTGGTTGGTCACAGATTTTGTGTATGCCATGGATCTCTTGTGGGAGCGGGCTTGCTCGCGAAGGCGGTGTGTCAGCTACATCATTGTTGGATGTTAAGCCGCCTTCGCGAGCAAGTCGAATCGTCGCACCGCCGCTCCCACAGGGATTGCGCTGGGGTTAGATGCCGAATCGGTCACGCAGCGCGTAATACGCGGCGCCCATGGCGGTGAGTGGGGCCTGGAAGGTGCGGCCACCGATCATTGGCATGTGCGGGAGCGAAGCGAATGCATCGAAGCGTTCGGCGTCGCCGCGGATCATTTCCGAGATCAGTTTGCCGGCCAGGTGCGAGCAGGTGACGCCGTGGCCGCTGTAGCCTTGCATGTAGTAGGCGTTTTTCTCGATGCGGCCGAATTGCGGCATGCGGGACATGGTCAGCAGGAAGTTGCCGGTCCAGCGGTAGTCGATTTTAACGTCCTTCAGTTGCGGGAAGCTCTTGAGGATTTTCGGCTTGATCAGTTGCTCGATGTCGTCCGGTTCGCGGGCGCCGTAGACCACGCCGCCGCCGTACAGCAAGCGGTTGTCGGCAGTGAGGCGGTAGTAGTCGAGCAGGTAGTTGCAGTCTTCGACGCAGTAGTTGTTTTTGATCAGGCTGCGCGCAACCTTTTCCGACAACGGCTCTGTGACGACGATTTGCGAGCCGCACGGCATGCTTTTGCGCGTGACGCGGTTGTCGAGGTCTTGCGGCAGGTAGGCGTTGCCGGCGATCAGCAGGTACTTGGCGCGCACGATGCCTTTGGCGGTGCGCACGGTGATCGGTTCGCCGTAGGTGATTTCCACGGCGGCGGATTGTTCGTAGATTTTGCCGCCCAGGCCGATGATGGCCGAGGCTTCGCCGAGGGCCAGGTTCAGCGGGTGGATGTGGCCGCCCTGCATGTCGAGCAGGCCGCCGACGTAGTTGTCGCAACCCACTTCGCGCTTGATGTCCGCCGCGTCGAGCATTTTCAGGTTCTTGTTGCCGTAGCGTTCCCAGCTGCTTTTCTGCGCGGCCAGGCCTTTGAGTTGCTTTTTGTTCAGCGCAGCGAAGATGCCGCCCGGGCGGTAGTCGCACTGGATGTCGTAGTGTTGTATGCGCTGACGGATGATGTCGGCGCCTTCGAAAATCATGCTTCCGAGGACTTCGGCGGTTTTGTCGCCGTAGCGTTCTTCGATGACATCGACGTCGCGGCTGTAGGAGTTGACCAGTTGGCCGCCATTGCGACCGCTGGCGCCGAAACCGACTTTGGCGGCTTCGAGCACGGTCACGCTGTAGCCCGCTTCGGCGAGGAACAGGGCCGAGGACAAACCGGTGTAGCCGGCGCCGATCACGCAGACGTCGCAGTCCACCGCTTGTTCGAGCACCGGGAAGTCTCCGGTGAAGTTGCGGGTGGCGGCGTAGTAGCTGTTTACATGTGTCTGTTTCATAGGTTTCTCCGATGGCCGCTGGCATGTGCCGGCGGCCGCCGTTGTAGAGGTGTTAGAGCTTGATCCAGGTCGCTTTGAGTTCGGTGTATTTGTCGAACGCATGCAGCGATTTGTCCCGACCGTTACCCGACTGCTTGTACCCGCCGAACGGCGCGGTCATGTCGCCGCCGTCGTACTGGTTGACCCAGACGCTGCCGGCGCGCAAGCCACGAGCGAAGGTGTGCGCCTTGCTCAGGTTGCTGGTCCACACGCCTGCCGCCAGGCCGAAGATGCTGTCGTTGGCGATGGCCAGCGCTTCTTCCTCGGTGTCGAAGGTGATCAGCGACAGCACCGGGCCGAAGATTTCTTCGCGGGCGATGGTCATGGCGTTGGTCACGCCGTCGAAGATCGCCGGTTCCACGTACAGGCCACCGGTGGCTTCGAGGGTGCGACTGCCGCCCGCGATCAGTTGCGCGCCCTGGTCTTTACCGACCTGGATGTAGCGCAGCACGTTGTCCAGTTGACGCTGATCGACGACTGCGCCGACGGTGGTTTCTGGATCGAGGGCGTGCCCCGGTTTCCAGGCTTGCAGCGCTTCCACCAGCAGCGGAATGAACTGCTCGCGAATCGAACGCTCCACCAGCAAGCGCGAACCGGCGGTGCAGACTTCGCCCTGGTTGAAGGCAATCGCCCCCGCCGCCGCTTGTGCTGCCGCGCGCAGATCCGGCGCGTCGGCGAACACCACGTTCGGGCTCTTTCCCCCTGCTTCGAGCCAGACGCGTTTCATGTTGCTTTGCCCGGCGTAGATCAGCAGTTGCTTGGCAATCGCGGTCGAGCCGGTGAAGGCCAGCACGTCGACGTCCATGTGCAACGCCAGCGCCTTGCCGACGGTGTGGCCGTAGCCCGGCAGGACGTTAAACACGCCTTTCGGGATGCCCGCTTCCAGCGCCAGTTGGGCGATGCGAATCGCGGTCAGTGGCGACTTTTCCGAAGGCTTGAGGATGAACGAGTTGCCGGCCGCGAGGGCTGGGGCGAACTTCCAGCTGGCCATGATCAACGGGAAGTTCCACGGCACGATGGCGGCGACCACACCGGCAGGTTCGCGGGTGATGAGGCCGAGTTGGTCGTGGGGCGTGGCGGCGACTTCGTCGTAGATCTTGTCGATGGCCTCGGCGCTCCAGCGAATCGCGTTGGCGGTCGCTGGAATGTCGATGTTCATGGAATCGTTGATCGGCTTGCCCATGTCGAGGGTTTCGAGCAGGGCGAGTTCTTCCTGATTGGCCAGGATCAGGTCGGCGAAGCGAATTAAAATGCGCTTGCGTTCTGCGGGTGCCAACCGCGCCCAGATGCCGGACTCGAAGGTGCGGCGTGCAACGGCGACCGCCGCATTGGCGTCGGCTTCGTCGGTGCTGGCGACGTTGGCCAGGAAGCGACCGTCGACCGGGCTCATGCATTCAAAGGTGTCGCCGCTGAGTGCCGGGCAGTATTGGCCGTCGATGAATGCGCGGCCTTCGAGTGTTAAGGACTGGAAGCGTTGCTCCCAGTCGCTGCGAGTGTTTGTCATGGTTGTGACTCGACGCAGAGGAATAAGTGATCGTCAGGCTGATGCCCGTCAGTTGAAACTTGCAATGCAATCCCCTGTGGGAGCGGGCTTGCTCGCGAAGGCGGTGTGTCAGGCGACATCAGTGTTGACTGATCCACCGCTTTCGCGAGCAAGCCCGCTCCTACATTTGATTGTTGGTGTCTGCAGAGAATGCGTACACCACTTGGCTCATCAAACCGTGTGCAAGTACCAGTTGTACTCAAGGTCCGAAATGGAGTTCTCGAACTCAGCCAGCTCGCTTTCCTTGCACGCCACGAACACGTCGATGTACATCGGGTCGATGTAACGGGCCATGACTTCGCTGTCGTCCAGTTCGCGCAGTGCATCGCGCAGGTTGTTCGGCAGGCTCTGCTCGTTCTGCTCGTAGCTGTTGCCTTCAACCGGGGCGCCCGGTTCGATCTCGTTGGTCAGGCCGTGGTGAATACCGGCCAGTACCGACGCCATCAGCAAGTACGGGTTAGCGTCGGCGCCGGCTACACGATGCTCGATGCGCACGGAGTCCGGCGAACCGGTCGGCACACGTACCGCAACGGTACGGTTGTCGATGCCCCAGCTCGGCGAGTTCGGCACGTAGAACTGCGCGCCGAAACGACGGTACGAGTTGACGTTCGGGCAGAGGAACGCCATCTGCGCCGGCAGGGTCTCGAGCACACCGCCGATCGCGTGACGCAGTGCGGCGTTCTGCTCGGGATCCTCGCTGGCAAAGATGTTGTTGCCTTCTTTGTCGAGAATCGAAATGTGCACGTGCAAACCGTTGCCCGCCTGGCCCGGATACGGCTTGGCCATAAACGTGGTGTCCATCTCGTGGTCGTAGGCGATGTTCTTCACCAGACGCTTGAGCAACACCGCGTAGTCGCAGGCCTTGATCGGGTCATTGACGTGATGCAGGTTCACTTCGAACTGCGCCGGGGCGCTTTCCTTGACGATGGCGTCAGCAGGGATGCCCTGCTCTTTCGCGCCTTCGAGGATGTCTTGCAGGCAATCGACGTATTCGTCCAGATCGTCGATCAAATACACCTGAGTCGACATCGGACGTTTGCCCGACACCGGCGAGCGTGGCGATTGCGGACGACCGTTCACGTTGTCCTGGTCGATCAGATAGAACTCGAGTTCGAACGCGGCGCAGATGGTCAGGCCCATTGCATCGAACTTGCTCACGACCTGACGCAGCACTTCGCGAGGGTCAGCGAAGAACGGCTGGCCTTCGAGTTCGTGCATGGTCATTAACAGTTGCGCGGTCGGGCGCTTCTGCCAAGGCTCGATGCTGAGCGTATCCGGGATGGGGAAGCAGATTCGGTCTGAGTCACCGATGTCCAGACCCAGGCCGGTGCTTTCCACCGTAGAACCGTTGATGTCCAGGGCAAACAGCGACGCCGGGAGGTTAATGCCTTTTTCGTAAACCTTATGAAGACTGGTGCGTTCGATGCGCTTGCCGCGCACCACACCGTTCATATCCGCAATCAGAAGGTCGACGTACAAAACCTCAGGATATTTCTTAAGGAATGCGTTTGCTTCGTTGAGTTGAACGGTACGCAGAGGGACCGACATGATGCACCTATTAGCTGTTAATTATTATGTTCACTACCTTGTTGCGAGCCCAGTCAACCCGAACGGCAAAGTGAAGTCAATAGCGAACACCTGGCCTCTCAGCCTTTATTTTTGGGCCTTTCTTGGGCACGAGAGTGCCAGATCAGTCCTGCGCACCGTGTAAATCCTGAAGATCGGACGTGCGGCGTTTAGAATTTTTTACATGAGAGTTGTTAATTAAAATCAACAAGGCTAAGCTCCGGAAAAGCTCGTTCAAGTGTGAAACTTCGAGGTGATAAAAATGGCATTCAAGCCATTGATCGGCGTTACAGCGTGCGTCAAACAGATTGGCCTGCACCCCTACCATGTCAGCGGCGACAAGTACTTGCGTGCTGTCAGCGTCGCGGCTTCGGGGCTGCCGGTCGTCATTCCTTCCTTAGGCGATCTGACCGAAATCGATGCCCTGCTCGCGCAGCTCGACGGTCTGCTGCTGACCGGCTCACCCTCGAATGTGGAACCTTTCCACTATCAAGGCCCCGACAGCGCCCCCGGCACGGATCACGATCCGCAACGGGACGCCACCACCCTCCCCTTATTGCGTGCGGCCATTGCGGCGGGCGTTCCGGTGCTCGGCATCTGCCGGGGCTTTCAGGAAATGAACGTGGCGTTCGGTGGCAGCCTGCATCAGAAGGTCCACGAACTCCCCGGCATGCTGGATCACCGGGAAGCGAATCATCCGGACCTGGCGGTGCAATACGCACCGGCGCATGCGGTCAACGTGCAACCGGGCGGTGTGTTCGAGGCGCTGGATTTGCCGCAAGTGTTCCAGGTCAATTCGATTCACAGTCAGGGCATCGACCGACTGGCTCCCGGACTGCGCGCCGAAGCAATTGCGCCGGACGACTTGATCGAGGCGATTTCGGTTGAACACAGCCCGACCTTCGCCGTCGGTGTGCAGTGGCACCCGGAATGGCAGGTTCTGTCGAACCCTCCTTATTTGAGTATTTTCCAGGCGTTTGGCGACGCGTGCCGGCGACGGGCGGTGTTACGTAACAAGCGCTGACTTAACACTCGATTAATCAATTTACTGCCCCCGTGAGGCTGGCGGGTGTGCCTTTGCGCATCCGTGACTCGCGAAAACAACACACTGCAATAACAACAAGTACTACCAGGCAGCCAGGACGGCGGCGCCGAATAAGCCCAGGCCGGGCGATGCCAGTGAGCCAAACGCAATTCCAGGGTGGGAGCGGGCTTGCTCGCGAAGAGGGAGTGTCAGTCGACATTGATGCTGCCTGATACACCGCTTTCGCGAGCAAGCCCGCTCCCACAGGGGATCACCGTTGAATTGACTGGCGTCGTACAGTTCGGGCTTGTAATCAACTATTAAGTCAGGCCGCGTTGGCCCGACGACTGAAACCTGTTGGGAGTTTCACATGGCAAACGCCTCCAGCATCTACAGGAAGGCTCTTGAAGGTCACCAGTCACCGAAAAAGGTGCTGGTGAAAATCGACCGCGTCACCAAGAAATTCGACGAAACCACCGCGGTGGACGATGTCTCGCTTGAGATCCATCAAGGGGAAATCTTCGCCCTGCTCGGCGGTTCCGGCTCCGGAAAATCGACCCTGCTGCGCATGCTCGCAGGCTTCGAGCGCCCGACCGAAGGACGGATTTTGCTCGACGGTGTCGACATCACCGACATGCCGCCGTACGAACGGCCGATCAATATGATGTTCCAGTCCTACGCGCTGTTCCCGCACATGACGGTGGCGCAGAACATCGCCTTCGGCTTGAAGCAGGATCGTCTGTCCGCCAGCGAAATCGACGCCCGCGTCGAAGAGATGCTGCGCCTGGTGCACATGACCCAGTACGCCAAACGCAAACCCCATCAGTTGTCTGGTGGTCAGCGTCAGCGTGTGGCGCTCGCTCGCTCCCTGGCAAAACGTCCGAAGCTGTTGCTGCTCGACGAACCGATGGGCGCGCTGGATAAAAAGCTGCGTTCGCAGATGCAACTGGAGTTGGTGGAGATCATCGAGCGGGTCGGCGTGACCTGCGTGATGGTGACCCACGACCAGGAAGAGGCCATGACCATGGCCCAGCGCATCGCGATCATGCACCTCGGCTGGATCGCGCAGATCGGTAGCCCGGTGGACATTTATGAGGCGCCGGTCAGCCGCATGGTCTGCGAGTTCATCGGCAACGTGAACGCCTTCGACGGCACGGTTGTGGAAGACCTTGAAGGTCACGCGATCATTCACAGCCCGGACCTGGAGCAGAAGATTTACGTCGGTCACGGCGTCAGTACCTCGGTGCAGGACAAGTCGATCACCTATGCCATCCGCCCGGAAAAACTGCTGGTCAGCACCACCAAACCCGATACCCGTTACAACTGGTCCAGCGGCAAGGTGCATGACATCGCCTACCTCGGCGGCCACTCGGTGTTTTACGTGGAGCTGCCTGGCGGCAAGGTTGTGCAGTCGTTCATGGCCAACGCCGAACGCCGTGGTTCACGTCCGACCTGGGACGATAAAGTCTACGTGTGGTGGGAAGACGACAGCGGCGTGGTACTGCGCTCATGAAAACACTCAATCAGCAGTTTATGTGGCTGATGCCGAGTGGTCGAAAGCTCGTCATCGGGATTCCGTTCCTGTGGCTGTTCCTGTTCTTCATGCTGCCGTTCTTCCTGGTGATGAAGATCAGCTTCTCGGAAGCGGCCCTGGCCATTCCTCCTTACTCAGAAATCTACACCTTCGCCGAGCAGAAATTTCAGCTGCTGCTGAACATCGGCAACTACTCGCTGCTGACCGAAGATGAGTTGTACATCTCGGCCTACTTCGGCTCGTTGAAGGTCGCGTTTTTAAGCACGCTGATGTGCCTGGTGATCGGTTTCCCGATGGCCTACGCGATCACCAAAGCGAGCAAGGAAACGCAAAACGTTCTGCTGCTGTTGATCATGATGCCGACCTGGACCGCGATCCTGATCCGCGTTTATGCGTGGATGGGCATCCTCAGCAACAATGGTTTGCTCAACGCGTTCCTGATGTGGACCGGGCTGACCGACCACCCGATCGAGATCCTCAACACCAACACGGCCGTGTATATCGGCGTGGTTTACGCCTACTTGCCGTTCATGGTGTTGCCGCTGTACGCCAACCTGGTCAAGCACGATCAAAGCCTGCTGGAAGCCGCTTCGGACCTGGGTTCGAGCAACTTCAACAACTTCTGGAAAATCACCGTGCCGCTGGCCAAGAACGGCATCATTGCCGGTTGCATGCTGGTGTTCATTCCGGTGGTCGGTGAGTTCGTGATTCCGGAGCTGTTGGGTGGCCCGGAGACCCTGATGATCGGTCGCGTGCTGTGGCAAGAGTTCTTCAATAACCGCGACTGGCCGGTGGCGTCTGCTCTGGCAGTGGTGATGCTGTTGATCCTGATTGTGCCGATTCTGCTGTTCAACCGCAGCCAGGCCAAAGAGATGGAGGCACGGGGATGAAACGCTTCGGATTTGCAAAGTTCATGCTGATTTTCGGCCTGTCGTTTATCTACCTGCCGATGTTGATTCTGGTGATCTACTCGTTCAACGCCTCGAAACTGGTAACCGTATGGGGCGGCTGGTCGTTCAAGTGGTACGCGGGCCTGCTCGATAACTCGCAACTGATGGGCTCGGTGGTGCGCTCGTTGGAAATCGCCTGCTACACCGCGATTGCTGCGGTGGCGCTGGGGACGTTGGCGGCGTTTGTGCTGACTCGCGTCACTCGCTTCAAAGGCCGCACGCTGTTCGGTGGTTTGGTGACGGCGCCGTTGGTGATGCCGGAAGTGATCACCGGTCTGTCGCTGTTGCTGCTGTTCGTGGCCATGGCACAACTGATTGGCTGGCCGCAGGAACGTGGCATCGTCACCATCTGGATCGCGCACACCACGTTCTGTGCGGCGTATGTGGCGGTGGTGGTCTCGGCGCGTTTGCGTGAGCTGGACCTGTCCATCGAAGAAGCGGCCATGGACCTCGGGGCGAAGCCGTTCAAGGTGTTTTTCCTGATCACCATTCCGATGATCGCGCCGTCACTGGCGGCCGGCGGCATGATGTCATTTGCCCTGTCGCTGGATGACCTGGTACTGGCGAGCTTCGTGTCCGGCCCGGGTTCCACCACCCTGCCGATGGAAGTGTTCTCGGCGGTGCGTCTGGGCGTGAAGCCTGAGATCAACGCCGTGGCCAGCTTGATTCTGTTGGCCGTATCGATCGTGACCTTCATGGTCTGGTTCTTCAGCCGCCGCGCCGAAGCGACCCGTAAACGTGCGATCCAGGAAGCCATGGACCAGACCGCCAGCGAGTCCTGGCAGCAACCTAAAAAGCAAATGGTAGAAGCGACGGCCTAGGCTGTTGAGTTAACTGTGGCGAGGGAGATTCTGTGGCGAGGGGATTTATCGAAACGTCGCACCGCCCCGTTGGGTCGCGAAGCGACCCCAAAACCTGCAACCAAGGTGTATCAGGCACACCGCGTGTGATGGTTTTACGACTGCTTCGCAGCCGAACGGGGATAAATCCCCTCACTACAGGTAAATCCCCTTACTACAGGGTTGTGTGTTCACTGCATTTTTGCTGTGTGATTTTGAATAAAAAGAGAAATGGAGTTGTACCGATGAAAATGTTTGGCAGGACTCTGCTGACACTGTCCTTATTGGGCGCAATGGCCACCGGCGCCCAGGCCAATGACAAGGTACTGCGCGTCTACAACTGGTCGGATTACATCGCCCCGGATACCGTCAAGAAGTTCGAAGACGAGACCGGCATCCGCGTGACCTACGATGTGTTCGACAGCAATGAAACCCTTGAGGCACGGCTGCTCGCCGGTAAATCCGGCTACGACATCGTCGTGCCGTCCAACAGTTTCCTGGCCAAGCAGATCAAGGCTGGCGTCTATCAGGAACTGGATAAGTCGAAGCTGCCGAACTGGAAAAACCTCAACCCGGTCCTGCTGAAAAATGCTTCCGCCAGCGACCCGGATAACGGCCACGCCTTCCCGTACATGTGGGGCTCCATCGGCATCGGCTTCAACCCGGACAAGGTCAAGGAAGTGCTCGGCAGCAACGCGCCGACCAACTCCTGGAACTTGCTGTTCAAACCGGAAAACGCCGCCAAGCTGAAAGCCTGCGGCATCAGTTTCCTTGATTCGCCGACCGAGATGCTCCCGGCCGCCCTGCACTATCTGGGTTACCCGGTGAACTCGCAGAACAAGGAGCAGATTGCCGAAGCTGAAGCGCTGTTCATGAAGATTCGTCCTTCGGTGGCGTACTTCCATTCCTCGAAATACATCTCGGACCTGGCCAACGGCAACATCTGCGTGGCGGTCGGTTACTCCGGTGATGTACTGCAAGCCAAGGCGCGCGCCCAAGAAGCTGGCGATAAGGTGAAGGTCGATTACAGCATTCCCAAGGAAGGCGCGGGCAGTTTCTACGACATGGTCGCTATCCCCCGGGACGCGACAAACGTGGAAAACGCCTACCTGTTCATGAATTTCCTGATGCGCCCGGACATCATCGCCGAGATCACCAACAACATCGGCTACAGCAACGCCAACGCGGCGGCCACGCCTTTGGTGGATGAAGCGATTCGGGATGATCCGGGGTCGTATCCGTCGCAGGCTGTGATGGCGACGCTGTATGCCATTCCGGATATGCCGATTGGCGTTCAGCGGGTGATGACCCGCGGCTGGACGCGGGTGAAGCTCGGTAAATAACCACGAAAATCCGCTTCTGTAGGAGCTGTCGAGTGCAACGAGGCTGCGATCTTTTGATCTTGTTTTTTCCGGATCAAGATCCAAAGATCGCAGCCTCGTTGCACTCGACAGCTCCTACAGGGGGTTGTGGACACCCTGAATTCTGTTTTCCGTTCACGCAGCGCCTTACCACCGCTGCACTCCTATCTGTAGAACGGCCTCACCTGGCTTCCTCGGTTAAGGTGAATTTGGGCGCCCTGCTCGGGCGCCTTTTTTTTATGATGGAACGAGCGGCCATTCGGCCAGCGCTCGGTAGCGGCCCTTATGGGATTCGAACAAGTTGAAGTGATCGGCCCGCAGATAGAACTCGGGCGGCGTTGCGGACTCAGGCACCGGCACTCGGTAATCACGCATCAGCGTCAGATGCGGCCGAAACTCCTTCGGCGAATCCTCAAACCCCAACGGCAGCATTGCCTGCTCAAGCGCATACACCAGCCGCAGCAACTCCGGTGATGCCTGCTCCGGAGCGAGCACCAACACCCCTGCCCTGCGCCAGACATCCAGCCGATCAAGCGCAACCCTCAAAGGCACACCCGGCGTTCGAATATTGGCAGCGGCTGTGCAGATATCGGCGATTTTCGCCACCTCGACAGCGCCCAAAAACATCAACGTCAGATGAAAGTTTTCCACCGGCACCGGGCGTCCGCTCCTGAGCTCAAGTGCGCTGCGCCATTGGGCAATGGCCCGACGTTGCTCGGGTGTGCAGTTCAGGGCAAAAAACAGTCGTTTTAACGGTTCATGGGATTCGTCGCTCATATCTGGCACCTCCTGACATCCAAGTTATAGTTCATGCAAACGATTCAACTGGAGGGGGCCATGCGCGAGATCATCAGCAAGGAACCATGGTGGGCCGTGCCACCGAAACCTGGTCAGGATGAGTCCGAGCTGGAATGGGGCTGGCTGGTTCATTACAACGAAGGTGAGCCGCGCTTCGAGTTCGTCAAAGAGCGGCCGACGGACAGCGAGATTCGTAATCGCAAGAGTTGCAGGATCACCCCGACACCGGAGTGATCCTGTCGTTGGTTTCAGGCTTTTACGATCATTTCGAACCCGCCAAAGATCAGCCTCTGACCATCGAACGGCATCGGGTTGACGTCCTGCTGCATGCGCTGATCGGTCATGAGTTTTTCCATGCCTGCATCGCGGGTGACCTTGTCTGGCCAGATGATCCAGGAAAACACCACGGTTTCGTCTTCCTTGAGTTTTACTGCCATGGGAAACGAGGTCACTTTGCCGTCAGGGACATCGTCACCCCAGCATTCGGCGACGCTGAGGGCGCCGCTTTCCTTGAAAATGACAGCGGCGGTTTCGGCGTGTTTCTTGAATTTTTCGCGGTTGGCGGTGGGTACGGCTGCAATGAAGCCATCAACGTAAGACATGGTCGTTCTCCTTGGGTTATGGGGCGATCTGCTGGTTAGTCGATTCCGCCGGCCCCCAATCGACAGATCCGCTGCCCGAACTGACCGACGGTACTTCGGCGTTCCCCGCCAGATTGCCCTCGATCTGCGCCGCCATGTACAACGTACCGGCCATCACGCCGGTGGTCGGGTTTTGCACCAGTTTCAGCCAGGCCTTGTCGAACGTGTTACCCAGACTGCTGCGAATCAGTGCCTCGCTGTCAGGCCGATCATTGGCCTGGATAATCGCGCGGATCCCCGCCACACCCACAGAAATCAAGCCCCCGGCCAATTTGCCCGCTGCAGCGGCCACAGCACTGACCGCACCTCGCGGGACCATTTCGGCTTCCATCCGTTTACTGGCGCGCTTGGCCACCGGCGCCATGGCGGTGTCTGTCGAAGCCACCCCCTTGTCACCGCCCGCCTTGTGGATCTTCTCGATCAGCGCCGCGTAGGCCGGCAAGGTATTCAGCGGCTGGGTATGCACCACTTGATACAGCGAAGCATCCCGGGCCGGCGGCGGCCCGAGAGCGATCGCCGGGATTTTCTGGATTCGGCCATTGAGCTGGGCCATCGGCACGCCGTGACGCTGGGAGATTTTCTGCAGTTCTTCCTGAAGAATGTCCACGTAGAACGCCGTTGCCAGGCCAAGAATGGCATCGGGATCGATCTCCACTGCGACCGGCGCCAGCACACGCTCTTGGTATTGCTCCAGCAGATAGGCCGCCAGGCGCTTGGCCGAGGCATCCTGCTCGCCCTTGGCGCTGAGGGTGTACCAGCTGACTTTCATCGACAGCCATTCCTGGGTCCAGTAACTGCTGAACCAGGGAATGAAGTTCTCTTCGGTCAGTTGATAGACCCGCGTTCGCCAGTAATCCATGGCACCGCGCGCGTAGATTCTGGTCTGCTCGGTGGCCGATTGCGACGCCGAAACAATCTCCTGGTCCACCATCTGCCAGGTGCTTTGGGAAATGATCACCGGCACCACTTCCACCGGGGCACGCTCAGTCGTGACGCATCCCGCCAACACCACCAACACGGCGACGATCAGCGAACGCAGGTTCAAGATCGCGGTTCCTACAGACTTGCCCGAACGGGATGTCCGGTGTTCAAAGGTCTATTAATTTGAGTATAGGTGTCGGTGTTTGTTCGCTTGGGGTTGAGGGTGTTCTTAAGGGCCTCTTCGCGAGCAAGCCCGCTCCCACATTTGATCTTCAGTGGACACAGTATTTGTGAGCGCCGCGGGCCAAATGTGGGAGCGGGCTTGCTCGCGAAGGGGCCGGATCAGACGGCGAAGATCTCACCATCACTTATGTCGATATTCACCATCGCCACGAATGCCTTCCGCGTAAAAACCGTCAGCGTAGGATCAGCCTTAACCCAACGCAAAACCCCGCATCGGAGGGGCGAATCATGATTATCCATCTCCTGACCTGCCTGGCCCTGATGGCCGTCACACTGAGCGTTTTTTCCTGGTACGTCCTGTCCGAGGAGCACACGTCATGATTCACTCCGTGACCCTGGCGGTAAGCTTTGCGGTGTTCGGCAATAACTACTATTCCCAGTCCTTCGTTTCGCGCAAAACGTTCGAACTGGTGTTCGACAAAAACTTCGAGGCGTTGCTGATGCCGTCCGCCGCCAATCACTTCAACAATGAAGTGATTGGGCTAAATGATCAGTTCCGATTCTTGAGCGATGTGCTGGAGGAGCACCTGCTTGCGACTGAGCTCGCCGCTACCGCCCCCCGGAATCAATACTTCTGAGCAGCTGCCCTAGGCCCTCGGCAAAACAGGTCGGTGATTTCAAGGAAAAACGCTCAAGCAGGCGACTGTTGTCCGCTCGCGAATGTTTGATATCCCCGGAACGTGGCGCGTCGTAATTCAATGTCAGGGACCGTCCCAAAAGCTCGCTTAACGTCGCCGCCAATTCGTTAACGCTAGTGGATCGGTTAAACCCGACATTGACCGGTTCGATAATCGGCTCTGACTCACCGACCGCCTGTACCAGGACCTTTACGAGGTCATCGACGTATACAAAATCCCTTGTTTGCTCCCCATCACCGTAAACCGTGATGGGGAGTTTTTTTTGCGCCCTCTCGCTGAAAATGCTGATGACACCGGAATAAGGCGATGAAGGGTCCTGACGGGGTCCGTAAATATTGAAAAACCGCAGAATGACCGGTTCGAGACCGTGTTGGCGTCGGTAGAAATCGAGGAAATGTTCGCTGGCCAGCTTGTCGGCGGCATACGGGGTCAGCGGATTCTTGGGCGTGTCCTCGGTAATTGCCATGCCCTCGCCATTGTTGCCATAGATCGCCGCACTGGACGCGTAAACCACCCGTCTAACGCCAGCCTCGCGCATGGCTTCGCAGATATTCAGCGTACCGATGAAGTTGCTTTGGTGAGTCGCGATCGGGTCATCGACCGACGCCTGCACCGAGGCCACCGCCGCCAGATGCACCACCGCGCTGCAGTCTTTCATCGCCCGCTCCACCGTCGGCGCGTCGGCGACATCCCCCACCACCAGGGTCAAATGGCAGCGATCAATCGGCAGGTTCGACAGTTTCCCACTGGAAAGATCGTCCAGAACCCGAACGCTATAACCGCTTTCAAGCAGTGCTTCGACCAGGTGCGAACCGATAAAACCGGCACCGCCCGTCACAAGAATTCGATCAGCAGTCATGATTTATTTACTCCCCGGCGCAGTGGTGGGTGTTCGATCCATTGCAATGAAGTCGCCTAATTGCTCGATGAATTCACGGCTGTTACTGAGCATTTGTTGCCAGTCGGTCGGAAAACGAACATTCAACGGCAGTTGATCGATTCTCCAGCGCGGCGACAGGGGGCGATCAAACCGGGCGGCGACCTGCAAACCCATTTCGCTGGCAGCGAACGGCCCACGCAACACCGTCGGCGTGCGACCGGCGCTGTCGACGGCCTGAACAACATGGGCCGCCAACCACTCGCCATCGGGCATGCGCACGCGCAGCGGCTGGCCAATCGCGGCGTAGCTGATGTTCAGCGGTTCCAGATAAATCCACAGCAGGGGCTCTTCCAGCCGCTCAAGGCGCATCAACAACGTTCCGGCGCCGACGTTTTCGCCGGGCGTGACCAACACCTCCGCAATTCGACCGCTCTGGGTAGCCTTGACCGACAACGCGGCGAGTCGCGTTTTCAACCACTGTTGCTCGGCGGTCTGTTGAATAATTTCGCGCTCAACGCTCAGCGGCGACTGACGAGCCAGTTGTTCGCGGCGCTCGAACGCCAACAGGTCGGCTTTAAAAGCGTCGAGTTCGGACTGGGCGGCCAGCACTTCTCCACGAGAGACTGCGCCTGATACAACGAGGTCCTCAAGCACCTGCACGCGCTCCTCCGTCCTGCTCACTCGGGTTCTGAGCAACTGACGCTCCCTGGTGTCCAGTTTGGTGTTGTTGGTGGGCACCGTTTTGGTCGGCATCGCGGCGAGCTGCAATAGCCGCGCACGCCATTCGGGATTGTCGAGACTGACCAACGGCTGATCGATCTGGACCTGCTCCCCGGCCATGACGAACAGCTGATCGACCCGACCGGCATCCCGTGCGCGTACCTCAAGAATCGGCAGGCGCAATTGCGCCGGCGCGTCGATCATCACCAGGCCGTAAGTCAGCCGCGCTCCCAGCCAGATCAAGGGACTCGCGACCAGGAACAGGATCAAATACCAACGCACGCGAAACGCCATGCGTTTGCCCGGTGCGTACAGCACCGTCAAACCCTGTTCCTGGGTGGGGTTCAGTTCTTTGCGACTGTCGAATCGAATCTTCATGACGGCTCACCGTTTTGGAAAGTCTCGCCAGGCTTGCCAGTCAATGCCGGCAATTCCCCGTGGTTGCAGCTGTTCGCGCCAGACATTGGTCTGGTGCTGCAACTGCTCAGTCGACGCGCCGGCCCAGGATTCTGTGGAATCCAGTTGCGGCTCCGTGCTTTGCGCCAGGCGAAACTGCAGATCAGGCCAACGTTGGGCGATCTGCTCTGCCATTCGTGCGCTGTTTTTCGGGTTGCGGGTATAGATCATCAGGCTGACCTGACGCACGCCCGCCTCGGGAAGCGCGCACGGCAGACAGGTTTTTCCGGGTTTTGCCTCTGCAAACCAACGATGATGGCTGGAGATTTCTACCGGCCATGGGCTGGCTGCGGAGGCTGCGCGCAAGGTATCGAGCAAGTCCTTCAAGCGCTGATCCGGGACCGGCACGCCCAGTTGTTCGAGTTCCAGGTCCAGGTGCAGGCTGGTGAATGAAAGCCCCTTCAGCTTCGCCAGTAAATCGGTGAGCTGATGGCGTTCCTGCGGCTCGATCCAGGCCGGATCGCCGAGCAACAGACTGACTTGCACCCCCTTGCCGGCCGCGTCCTGCAGCAATTGTTCCAACCGTTGGCGCGTCTTGGCAAAGTCTTTCAACTGGGCGGACTTGAGGCCAAGGTAGATCTTGTCCATCCCGGCTTTACGCAGTTGCTCGAGCTCCGCCTTGCGCTGATCGGGATCGAGCAACGCTTCGCTGTCCCAGACATAACTGGCCTGGGACCATTGGCTCGACGGCGCCACCGCCGCCTGAGCCGGCAGAGTTTGTGCGGCCAGTATCATCGGCGGCAACGACAACGTCAGAAGCAGAAGTATCGATCGCATAATCAAAACCTCGTGGCTCGTTTAAGCACCCACCACGGCGCCATCGAGCTTTCTTCGTGGCCCCGGCGAAAGATCTCGTTGAGCATGGCCACTGCGCTCCAGCACCGCAGGAGTAGCATGAACAGCGGGAAGAAAGGCACCAACAACCCCAGGACCATGTCCTTTGCAGGTCGGTCGGACACCATCAACAACATGGCGGCGAATAACATCGCGGTGATCGTCAGGTACAGCGCATAGATCAGTACAAACAGAAACAACAGCGTCTTGCCCGGCAGAACAAACAGCGCCAGCAACGTGTAGCTGAAGATGAGAAACGGCAGCACCAGCTGAAAAAAGAAGCCGCTGAGCAGGATCATCAGAAAGGTCGGCCAGCCCAACAAGCTGGGGTTGATGTTGTGGTTGTGTTTTCTGATGTACAGAAAAAACAGGTCGCCATCCCAGCGCAAGCGCTGCATCAGAAACTGACTGAGCGTCGACGGTGCATCGGTGTGTCCAATCGCTTCCGGCTCAAAGGGAATCCTCAAGTCGTGTCGCTTGAAGTAACTTTTGATGCGCAACGTCAGGTCCAGATCCTCCGCGGTGTGCGTGTTCCAGCCTCCGATTTTCACCAGAAAGCTGCGGCGGAATGCCCCGAAGGCCCCCGAAACGTTATTGACCAGGTTCCATTCGGCCAGACCGATTTTCGACATGTGGATGGATAACAGGTATTCCAGCGCCTGCATCGCGGTCACCCACGAAGCCCACACATTGCGCACTCGCAGGCTACCCGCGACCGCTGGCACCGACGGGTCCTCGAAATGGCGCACGATGGAGCTGACCATGTTGTTGTCGAAGGACGTGTCACCATCGAGCGCCATCACGATTTCACCGCTGGCAAGCGACAGGCCGGCGTTCAATGACGACACCCGCCCGCCCCTCTGCCATTTGGCGATCGGGCGCAAATGGCGTCTGGGGTACAACTGCGGATCCACGTTGAAACTGCGCACGGCGCTGAGCGTCGGCTGGTTCATCGTGGCCCCGTCCACCACCGGAATCATCTCGATGTGGCCGGGGTACGTCTGCTCGCACAGGCTTAACAGCGTGGTCTGAACGTCCATCCCTTCGCTGTAGCAGGTAATGATGCAAGAGACCTTGGGCCGATAGACACTGATCTTCGGTACACGGGTACGCCGACGTGCGAACCAGCGCAATACCCCCAGCATCACCATGATCATCAGGGGCAACTCAAAGATCAGAAACAAAGGGAAAAGCATGAAAAACACCCGGCTCAAACCATCCGGCCCCATGAGCCCGCCGAGTGCGCTGAGGAGTTGCTCCAGGAAAGGACTCATGGCGGTCACGCCAACTCACTGGCCAGACGGGCCAGTAGTAGTTCGCCATCTTCCTGTTCGAGCAGATCCTGGGGCGCCGTGATGCTGACGACACGCAAGGAAATGTCGCTGACCTCCGGTGCTGAAAACAACTCGGCGACCCGGCTCAAGCGTTGTTTGACGGTTTCCAGGCCCTTGTCATCGGTATGCGGAAGCATGATCCAGAAGTACTCTTCGGTACTTCGAGAGCAGCGGTCCGTGTCCCTGACGGTTTCTTTCAAACGCTCGGCCACGCTATCGATGAAGGCATGACCGTGATGTTCACCCAGGCGAGTCAACGTACCGGCCAGGTTGACGAAGCGCAGACCGAGCAGTGAGAAGGCAGGCGTCTGGTAGCGGCGTACGACCTGCATCTGCCAGGTCAGCAGGTCATAGAAATCCTTGCCGCCTAACAGATTGAGTCGACCGAAGTGATGGACCGTTTGATCGCTGAACTCCTGGCGGCAGCGGAAACGGCCGGCCTCGGCCAGGCGAAAATCCCTGACCTCGCGTACTCGCAACTTGTCAGGCGTGTGTGACAGGCCGCAGTCCAGGCAGCGCGCCTGCACGTCGGCATCGACAAAAAACGCCTGACATGAGCGACAACGATAGTTTTCCATAGGACGGTCGTAATCACTGCCGATATGGCGCAACCGGTTCAAGCAGTTGGGGCACAACAACACCCCGTCTTTGAGAAAGTTTTCCTGTGGCCCCACATGCCCACAGGTAAAGCAGTGCAATGAAGGCTGCCGTGAAATGTCCAGGGCCTGGCATTCGGCACACACATCAATGTAATTGAGCCGGCCCGAGCCACACTCCGAACACAGGCGAACGCGATCGACCAGGACCCCCTCTTGCAGCCAGTCCTGCTGCACCATCAAGCTGAGCCAGACAAACGAGTTGACCTGCTCGTTATCAGCCAGGGCGTCCAGCAGTGGGTAGCGATAATGCTGAGGCACCTCTGGGTCTCGCAGGGCATAAATGTGCGCGTTGTCGCGCAACCACAACCACGAAAGCACCCGACTTTCGAAACGCTCAGGGGCAGAACCCTGATTGAACAACCTGTAGCGTTCTTGCCACACGCCCCAGAGGGTTCTTATTTCGCTGGAATCGACAGGGCACGCACCATCACCCAAGGCTTCACACCAGCCGTTCTGATCACGGCAACAGTAAATGAGGCTGTAGCGATAAGGGGGAATCGAGCGCAACTTTCGAAGCACCCGCCCTGCGTAAGCGGCTGGCAGGTCCAGCAGCACGACATCGAAGGCGGGGGCAGCCAACAAGCTGGCTATATCGGCAAAGTGTTCAAGCTCTGGACTATTCAAGCTTGGAGCTCTAATACCCAGTATTGCAATTCGTGGAGTTGGAGTCGGCATGACGCACGGCCTCTGCAGACAGACAAGTACGATGAAGACGAGTTAGAAACACTAGCACCGCAACAGAAAAACGTCAGTATTATTATGAAGTTATTTTTTGATATATAGACCGTCAATATTTCGCCATCATCCTTAATTGGATCCCGCCTTGCTCACCGCGTTTCAGCGCAATAAAGCGCCTGATCATCGTAAAAAATAATTACTTATATTTCATCATGTTATACGCACTAAGTAACTCAAGAGTTACAACCACACTCACTACTAGTTAATGGCCACCATTGATAGCGTCGCGCCATTTAATGGCATCAGCAGTTAATTCCCATTTGCGACAAAGGCTTTCAGCTACCGCCTATATATTAATAAGTTCAAAGTATTTTTATACCAAAATTACTCACTTATAGAACCAGAATAGTCATGCAATAGTTACACGAGTGAAACACCCCCTGTTTCAATAATTAACATTAGATCAAATCTGACAATTTTTTACTCAAAACAAACCTCTCGAAGGCAACCCCGCAACCAGCGATGCACAGGGTCGGCATCCAGCCGCGGATGCCAGAGCATGGCGACGGTGAACGCCGGAAGAGACAACGGCAGTGCAAAGCTGTGCATGTCGGCGCGCAGGCTAGCGGTGTGGCGTTCGGGAACGCTGGCGATCAGGTCAGTGGCTCGGGCGAGCGCCAGCGCAGTGGAGAAGCCTGCAACGATTGTTGCTATGTGCCGCTCCAGTTCCAGGAGCTCAAGGGCTTCATCAATGGGTCCCTTGTCGAGCCCCCGCCGAGAGACGCTGATGTGGTTGCCTGCCGCATAACGCGCGGGGGTTATCTCGCCTTCGCTCAGCGGATGCCCCATTCGCACGACGCCAATAAAACGATCCCGAAACAAGCCCTGGGTACGCAACTCCGGGCCAGCGGCTGTCCCCACCACACCCGTTTCCAGATCGACCGTGCCGTCGCGCAGTGACGCGCTGTCTTTGTCGGGTTTGTGCATGAAGCGCAGCCGCACGCCAGGGGCTTGCTCGGCGACGCGGGCAATCAGGTCCGCGCCGAAATTCTCGACAAAACCTTCACTGGTGCGCAGCGTGAACGTGCGGCTCAGCAGTTTGAGGTCGGGTTGCTCGGCAGGCCGAAGGACCGCTTCGGCGTCCTGCACCAGCTGACTGACCCGCTCGCGAAGTTCGAGCGCTCGCGGGGTGGGCACCAGTCCCCGCCCGGCCCTTACCAACAGCGGATCGCCGGTGGTTTCACGCAATCGAGCCAGTGCCCGGCTCATCGCCGACGGGCTCAGTCGCAAGCGTTTGGCGGCGCGCACCACGCTGCCTTCGGCGAGCAACACATCAAGGGTGATCAGCAAGTTGAAATCAGGAGTGGACATGCGGTGCCCCGTGGCAGAGTGATATGGCGTTAAACGCACGTATCAAGTGCAAACGGTGCGCCTTCCGCCATGTTAGGCCGGGGCGTAGATTTCTGATAGCTCCGCTTCGGGAGTGGCCAGAGAAGAGGAACAGCATGAAATCACTCAGTGCAATCGCAGAGCGTGCGCAACAGACACCGTCGGTTCGGTGGGCGCTGGCCAGTCTTTCGTTGTCGATGCTGCTGTCCTCGCTCGGCACCAGCATCGCCAATGTGGGTTTGCCGACCTTGGCCCAGGTGTTCAACGCCTCCTTCCAGCACGTGCAGTGGATCGTCCTCGCCTACCTTCTGGCCGTTACCACCCTTATTGTCAGTGTCGGTCGGCTCGGTGACATCACTGGCCGTCGGCGGCTGCTCTTGGCCGGTATCGGTTTGTTCACCCTGGCGTCGGCCCTGTGCGGCTTTGCGCCCACGCTCTGGCTGCTGATTGGCGCCCGGGCGCTGCAGGGCATCGGTGCGGCAATCATGATGGCGCTGACCATGGCCTTTGTCGGCGAGACGGTGACGAAGGCAAAAACCGGCAGCGCCATGGGCTTGCTCGGGACGATGTCGGCGATTGGCACCGCGATGGGGCCGTCGCTCGGCGGCCTGCTGATTGGCGGGTTTGGCTGGCAGGCGATCTTCCTCATCACCGTACCGCTGGGCTTACTAACGCTGGTGCTCGCGCATCGCTACTTGCCTGCCGATCGCCAGAAGCTCAAGACCGATCGCGCCGGCTTCGACCCGCTGGGCACACTGCTGCTGGCGTTGACGCTCGCCGCTTATGCGCTGGCCATGACCCTTGGGCGAGGCAGTTTCGGTCCGTTCAACATCGCCTTGCTGTTGGCGGCGGGTGTCGGCGTTGGCCTCTTCGTGTTCGCCGAAGCTCGAGTCACCTCACCGTTGATTCGATTGGCGATGTTCCGCGATCCCGTGCTCAGTGGCAGCCTCGCCATGAGCCTGCTGGTCGCGACAGTGATGATGGCGACGCTCGTGGTCGGGCCCTTCTATCTCGCGCATGGGCTGGGGCTCGATGCGGTTCTGGTTGGACTGGTTTTGTCAGTCGGGCCGTTTGTCGCGGCACTGACGGGTGTGCCCGCCGGCCGTATTGCCGACCGCTTTGGCGCCCAACGCATGACCCTCGTCGGCCTCGCGGCAATGGCGACTGGATGCCTCACGCTGTCGGTATTGCCGGAGACGTTCGGCATCGGCGGCTACCTCTTGCCGATGGTCGTGATAACCCTCGGCTATGCCCTGTTCCAGACAGCCAACAACACGGCGGTCATGGCAGATGTTCAGCCGGACCAGCGAGGCGTCATCTCCGGCATGCTCAACCTGTCACGCAATCTGGGGCTCATCACGGGGGCGTCCGCCTTGGGCGCGGTGTTCGCGCTCGCATCGGCCTCGGTCGACATTGCAACGGCGCGACCCGAAGCGGTTGCCAGCGGTATGCGGATCACCTTCGCCGTGGCGCTGGTGCTGATCGCTGTCGCACTGGCCATCGCGCTGGGAAGCCGCGCGTTGGCAGTGCGTCGTGACCGCTGATAACCCGATACCTCGTTTACTTTTCCAGCACGACCAGTGGCGTGTCTTTCTTCACAATGTACGTCGCCAGCTCAGACGCCTTGCTCGCGCCGACGTTCTTCGCGACGTGCGCAGTGCCTGCAGGGATGTACAAGGAATCGCCAGCCTTGAGCGTTACAGGGGGCTGACCTTCGAGTTGATATTCAAACGTGCCCTCAATCACGTGGGCCACTTCCACCCCGGGATGCGAATGTTTGGGGGACACCACACCCGGCTCGAAATCAACGCGGACCTGAATCACCTCACGCCCGGCGACGTCGAGGTCCTGGCGCAGCAGATCGGTGCGGTGAAGGCCCGCCTGCCAGCTTTTTACTGGCGGCGCCTCTTGTGCTTGAGAGAGGCCCGCGAAGGCAGTGAGTGCCGCAGCAACGGCGACGCCGAGCATGCCAGCAAAAATACGGTGGTTGAAACGGGACATGGCATTTCTCCAATCTGTGCGCGGGAATGCGCGCGGAGCTTGCCGCGGATGCGGTGGCTCTATTTGGAGGCCGCCGTGTATCGCGCAAGTGTCGCCAAGGCCCTGGTTTTGTATGCGAAGGTAGCTGCAGGTGCGCGGGATACGTTCCGATACAAACGAATCCCGCGGACACGAAAAAGCCCGCACAAGGCGGACTTTGTAAATCGAGTAGGTGGCCGGCGCTGGTCTCCGGCTTACAAGGTTTATCAGGCCTCCCACAGAACAGTTTTGTGCTGTCCTGCTTCACACGGCATAAGGGCTGGATCTCAGCGCGGAGATCTTTCTAACCGTGTACCCTTCGGAACGCGCCCCACGTTTCCTCGCCATCCGCTTGCGCATCAGTCTGCGTCTTCACCTACAACTTCAAGAATAGTACAAACTCCAAAGCGCAAGGCGGGCTTTTTAGAACGATTTTGTCCTGTCGCAGGCGTGGCAGGATGGAAAAATGCTATCGCCAGTCACCTGGGGTACGCGCCGACAAAAATAGTCGTCGTGTACCCCGCTTTTCGGCTCACTGGGTCGTGCCAGCCGTTTACAGATCGGTGATTTCCTTATGACGTGGCACCAGCGCCTTCATCACGCTCCACGCCACCAGGTAGGCCACCGCACAGATGGCAAACATGATCATGTAGCCGGTATGGATATCGCCGATCAGTTTGTAATGGTCGATCACCCAACCGCCAGTCTTGGTCATCACTACCCCGCCCAAACCGCCGGCCAAACCACCAATGCCGACCACCGACGCGATGGACTTTTGCGGGAACATGTCAGACACGGTGGTGAAGATGTTGCACGACCACGCCTGATGCGCCGATGCGCCCACGCCGATCAGCAGCACCGGCACCCAGAAACTGATGTAACCGAATGGCTGCGCCAGCAACACCAGCAGCGGGAAGAAGGCGATCACCAGCATGGCTTTCATACGACCGTCATACGGCGCGTCGCCGCGTGACATGAAATAGCTCGGGAACCAGCCGCCGCCGATACTGCCGACCATGGTCATGCTGTACAGCACGGCCAGCGGCAACACGATGGCCTGGCCCTTCATGCCGTATTGCGCCGACAGATAGGTCGGAAGCCAGAACAGGAAGAACCACCACACGCCGTCGGTCATGAACTTGCCGAAGGCAAAGGCCCAGGTCTGGCGGTAAGTCAGCAACTTGAACCACGATACTTTTTTGGCCGCAGCACCCGAGTCTGTGCCGGTGAGTGCTTGCGCGCCCTGATCGCTGCGGATATAGGCCAGCTCTTGCACCGACAGGCGTTTTTGCTGCTCCGGTTTTTCGTACAGTGCAATCCACACCGCCACCCAAACGAAGCCCAACGCACCGATCACGATGAACGCCGCTTCCCAGCCCCATATACCGGCGATCAGCGGCACGCAGATCGGTGCCAGGACCGCGCCCACATTGGCGCCGGAGTTGAAGATACCGGTGGCGAAGGAACGCTCCTTCTTCGGGAAATATTCGGCAGTGGCCTTGATCGCGATCGGGAAGTTACCCGCTTCGCCGATCGCCAGTACGGCGCGCGACAGCATGAAACCTGCGATCGAAACCGGGATGACGGCAAGGCCCAA
This sequence comes from Pseudomonas sp. F01002, assembly GCF_004402115.1. Taxonomy (NCBI): domain Bacteria; kingdom Pseudomonadati; phylum Pseudomonadota; class Gammaproteobacteria; order Pseudomonadales; family Pseudomonadaceae; genus Pseudomonas; species Pseudomonas sp. F01002. The sequence continues at coordinate 72,002 of NZ_SOPU01000037.1, read as the reverse complement.
GGCGCTGCTGATGCCGGCAATACCCTCGCCCATCGGCACCGCAAAGGCGTGCATGATCGCGCCGGTCGACCAGATGCCGATCGCTACCACATAGGCGGTCTTGGTGCCGATCTTGTCAACGAAGCGGCCGGCGAACAGCATGGAAATCGCGTACACAAATTGAAAGACGGAGGCGATGTTCGCGTAGTCGGTGTTACTCCAGCCAAATTGCGTCGACAGATCCGGCGCCAACAGACTCAGTACCTGACGGTCCAGGTAATTGACGGTGGTAGCAAAAAACAACAGCGCGCAGATCGTCCAGCGGTACTTGCCGACAGCCTGGCCGATTCGTTGCGGATTGATGGGCTCGTTCAGATTCATGGCATCACTTTATTGTTGGATTATGGTGATGATCTCTCGGTTTCAAGCGAGATCAATTGTGTCGTAGAGCATCGGCAAAACGCGATGAATCCGCGCCACAGCCCGGTTTCAGCTCATTAGCGTGGGCACTGCTCGGACACTGAAATCATAAGAAGCGGTATTCAGAGAGGCGCGCGGGAGGATTGAATTCATGATGGGGCCGACACTCGTTTTTATTTTTAGTGTTTAACAGCCGATGATCGTCTGTCGTCGTACAACCATGCCTTTTATATCGAGTTCACTACTAGGCTGTCAATCTGAAAAATAGCCGTTCGTCTCGACAAAGACCGCCCGTTAACATTGCGATTTCGTACGCGTGCTGCTGGTTGTGGGGCCGTTAGCCTTTTGACGTTTCGGGTGTTAAACACAGGGTATGGGTGATTTGATGATTGAGCCGCGTTGTACGACAACGCGCTTCACACGCCATGACGAGAGACCTCAATTGCGGTCATCTCGTCAGCGTGCTTTTCGACTGGCAGATCGGCGAAGACGAATCAGGATTTCACAGGCGGTTTGGTGCGAGCGGCCGCGCGTGCCGAGGCGTTGAGCGCCACAGCGGCGAGAATGAGCGCCTTCAATGCGCTCTCATCAAGCTTGTCCCCCTCATGCAAATCAATGGCACGTCGGGTGTTGCCTTCAAGACTGGCATTGAAAAGCCCTGAAGGGTCTTCCAGCGAGGCGCCCTTGGCAAACGTCAGCTTCACGACCTGCTTGTAGGTCTCACCGGTGCAGATGATTCCGGCGTGCGACCACACTGGAACCCCCCGCCACTTCCATTCCTCGACCACGTCGGGGTCGACCTGCTGGATGAGCGTTCGGACCCGAGCGAGCGTCTCGCCCCGCCAATCTCCCAGGTCTTTGATTCTCGCGTCTATCAGCTGAGAGGCCGAAGGTCCTCCCTCTTCTTCCTTAGCACCGACCTGCTCTTTCTTCATGGTGGTTGTCGCCTTTTTCATGAGGGTGTCCAAAGCGTGGCCTTACAGGGTTCTTTGACCGTTTCCGACGTCCCTTGCGTTTTTGATTCCCCAGTCAAAGGCGTCTTCCATATCCAGCAGATGCGGGGATGGCTTGTTGTCTTCCTCTATGACCGTGCCGTCCGGCCGGTAAACGCCGATGAACATCTTCAGCGAGCCGTCCCTCAATATCTCGGCTTTGACCTCGATCTTGCATCCGTTCGACAGCGTTTCCTTGTGGTGCATATGGCGTTCAGTCATGGCTGCATTTCTCCCGTCGTTGAAGTCCGAGTAGCGCATTTACCCATTGGCCATGTTAGCTCAGTGCGGCCCACTGAAAGGCCTGCCAGGACAGCGGCGTAATGCCACCTATACTAGAAGCCACCGTCCCCACGGGGTCTGCACTCCCAACAATAAAAAGCAGAGGTGGAACATGGTCTGGCAGCAAGTCTACGATCCGTTCGGCAATCCGATACTTTCAACCATCATGGCAGCAGTGCCGGTCGTGGTGATGCTGGCAGCCCTGGCGTTTTTCCATATCAAGGCGCATCTGGCCGCATTGCTGGCCCTGACCTCCGCGCTGGTGATCGCGATCTTCGCGTTCGGCATGCCGGCGAACATGGCCGGCTCGGCCGCACTTTACGGCGCCGCCAACGGCTTGCTGCCCATTGGCTGGATTGTGCTCAACATCATTTTCCTGCATCGGCTGACCACCGAGAACGGCTCGTTCAAAGTGCTGCAGGATTCCCTGGCGCGCATCACCGACGATCGACGCCTGCAATTGCTGCTGATTGCCTTCTGCTTCGGTGCTTTCTTCGAAGGAGCCGCAGGCTTCGGTACGCCGGTGGCGGTGACCGGGGCGATTCTGATCGGGTTGGGCTTCTCGCCACTGGCCGCGTCTGGCCTGGCGTTGATCGCCAACACCGCGCCCGTGGCGTTCGGTGCGCTGGGCACGCCGATCATCACCCTGGCCAAGGTGACCGGGCTGGATGAAATGGAGCTGTCGATGATGGTTGGCCGGCAACTGCCGTTCTTCTCGGTGATCGTGCCGTTCTGGTTGATCTGGGCCTTCGCCGGCTGGCGCAAGATGCTGGAAATCTGGCCGCCGATTCTGGTGGCCGGGGTCAGTTTCGCCGTGCCGCAGTTCCTGGTGTCCAACTACCACGGACCGATGCTGGTGGACGTGATCGCCGCGCTGATTTCCATGGCCTGCCTGACCGGTTTCCTCAGGGTCTGGAAACCGGCCACCGTGCATACCTCCGCCGCGCTGTCCGGGCGCGTCGACAACTCCAAAATAGCCGAAGAGCATGACGAAAAACCCGTCGCCAGCGCGGCCTTTGCCAGCGATGCCAAGCCTGCTGTGATGCGCGCGTGGATGCCGTGGATCATCCTCACCGTGTTCGTGTTCGCCTGGGGAACCCAGGGCTTCAAAAACATGTTCGATACCCGCCCGGCGATTGATCCGGCCACCCACTCGGCCAAGCTCGACCCTCAAGGCAAACCGATGCGCGAAGCGAACCCGATCTTCGCTCCGATCGTGACTTTCACCACGATCCACCAGCAGATCGAGAAGGTCCCGCCCGTGGTGCCCGCACCTAAAACCGAGGACGCAGTCTACAAGTTCACCTGGTTCACCAGCACCGGTAGCGGCATCCTGCTGTCGGCGATCCTCGGCGGGTTGCTGATGGGTTATTCCATTCCGCAACTGATCCACCAGTACCTGCGAACGCTGTGGGTGGTGCGCTATTCACTGATCACCATTACCGCCATGCTCGCCCTCGGTTTCCTCACTCGTTATTCGGGTCTGGACGCGACCATGGGCCTGGCCTTCGCCGCGACGGGCATTTTCTACCCCATGTTCGGCACCCTGCTCGGCTGGCTCGGCGTGGCGTTGACCGGCTCGGATACGGCGTCAAACGTGCTGTTCGGCGGCTTGCAACGGGTTACTGCCGAGCAATTGGGCCTCAGCCCGGTGTTGATGGCGGCCGCCAACAGTTCCGGCGGGGTCATGGGCAAGATGGTCGACGCCCAGTCGATCGTGGTGGCCTCGACCGCCACGCGCTGGTACGGGCATGAAGGGGAAATCCTGCGTTATGTGTTTTTCCACTCGATCATCCTGGCCATCCTGGTCGGTGGCTTGGTGACGTTGCAGGCGTATGTGGCGCCGTTCAGCCATATGGTGGTGGGCGGGCATTGATTGACGTAGCCCGGGCTCACCGCCCGGGCATTACGCCCACCCCTCAAGTCGCAGCGTGGCCCGAACCAAACGTTGTTCCTCGCTTTCGATTTCCTTGAGGTTCTCGCAGATGCTCTGGATGTGCGCGATGGCCGCCTTGCGTGCCTGCTCCGGCATACGGCCGGTGACGGCGTTGTAGAGCCGCGCATGTTGACGGTCGATCTGACGTTTTTGCGGCTCGCGGTGGTAGAGGTTATTGACCGAGGCAAACACCGTGTTGAGCAGTAAGTCCGTCAGCGAGCGCAAGGTCTGAACCAGCACCGGGTTGTGCGAAGCCTCGCAAATCGCCAGGTGAAACGCATGATCGAGCCGGGCGTGTTCGGACGCCTCCAGCGAACGGCTATGGGCATTGAGCAACGCCTCGTAGCTGCGGGTGATGAGGACAAAGTCGGCGTCGGTTCCGCGCAACGCCGCCAGACGTGCGGACTCGCCTTCGAGCAGACTGCGAACCTCGAACAAATCGTAGAGCGTGCGGGGTTGTGAGCTGAACAAGTGCATCAACGGTGACGCGGCACCGTGACCCGAAAGGTCGGCTACAAATGAACCTTTACCCTGCTCTGTCTTGATAATCCCGCGAGCACGCAACAGCTTCAGGCCCTCGCGAAGTGCCGTGCGGGAAACGCCGAGTTTTTCGGTCAGACGACGCTCCGACGGCAATAGCTGCCCAGTCTTGAGTACCCCGTCCACGATCAGCCGTTCTATGCGTTCACAGACCACGTCTGCGACTTGTGGATTACGGCTCGTTTCTGCCCTTTCCATCGACTCTCCAACTGGTATGACCAGTCTCACTGCCAAAACTACAAATGTTCAAACTCAAACATAAGCTTATGTTTTAAAAACGTTTTTTTTAACTAATAAAAAGCCATCGAATAAAAAACTGGTTCGACCAGCCAAACAACACATAGACAGTAGAACGCCTCAGGCCAATGATGCAAGTCAGTGGTAAACGGACACAGACCTCCTATAAAAACAACTGAGGGTCGTCAACCGACTATGAACATTCTTTACGATGAACGCGTCGACGGCGTCCTGCCTGATGTCGACAGAGCTGCCTTGCTGCAAGCCCTGCACACACAGTGGCCGGATCTGGAAGTCCTGCATCAACAGGAAGAGCTCAAACCGTACGAATGCGACGGACTTTCTGCTTACCGCACCACGCCCATGCTGGTGGTGCTGCCGCGCCACATCGACGAGGTGCAAGGCGTGCTTCGACTCTGCCATGAGCGGCAGGTCGCGGTGGTCGCCCGCGGCGCCGGCACCGGTTTGTCTGGCGGTGCATTGCCGCTGGAAAAAGGCGTGCTGCTGGTGATGGCGCGTTTCAACTCTATACTGCACATCGACCCCGCCGCCCGCACCGCTCGGGTTCAGCCGGGGGTGCGCAACCTGGCGATTTCCCAGGCTGCAGCGCCGTTTGGCTTGTACTACGCGCCGGACCCTTCCTCGCAGATCGCGTGTTCAATCGGCGGTAATGTGGCGGAAAACGCCGGTGGCGTGCATTGCCTGAAGTACGGGCTGACCGTGCACAACCTGCTCAAGGTCGACATCCTCACCGTCGATGGCGAACACCTAAGCTTGGGTTCTCAGGCGCTCGACTCTCCGGGCTTCGATCTGCTGGCGTTGTTCACCGGTTCCGAAGGCATGCTCGGTGTCATCACCGAGGTCACGGTCAAACTGCTGCCCAAACCCCAGACCGCCAGAGTGCTGCTGGCGGCGTTCGATTCCGTCGAAAAGGCGGGCCGCGCGGTGGGTGACATTATTGCCGCCGGCATCATCCCGGGCGGTCTGGAGATGATGGACAACCTGGCCATTCGCGCCGCCGAAGACTTCATCCACGCTGGTTATCCGGTCGACGCCGAAGCCATTCTGCTGTGCGAGCTCGATGGCGTTGAAGCCGACGTTCACGATGACTGCGACCGCGTGCGCCAAGTGCTGGAACAGGCCGGCGCCACCGAAGTGCGCCAGGCCCGCGATGAAGCCGAACGCGTACGTTTTTGGGCCGGGCGCAAGAATGCCTTTCCGGCGGTGGGCCGTCTTTCACCGGACTATTACTGCATGGACGGGACGATCCCGCGCCGCGAGCTGCCCGGTGTGCTGCACGCGATTGCCGCGTTGTCGGCCGAGTACGACCTGCGGGTGGCCAACGTTTTCCACGCCGGTGACGGCAACATGCACCCGCTGATTCTGTTCGATGCCAACCAACCGGGTGAGCTCGATCGCGCCGAAGCCCTGGGCGGCAAGATCCTCGAATTGTGCGTGAAGGTCGGTGGCAGCATTACCGGTGAACACGGCGTGGGCCGGGAGAAAATCAATCAGATGTGTGCGCAGTTCAATAGCGATGAGTTGACCGTGTTCCATGCCGTCAAAGCCGCTTTCGATCCGAGTGGCTTGCTCAACCCCGGCAAGAACATTCCCACCCTGCACCGCTGCGCCGAGTTCGGCGCCATGCACGTTCACATGGGTCAGCTGCCCTTCCCTGAACTGGAGCGTTTCTGATGCGCAGCGAACACGATATCGACGACAGCGCCTCGCTGCTGGAACAGGTCAACCAGGCGCTGCAAAACGCTACGCCGTTGCGCATTCAAGGCTCCAACAGCAAGGCGTTTCTTGGGCGCATTGTGGCGGGCGAAGTGCTCGACACGCGCAGCCACCGAGGCATCGTCAGCTACGACCCGACGGAGCTGGTGATCACCGCCCGCTGCGGCACCCCGTTGGCAGAACTGGCTGAAGTGTTGGACGCGGCGCAGCAGATGTTGCCCTGCGAACCGCCCTCCTTCGGCGACGGCGCGACGGTCGGCGGCATGATCGCCAGCGGGCTGTCGGGACCACGGCGTCCCTGGTCCGGATCCGTCAGGGACTTCGTCCTCGGCACACGCGTTATCACCGGTCATGGCAAGCATTTACGCTTCGGTGGCGAAGTCATGAAAAACGTCGCCGGCTACGATCTGTCGCGCTTGATGGCCGGCAGCTACGGCTCGCTCGGCGTGGTCACCGAAGTCTCGCTCAAGGTCCTGCCCAAGCCGCGTCAAACCTTAAGCATCAGCCTGGACATGGACATGGACAGCGATCGCGCCTTGCTGCGCCTCGCCGAATGGGGGCAACAGCCGCTGCCGATCAGCGCTGCGTGCCACGATGGGCAGCGCCTGCACCTGCGGCTTGAGGGTGGCGAAGGTTCGGTGGCGGCGGCTCATGACCGACTCGGCGGCGAGTTGCTGGACGCTTCGTATTGGGATGATCTCAACGAACATCGATTGAGCTTCTTCGATGAGGACCAGGCACTTTGGCGCCTGTCCGTCCCTCACAACACGCCTCGGCTTTCCCTGCCTGGCCGTCAGTTGCTCGATTGGGGTGGTGCACAGCGCTGGCTCAAATCTGACGCAGAGGCAGCGTTCATTCGCTCGATCGTGGAAGAAGTCGGCGGGCATGTGACCTGCTACAGCCATGGCCTGATCGACAGCCCGTTCCAACCGTTGCCTGACGCATTGATGCGCTACCACCGGAACTTGAAGCAACAACTCGATCCCCGGGGCATCTTCAACCCCGGGCGCCTGTACGCGGAGCTTTGACCCATGCAGACCACCTTGAGCGAACAGGCCCGCCAACTGCCCCGCGCCGAAGAAGCCGAAAGCATCCTGCGTACGTGCGTGCACTGCGGTTTCTGCAATGCCACCTGCCCGACCTATCAATTGCTGGGCGATGAACTGGATGGACCGCGGGGCCGCATCTACCTGATCAAGCAGGTTCTGGAGGGCAACGAAGTCACGCAGAAGACCCAACAGCACCTGGATCGCTGCCTGTCTTGTCGTAATTGCGAAACCACTTGCCCTTCCGGTGTCGACTACCACAACTTGCTGGACATCGGCCGGGCGGTGGTCGATGCGGCGGTGCCGCGCCCACTCGGTCAGCGCTTGTTACGCGAAGGACTGCGCAGCGTCGTACCCAATCCGGCGCTGTTCAAAGGGCTGGTCAGCAGTGGCCAGGTGTTCAGGGCGCTGCTGCCCAACACCTTGCAGATAAAGTTGCCTCGCCGCGTCTATCCGGCCAAGCCGCGCCCGGTCACTCGCCACGCCCGGCAGGTGCTGATGCTCGAAGGCTGCGTGCAACCGAGCCTGTCGCCCAATACCAACGCGGCCGCCGCGCGAGTACTGGATCGCCTGGGGATCAGCGTCACCGCGACCCGCGAGGCCGGTTGCTGCGGCGCCGTGGATTATCACCTCGACGCTCAGGCGGCCGGTCTGGATCGCGCCCGCCGCAATATCGATGCGTGGTGGCCGAGCATTGAAAACGGTGCCGAGGCCATCGTGCAAACCGCCAGCGGTTGCGGTGCCTTCATCAAAGATTATGGTCACCTGCTCAGCACCGACCCGGCCTATGCCGAGAAGGCGAAAAAGGTCAGTGCGCTGGCCAAGGATCTGGTCGAAGTGCTGCGCGACGAGCCGCTGGAAAAGCTCGGTATCCACAGTGCCCAACGCCTGGCCTTTCATTGCCCCTGCACCTTGCAGCACGCGCAGAAACTGGGTGGTGCGGTGGAAGCGATTCTGATGAGTCTGGGCTTCAACCTCACGCCTGTTGCCGACAGTCACCTGTGTTGCGGCTCGGCGGGCACCTATTCGCTGACCCAACCCGAACTGTCCCGGCAACTGCGCGACAACAAGCTCAATGCGCTGGAAAGCGGACATCCCGAAGTCATTGTCACGGCCAATATCGGCTGTCAGTCCCACCTCGACGGTGCGGGCCGAACCCCTGTCAGGCACTGGATCGAACTGGTCGAAGCCGCCTTGCCCTAACCGAGTACTGGAGAATCCCCATGAAAAGCAAAGCCGTATTGAGCCAGACCGAAGTCAGCCAAATCCTTGCATCTGCACGCACCGAAGCGCAGAACAACCAATGGGCCGTGACCATCGTGATTGTCGATGACGGCGGCCATCCACTGGCCCTCGAACGCCTCGATGGTTGCGCTCCGATTGGCGCCTACATCGCCACCGAAAAGGCCCGCACCTCAGCCCTCGGTCGGCGCGAATCCAAAGGTTATGAAGAGATGGTCAATGGCGGACGCCACGCCTTTTTGTCCGCGCCATTGCTGACATCCCTTGAGGGCGGCGTGCCGATCATCGTCGACGGTCAGGTGATCGGCGCGGTCGGGGTGTCCGGTGTCAAAGCCGAGCAGGACGCGCAGGTGGCCAAGGCCGGGGCGCAATGCCTGAACTGAATTGATTTGAGCTGAGCACTGAAACAGTCGGGCCATGTGGCAAACGGCCCGACGTTCGTTTTCGATCACTGCCCTTCAGCAAGCTTCGTCTTCGGTATCCGCAGAGCGCGCCAGGCAATTAAAATCGCCATGAGTGCCAAGCCGAACATCACCCACGAAACCAGATTAATTCCACCCTCGAAGGCACTTCCCGCCTGCGTCATCAGCGCTTGTGCTTGATCTTGCGACAACTGCACCGCTACATGATTAGCACCCGATAGCGTCTCACTCGCCAGCATCGTCTGCACCTCGCTCAAAAAGCCCGGCAGCTGCAATGCACCGCGATAGTAGGCAGTGACGAGACCACCGAGCACCGTCGTCCCCAAAACCACACCCACTTCATAGGCCGTTTCACTAATGGCCGACGCCGCACCCGCCTTTTCCGGCGGTGCAGCCGACAAAATCACATCGTTGGATACCGTCGCGATCGCGCCCACGCCAATGTTCAGCAAGGCAAAAGCCACCACCAGAACGATCAGACTGCTACCAATGCTGGCGACCAACAAAAACGCCGCCCCAGCAAACGCCATCAGAATCGGTACCAGCACATGCACCTGTACTCGCCTCGCTACAGGCACGACTGCCATTCCCACTACGATCGCCATGATCTGACCAGGTACTAACGCAAAGCTGGCATTCAACGGTGACATCTGAAGAACGATCTGTAAGAACTGAGTGGTGAAGAACACAAAGCCGACGAGGAATGCGAGGCTCATCAGATTGATGAGTACGGAGCCGCTAAAGGTGCCACTTCGGAACAAACTCAGATCCATCAGCGGCACAGGCAGACGTAACTGCCGATGCACAAACATCCACCCAGCAACCATGCCGATTACAAATGCTGTCAGCGCCATCCAGTCGAGACCATTACTGGCGCTGTGTTTAACGCCGTAAACGATGGCACTGAGGGCAACCATCGATTGCAGGATACTTAGCGGATCCAATGGCCCTGAACAGTCTTTCTCGGACTCGGGCAACAACACTGGTCCCAATACCAACAACGGCACCAATACGGGTATCGCCAATAGGAAAATCGCCCCCCAGCTGAAAAACTCCAGCAAAACCCCACCGACCAATGGGCCGAGCGCCGATCCTACCGTCAGAGTTGTTGCCCAGATCGCGACAGCTACTCTGCGCTCCTCTCGGTCCAGAAACACCGAACGTATCAATGCCAAAGTAGAAGGCATCAACATCGCACCGAAAATCCCCATGCAGGCTCGCCCGGCAATCAGTTGCATGGCCGTTTGGGAATAGGCGGTCAGCACCGACACAATGACAAAACCCAAAGACCCGGCCAGTAACAACTTTCGATGACCGATTCGATCCCCCAGACTTCCCATCGACACCAGTAATCCCGCCAATACCAGCGAATAGGCATCGATCATCCATAACTGCTGACTAGCACTCGGACTCAGGGCCTCGGCAATCTTTGGTAACGCGAATCCAAGCACCGTATTGTCTACGGTCACCAGTAGTACTGGCAGCATCAGCACGCTTAGGGCTGACCATCGTTTTGCTCTGTGTTGCGCTGTCTCATTCATTAACACCATTGATCCAAGCTCCTTATTACCTCAAAAAATCACGGGACATTTTTCAATGCTTCCGTGAAACGAACCCTGCGCACTTCCATGGCGAGGGTGTAAGAATGCAACTTGCAACGTAAGAAAAATTAACTTTTCTCGCGGGAAAGCAGAACACTTCTATAATTTCGTTACATAACAACTCAATCGACGATTTGTTTCATATTGTTTGATGGCACTGATGGGCTGAAAGCCCTTTTCCGTCTGCCCCACCCCAAAAGCAAGCGCCCCAAACAATCCCTGGCGTTTGCTTGAGTCACCCTCTTCGCGTTTTCACCCCGTCTGCGAGGCCTCTTTTTTGAACGGCTACGCTCGATAGGTACCGCTCACACTGTCCAACCGACAGAGCAATCGACCCGCCCAAGAGGAAGCGCACAGATGACCCGTCTCACTGCGAAAGACTTTGCCCCGGAACTGCTCGAACTGTACGACTACTACGCCCACGGCAAGATCAACCGGCGAGAGTTTCTGGATCGAGCGGCGTTGTTCACCTTGGGCGGTTTGACCGCCAGCGCCCTCCTCGCCGCCCTGAGTCCGAATTATGCACTCGCCGAGCAGGTTGAGTTTACCGACCCGGACATTGTTGCCGAATACATCACCTACCCCTCACCCAAAGGCAACGGGCAGGTCCGTGGCTATCTGGTGCGCCCGGCGAAAGCCACCGGCAAGGTGTCGGCGGTGGTGGTCGTGCATGAAAATCGCGGGCTCAACCCTTACATCGAAGATGTCGCGCGGCGTGTGGCCAAGGCGGGATTCATCGCCCTCGCCCCTGATGGCCTGACGTCGGTAGGCGGTTATCCCGGCAACGATGACAAAGGCCGGGAGCTGCAGGCGACCGTCGACCCGGAAAAGCTCATGAATGACTTTTTCGCCGCCATCGAGTGGCTGATGAAGCATGACGCGACCACCGGAAAAGTCGGCATCACCGGGTTCTGTTACGGCGGTGGCGTCGTCAATGCCGCGGCCGTGGCTTATCCGGAACTGGGGGCTGCCGTGTCCTTTTATGGCCGCCAGCCAGAAGCCAACGATGTCGCCCGAATCAAGGCGCCGGTGATGCTTCACTACGGTGAACTGGATACGCGCATCAACGAAGGCTGGCCCGCCTATGAGAAGGCACTGAAAGCCGCGGGCAAGACGTATGAAGCCTACATCTACCCCGGCGCCAACCATGGTTTTCATAACGACTCCACGCCTCGATACGATGACGCCGCGGCCAGGCTGGCCTGGGACCGGACGCTCGGATGGTTTCGGCGGTATCTGGCTTAGTGGTGAAGCTGAAGTCTGCTTTGACACTGTTGCCAGATTCCGCATGAATGGAGGGTTTCGAACAGCTGACGAGTCAGTTGCTCAAACGCGGCTCAATAGGTCATGTCTCAATCACATCATCCGCCCAGCTGATGGCCGCAACGACGGTGGGAAAACCGATCGTGCTGGTCAGTGAGATCAGCGTGTGACGGATCTGTTCTGGTGTAGCGCCCGCCTCCAGTGCCCGTCGGGTATGACTGTGCACCGCGCCCTCAGAGCGGATGGCCGCCGCGGCACCGAGCTGGATCAGCTGGACAACGATCTCTTCCAGTGGGCCGGTATGACGCACCGCCGTACCCAAGGCCTCCACGGCAGCCAAGTAATCCGGGTACTGCTGTTCGAGACGTTGGTAGGTGTTGTGCGCTTTCTTCTTTGTCATGTTTGTTTCCTCGCGTTGGAGGGCGATTAGTTCTCGCCTTTGCGCCCGAGTCATCAGGCTGCGATTTCCGAAACTTGCACACTGCAGCAGTAGGCTACGCTTACAGCAGCTCATTGCACACGATGCTCGCGTCTGCAGGTTTTGGTTTGTTCTGGAGAGCGTCTGCAACAGCTATTTCAGACAGGCCCAAACAATTCACGCAGGACTACGTGATGACCGAGCCCCTCCTCAGTTTTGATCAACTCAAGCGTGCCGCCGCCTCCGGCGAGATCGATACCGTTCTTGTTTGCATGGTCGACATGCAAGGCCGACTGGTCGGCAAACGATTCCAGGTCGAGTTTTTCATCGACAGCGGTCATGAAGAAACCCATTGCTGCAATTACCTGCTGGCCGACGACATCGACATGGAGCCGGTGCCGGGTTACGCCGCGGCCAGCTGGAGCAAAGGCTATGGCGACTTCGTGCTCAAACCCGACATGGCCACATTGCGAAAGGTGCCCTGGCTGGAGTGCACGGCGCTGGTGCTCTGCGATGTGCTCGATCATCACCATCGGCGCGACCTGCCGCACAGCCCGCGGGCGATTCTGAAAAAGCAGGTCGAGCGACTGCGCGAGCGCGGCTACACCGGCATGTTCGCTTCGGAACTGGAGTTCTATCTGTTCGACGAGAGCTACGAGGCCATCCACGAGCGCAACTACCACAAGCCGAAGACGGCCGGTCACTACATCGAGGACTACAACATCCTGCAGACCACCCGCGAAGAGCCGGTGCTGCGGGCGATTCGCAAGCATCTGCAGGCATCCGGCATCCCCGTGGAAAATTCCAAGGGTGAATGGGGGCCGGGCCAGGAAGAAATCAACATCCGTTATGCCGATGCGCTGACCATGGCCGACCACCACGTCATCATCAAGCACGCCTGCAAAGAGATCGCGCAACTACAGGGCAAGGCGATCACGTTCATGGCCAAGTGGCGCTACGACGCCGCCGGCTCCAGCAGCCACATTCACAATTCGCTGTGGGACAAGAACGGTAAAAAGCCGCTGTTCTTTGACGCCAAGGCTGAGTTCGGCATGTCGAAACTGATGCGTTCCTGGGTGGCCGGGCAGCTCAAATACGCCAACGACATCACCTGTTTTCTCGCGCCCTACATCAATTCGTATAAGCGCTTTCAGGCCGGCACTTTTGCACCGACCCGGGCGGTGTGGAGTCGGGACAATCGCACTGCGGGCTTTCGTTTGTGCGCAGAAGGCAGCAAAGCCATACGCATCGAATGTCGCATCGGCGGCGCCGACCTCAACCCATATCTGGCCTTCGCCGCCTTGATCGCGGCGGGACTGGCCGGCATCGACGAGAAGCTCAGCCTCGCGCCGCCTTTCGAGGGCGATGCCTACGTCGACGAACACTTGCCTGAAGTATCGAAGACTCTGCGTGAAGCTTGCGCCGCACTCCAGGGCTCGACCATGTTGCGCGAGGCGTTCGGCGATGAAGTGATCGACCACTACGTGCACACCGCCGAATGGGAGCAGAAAGAGTACGACCGGCGGATCACCGACTGGGAACTGCAGCGCGGGTTTGAGCGCTATTGAGACCGCCATCATGACTTCAACGATTCAACTCATCTCACCGGTCGATGGCCGGGTCTATGCCGAACGCCGCTGCGCCGATGCGGCGCAAATCGACCAGGCGCTGGCGGCTGCCGAAGCTGCCCAGGCGCAATGGAAACGCCGGCCACTGAGCGAACGCGCCGCCTTTTGCAGCGCCGCGGTGGACGCAATGTTGGCCATGAAGGCTGACATCGTGCCGGAACTGGCCTGGCAGATGGGCCGACCGGTGCGCTTTGGCGCTGGCGAACTGCGCGGTTTCGAAGAGCGTGCCCGCCATATGATCGCCATTGCGCCTGACGTCCTGGCAGCGCTTGAGCCCACGCCCGTCGCCGGTTTTCGACGCTGTATCAAACGCGAGCCGCTGGGTACGGTGCTGGTTGTCGCCCCCTGGAATTACCCCTACCTGACGGCGGTCAATACGATTATCCCGGCGCTGATGGCCGGCAACAGCGTCATCCTCAAACACGCGTCGCAAACGCTGCTGGTGGGCGAACGGTTCGCCGAGGCCTTTCGCCGCGCCCATCTGCCCGAAGGGCTATTCCAGAACCTGCTGCTCAGTCATGTTTATACCGGAGCGATCATTGCCTCTGGACGCGTGCAGCAAGTGAACTTCACCGGCTCGGTCGAAGCCGGCAAGACCATGGAACACGCGGCCGTCGGAAGGTTCCTCGGCGTGGGCCTCGAGCTCGGTGGCAAAGACCCGGCCTACGTACGGGCAGACGCCAACCTCGAACACGCGGTGGAAAACCTGGTGGACGGCAGCTTCTTCAACTCCGGGCAAAGCTGTTGCGCGGTCGAGCGTATTTATGTCGATGAAAAAATATACCCGGCGTTTGTCGAACGCTTCGTCGCGCTGACTCGCCAATACGTGCTGGGCAACCCGCTGGACGAAGCCACCACACTGGGTCCGCTGGTCACACCGAACGCCGCTGATTTCGTTCGTGGGCAGATCGCCGATGCACTGACCCAAGGCGCTCGGGCACTGATCAATCCAAAAGATTTTCCTGCCGACGCGCCGGGCAGCGCCTACCTCGCGCCGCAAGTATTAGTCGACGTCACCCATCAAATGTCGGTGATGCGCGAGGAAAGCTTTGGTCCCGTGGTCGGCATCATGCCGGTGGCCAACGACGACGAAGCCATCGCCTTGATGAACGACAGTGAGTTCGGGCTCAGCGCCTCCATCTGGACGCAAGACCTTGCCGCCGCAGAACGCTTGGGCAACGAGATCGACACCGGCACCGTGTTCATGAACCGCTGCGATTACCTGGACCCGGCCCTGGCCTGGACCGGGGTGAAGAACAGCGGGCGCGGCGTCACGCTGTCGCGCCTGGGTTATGAAAATCTGACCCGCGCGAAATCCTTCCATTTGCGCCACGAGATCTGAGCCATGAGCCTGACCGCGAACTGGAACTACCCCACAAGCATCCGCTTCGGTGTCGGCCGCATCGCCGAGCTTGCCGAGATCTGCCGCAGCCAAGGAATCCAGCGACCATTGCTGGTCACCGACAGTGGCCTGGCGCGTGCCCCGATCACCTCGGCAGCAGTGGACGCCTTGCGCGCCGCCGGCCTTGGCGTCGCGCTGTTTTGCGACCTTAAACCCAATCCGGTCGAGGCCAACCTGGCGGGCGGGCTCGACGCCTGGCGCGCCGGTAAACACGATGGCGTGGTCGCCTTCGGCGGCGGCAGCGGCCTGGACATGGGCAAGCTCATCGCCTTCATGAGCGGCCAGACCCGCCCGGTGTGGGATTTCGAAGACATTGGCGACTACTGGACCCGCGCCGACGAAGGCAGCATCGCCCCGATCATTGCGGTGCCGACCACGGCGGGTACAGGCTCCGAGGTGGGCCGTGCCGCGGTGATCATCGATGAGCGTACGCACACCAAACGCATCATCTTCCACCCGAAGATGATGCCGCGCGTGGTCATCAGCGACCCGGCCCTCACCGTCGGCATGCCGGCCAAGGTTACCGCTGGCACCGGCATGGATGCGTTTGCGCATTGTCTGGAATCGTATTGCGCCCCCGGTTTTCATCCCATGGCCGAAGGGATTGCGGTGGAAGGCATGCGCCTGGTCGCCAATGCCCTGGTGCGAGCCGTACACACACCCTCGGACCTGGAGGCGCGAGCGGAAATGCTCGCGGCGGCCGCGATGGGCGCTACCGCTTTCCAGAAAGGCCTGGGAGGGATGCACGCCCTCTCACATCCGGTGGGCGCCCTGTACGACACCCATCACGGCATGACCAACGCCACGTTCATGCCCTATGTCCTGAAATTCAATCGCCCGGCCATCGAGGAACGCATCACCCGCCTCGCGGCTTATTTGCGTCTACCCTCCCCCGGCTTCGACAGCTTTCTGGCCTTCGTCCTCAAGTTGCGCAAGGACATCGGCGTGCCCCATACGCTGGTTGAGCTAGGGGTGGATGACCGGCAGGCCGACCTGATCGCGGACATGGCGATTGTCGACCCTTGCGCCGGCGGCAACCCGTTGCCATTGACCCGAAATGGCGCGGCAGAAATTTTCGAAGCGGCGTACCACGGCCGTCTGTAGAGCAGTTGTCTGTCCATGGCCAAGGTGCGAACTCGCAGCATGGACGGGATTTATCCGCAAGAAACAGGAGCAGTACGACAAGGGGTTGAAGGCCAGCCCATCCGGCCACGTAAAACCCGGATGGATGCGTATCAAAACCTAAGGGGCACACAACATGAATCCAGCAAGCCAGCCCGGCACGAGCGCGCCGCAAGACGATGACGTCAAGGTGCTGCACAGCATGGGCTATGCCCAGCAGCTCTCACGACGCATGGGCGTTTTCTCCAACTTTGCCATTTCCTTTTCGATCATCTGCATCCTCTCGGGTGGTATCAACTCACTCGCCCAGGGCACCTCGGGTGCAGGCGGTGCGTCAATCGGCATCGGCTGGCCGATCGGTTGCCTGATCTCCGGAGTTTTCGCCATGGCCATGGCGCAGATTTCCTCGGCCTACCCTACCGCTGGCGGCCTCTATCATTGGGGCTCGATTCTCGGTAATCGCTTCACCGGATGGCTGACCGCGTGGTTCAACCTGCTGGGGCTGGTCACCGTGCTCGGTGCGATCAACGTCGGCACCTATTACTTCTTTTTCGGCGCCTTCGGACCGGCCCTGGGCATGGAGGACACCACCACGGTGAGGGTGATTTTCCTGGCGATCCTGACCGGTCTCCAGGCCTTGTGTAACCACCTGGGTATCGGCCTGACCGCGAAGCTCACCGACTTCTCGGGGTATCTGATCTTCGCCACGGCGCTCGCGCTGACCATCGTCTGCCTGATCTCTGCACCCAGCTATGAGCTCACCCGGTTATGGACCTTCAGCAACTATTCCGGCGAGGCTGGCGGCAGCGTTTGGCCACAGGTGTCGAACGGCTGGATTTTCATGCTCGGCCTGCTGTTGCCGATCTATACCATCACCGGCTATGACGCCTCTGCGCACACCTCGGAAGAGACCCGAAATGCCGCCATGTCGGTGCCACGCGGCATGGTCATGTCGGTGGTCTGGTCGCTGCTGTTCGGCTGGGTCATGCTCAGTTCGTTTGTGCTGATGCTGCCAAGCATGGACGAGGCGGCGAAGCATGGCTGGACCGTGTTTTTCTGGGCCATGGACACCCAGGTCAATCCGACTGTGAAGTTGGCGCTTTACGTGGCCATTTTCATCTCGCAATTTCTTTGCGGGTTGGCGACCGTGACCTCGGTCTCACGCATGATCTTCGCGTTTTCCCGTGACGGCGGCCTGCCCTTCTCCAAAGCACTGGCCTCGGTCTCGCCGACCCTACGCAGCCCGGTGGCGGCGATCTGGACCGGTGCCACGCTCGCGGTGTTGTTCGTCTGGGGATCGTCGGTGATCTCGGTCGGTGAAACGCCGGTCTATACCATCGTGGTGTCCTGCACGGTGATCTTCCTGTTCTTCTCCTTCGTCATTCCCATCATTCTGGGCCTGTTTACCTTCGGGACGTCGAAGTGGCCAACCATGGGACCGTGGAACATGGGGCGCTTCTGGTACTCAGTGTTCGCCCTCCTCTCGATCCTCTCGATGGTGATTATTTTCGTCATCGGCATCCAGCCACCGAACGAATGGGCGCTGTACATCACCATCGGCTTTCTGGTGTTGACGGCTATTGTCTGGTTCGGTTTTGAAGCCCGTCGCTTCCAGGGTCCGCCGATTGGCGACATGATCGTCAAGCGTCAGGCTGAAATTGCGGCGGCTGAAGAGGCGTTGAATAAACGGGCTGGAAGTTGATTGCTGCAGTCATGAGCAAACGGTGGCGAGGGAGCCAGCTCCCTTGCCACAGCGAGCCGCGCCTACGCAGGTAGATCGATTTTATCCAGCAACCGGTTCGCCGTGATCTCCGCCACCATGATGCTGTTTGAAATGCCCAACAGGGCATAGCGCGACCCACCGTCCAGATGATCCACCAGCTGATGGATCATCACATCGACCGAAGCCGCCGTCTCGACCAAATAAACGGCCAGGGTTTCGGTAGTAGCCCTTGGGTCCACGGAAAACAGAGTGCGGTGGGTACGCCCGGTGGCTTTGATGTCGGCAGTCGACGGGAAGTGAAAGTCGAGGGCCCGTTCGGCGGCCTCGTTGAGTTTGTTCGAATCGGGTTCGTACGGGGACACCGGATCGGTGTCCGGTGGATTGGGCGTTACTTTGAACATAGATGCTTCCCCGTTGGCGGGGAACCTGAAGGAGCTATTGGACTCCTCGGGCGAGGGGATGATTTATCGCCACTGCTACTCGACACCGGACATCGAGAAAGCCTATGACGAACTGATGGTCGCCGGTGTTCAGCCAGAAGACGAAAACGGAGAGCCATTGGCCCGCGCGAACCTGCAATCCCCGTCCGGGACACGCATCATCTGGTTGCCCAAGCGCTTTGGGCAGTTCTCTATCGAAATCCTGGAAGACAAGGCGCTGGAGGCATTTGTCGAGGCTGCGTTTGCCTGAGTGTTGCTGCGGTGAATGTATGCTTTGGGCTGAAGTAGGTGCTGCTGGTACCATCATCCAAGAACTGACAAGCCGAGCAGAAAACATGAATCGTCGTAAAAAAATACAGCAGTTATTGAAGGCTCACGCAAAAAAGGCCAGCGCCAAATTGGCACCGTCAAGCAAGTCTAAATACATTAGTAAAGCTGACCGATTGAAACTAGCAGCTGAACCCAGTGCAGACTCGATCATTTCCCCTGAGAGCTGATCTACGCACTCAATGTCGCTCTCCTCGGTTGCTGGACGCTGCGCGATAAAGCTGGGACCGGGCCGCGCGCCCTTAAACAAACGTTAGGCACTTATCCAACCTTACCGTACGGAGCATATAAGACATGTCAAACATCGTCGCATGGACCCTGTTCGCCCTGGGCGTCCTCCATATTCCATTCGGTATTATCAAGTTCAAAACAGCATTCGCCGCCGCCGTAGGCTCTGGCTTCGTTGACCAATTCAAAGCGCACGAAGATCGGCGCACTGCTCTCTGGTTTACCATGCTGGGGCCGCTTTTTATGCTCGCAGGGCAGACAGCGATTCACGCCGTAGCCGTTGGCGATCTCGCGCTACTTAAAATGGTTGGCATCTATGTGCTTATGATCTCGATCATTTGCGTCATTGCAGTTCCAAAATCGGGGTTCTGGGCAACGCTGCTGGTTTCTCCGCTGATCATCGCGGCAGGGTATGGCTGGTAGGCCTAAAAACGCGCATAGAGTTGGACGCCACAAGAGAAACGATCGCACAAGGACGTATTGGCTTTGCTGACTGTTACATTGTTGGCCGCATGGATCCTCAACTCGCGCGAGAACGAGCCAAAGCAGACACCACCCGCCGACGGAGTAGATTCGAACTACACGTGCGCCTCCAACAAGCTCTGCGGACCTGGTACTCAGCTATGGATGAAGTGCTTCCCGGCAGAGTTCGATTCAGTTTTCCTTCAGAAATGCCGACCTTGAAAAGCCTTGATGGAAGCTATGCGGTAGCGGCCTTTGATCAAATGATCGCATCGCTTCCACGACCTACTCACACCCCAGAACCTCCTGACCGCAGATGAAGTGAAATCCCATTGCCGCCGTGGAATGACCGTAAGCGTACGGGGAATACGCCTTGTGCAGGGTATGCGTGTGGTGAAGGCCGTACTCAAATTAGTGCCGTGGGCCAGTGACATGGACGTTAGCCCTAGGAGACCAATGGCGTGCACTAGAGCTGGAGATTGGTAGATCGCGTTAGCTCGGCGGCTTGCCTTATTCAGTTACCCAATTTAGCTCATGACTTAGGTCCGCCACGGTGGAAGAGCCTCTTCGAAAAGTGAAAAGGCTCGATGCAGGAAACTGTTGAAGCGAGCGGCATCACGCCGCAGCCCTGCCTGTTGACCACCAATCAGGCACAGATGGGCCACCTTACCAATCACTTCTGCTTCGCCTGGCATATGGACCAAGCGGCGGCACGTCCGTATCGCGAAGTCCAGTCGTCTTGTGTCAACACGCTGCTGAAACTCGCCTACCAACGGATCGTGCAGCGACCAGGCTCGGATGGAAACTTCCCGCCCAGGTTGTTTCTCAGCGGCAATACTCAAGTAGCGTTTCAAGGTTTCGCCCGCGCTACGACCCTGCGCCGCATAAGCGAGCATGCGCTCCGTGTAGTCTTCTTCCCAAGCGGCCAGCAAGGTGCGGACAAAGTCTTCGCGATTGCGGAAATGGTGATAGAACGATCCGCGGGTCACATTCAATCGGCGCGATAGACTCTCGGCCGAAACGCCAATATGCCCTATTTGATCGAGAGCCTCAAAACCAGCCGCGATCCAATGGTTACGAGTTAGTTTTCTCACCAGTTATTTCGCTCCATATTTAGCGCCATACAGACTGTGTATGGTGCGCAACCGATTGATACGCTGCGAACACCAGCAAAGATGGCCGTTGCGTTTTGCACGCCAGCACTTTTCATGGAGCTCGCCTTGAAGAAAATCGTTCTGGTTGCTTTCGACCAATTCACTGATATCGACCTATTCCTGATGTGGGACATTTTAGGCCGCAACACTGAGGACTGGCACGTCCGAATATTGGGTTCTAGCTCTATCGTGCGATCGGCGCACGGCCTGCCTGTTTCGGTGCACGGTCCGCTTTCCGAGGCCAATAGTGCCGACGCGGTATTGTTCGTCAGCGGCAAGGAAGGGATACCCGCTGCACTTGCCGCCCCAGATTTCCTGCCGTCGTTTGAACTTGACTCCAGACGCCAGCGAATCGGCTCCATATGCGCCGGAGCTTTCATTCTCGAACGGCTTGGGCTGCTCAGCGGCCAAGCAACTACACACCCGGATGCACGATCAAGCTTGCAAGCTCTGGGACTTGAGCCCATGGACCAGCCTCTTGTATGCCAGGGGAACGTTGCAACCGCTGGCGGATGCCTTGCGGCGCTCTATTTGGTGGGATGGTTGGTTGAATCCTGGTTCGATGTCGACAAGCGCCGTGCGACGTTGCTCCCTGTTCTGCCAGCTGGGCAGCAAGAGCTCTATGATGCCTTGATCGGGCTCAGTATCCGACAAGGAGAAGTTGGCGCCTCAACAACATCCAGTTAATCCATGCTCGCTCAGCGAGGCTCTGGACCTCATCAAGGCGTGGACATTGGTTATCCGGACGGCATCGCCATGACCCATGCGAGCTCCGCTCCTGGTGCGCTACTGCGCCTGGAACCTGAAGTTGCCGTGAACCCCACACTTGAATACGTACCTGATAGCCTAAGTAGGCACGCCGCAATATGGAAAAAGAGCCGCTTGTACAGCGAGATTCCTCCACTATGCAGATACCTCGTGTGCTTGGGAATGAGCAGTGAGCGCGGTTGTCCCTGTCCGGCTTGAAAGTCGGTAACCGTCACTTCTAAGCTAGACAAGCACTTACAGGGCGACAAGGAGCGTTATACGACAAAACCATCGCAACAAGAAACGCGACATGGCATGTCGTCTAATTAGTAGTTAGAACTCAGGAGAGATCCCCGATGCCCCGAGAATTTGAGCTCATTATGTCCGTGCCAGTCCCCTCGAGGTCCGGCATCACCCACCTTTACAAGTCGATGCACCTAGCGGACGCTTTTGCGATTCGGCTCCCTGCGGGCACATCTAGCAATCCAGATTTGCTAGCTCGATTCATCCTTTCCCACCAGCCATCCTGGATCGGATGGCTCTTGAAAGTCCGAGACACTATCGTTGCCTGTTTTGGTCTCAAGACAGCCAAACATTTGGCATCACTCGCTAATCGGATTGGAGCCTTCAAGGTCTACAGCACGAACCAGACTGAAATCGTGTTGGGAGAGGACGACAAGCACCTCGACTTCCGGATATCGATCCTATGTTCTGGAGAGGCAGAGCCAGAAGGCAGTCGCCAACTCGTTTTTTCAACCGTGGTCCAGTGCCACAACCGTCTAGGCCGGGCCTACATCTTCGTTATTGCCCCATTTCATCGCTTGGTTGTTAAGGCCAACCTCCTCCGTGCAGCGCGCGTCGGTTGGCCTCTGGCTACCTGCCCCTAAGGTCCGGCACCCACTGATGCGGTAGCAGTTGCCCGATCTCACTCGCCCGCTGTGTCGGCAGCCGTGTCAGCACATCTTTTAGATAGGCATACGGATCATGCCCTGTAAGCCGTGCCGACTGGATCAAACTCATAATCGCAGCCGCACGTTTTATGATCTGGTTTAGAAACCAGAATCTTTGGAGGCATCGCATGCGCCCTTTGTGCCCAATCAAACTTCCGTCCTTCTCGACGCCATTTCCAGTCCGTCTGCCAAACAGGCTCACGCGGACCTGTCTGCGATGGATTTTATGCCTGAGCATTGTCGTGCCCGGCATGGCCGCTTCAGAGACACGCCCCGAGAACATGGTGTATCTGCGTACGATTGATCCGGGCATCGAGCAAGACATTCGTTATGCCAGCGCTCACAACTTCACCGGGCACCCACTCGACGGTTACGACGCGGCACAGTGTCTGTTATCGCTGGACGCCGCCAAGGCCCTCGCTCGGGTACAAACAGCGTTGCGTGCACAAGGCTACGGTTTGAAGGTGTTTGACTGTTATCGCCCCAGCCGTGCCGTTGCCGATATGGGGCGTTTCGCTTTGGTGCCGGGTGACCCACGCAAGGCCGAGTTCTATCCGCGCGTGGACAAGCAGAACTTCTGGCGCCTGGGTTACGTGGCACGGGTGTCCAACCACTCCAAAGGCTCAACCGTGGATCTGACACTGACCGGTCCCGATGCCCTGCCCGTCGATAGCTGGACGCCTTCAGCCGGGCAAGTCGATTGCACGGCCGCCTATGGCCAGCGTTGGCGCGACGGCGCGCTCGACATGGGTACCGGTTTCGATTGCTTTGATGAGCGAGCGCATACCGACAACCCGACGATCAGCGCTGCCGCCAGGGACAATCGCCAGAAGCTCAGCAGGGCCATGGAAAAAGAAGGGTTTACCGGGTACTCGAAGGAATGGTGGCACTTCACCTACAGCGGCGAAGGTTCGCCGAAGAACGTCATGGACTTCCCCATCACGCCGCTCGGTACACGCGACGCTCTCGACACCGCCAATCAGCTCATTGTGGTCACCACAAAAAACTGGACTGACATCCAGGGGACTGCCCAGCGTTATGAACGGCAGGGCAACACCTTTCGAAAATACGAAGGATCGTTTCCGGTGGTGGTCGGCAAGAGCGGGCTGGCGTGGGGCAAGGGTCTGAGCAGCGTTGAGCAACGCGAAGGTCCGGTCAAAAGTGAAGGCGATGGAAAAGCGCCTGCCGGGGTATTCAAACTGGGAACGGCTTTTGGCTACGACAGTACGGCTGACACCAAACTGCCTTACCTTCCACTGACCTCGACCATCGAATGCGTGGATGACAGCCACTCCGCAGGCTATAACGAGCTGGTCGATGGAGCGACTGTTTCGAAAGACTGGAACAGCTCCGAACGTATGCGTCGCGATGACGACATGTATCGAAAAGGCATTTTCATCGAGCACAATACGCCGGCGTCCCCCGCCTTGGGCTCGTGCATTTTCTTCCACATCTGGCGTGGTCCCACCTCGCCGACGCTGGGCTGCACCGCCATGGATCCAGCGGATATTTCTCGCTTGTTCCATTGGCTGGATCCACGCCAGTCCCCTCTGCTGGTTCAAATGCCTGAGGCGCAATACGAACACTTTCGCGAACGCTGGAACCTGCCCGAACGTTGATAGCGTCAGCATTGGCAGACGGTGTCTGGAAGTCCTGGCCATCGCCGAAGGAACACCCAGTGCAAATTCGTATACCCTATCTGCAATTCATTCCGAACGATCACGACCGTGGCCCTGACAAAACTCAACGCTCCCGACCTTGGCAATTCGCCTTCGACGTCGGAAATCATCACCCGTCATCTGCGTGACGCCATCGTCGCCGGGCATTTCGCCGAGGACGAGCCGATTCGCCAGGACGACATCGCCCGCCAGTTCAACGTCAGCAAGATTCCGGTGCGCGAAGCCCTCAAGCGCCTGGAGGCCGAAGGCCTGGTGATGTTCCAGCGCAATCGCGGGGCGATGGTCACCCGGGTTTCCGATGCAGAACTGGCGCAGATGTTCGAAGTGCGCATGCTGCTCGAAGACAAGGTGCTGCGCCTGGCCATTCCGAACATGACCGAAGAAACCTTCGCCCGTGCCGAGCGTATCTGCCAGGAGTTCATCGGCGAAGATGATGTGGGGCGCTGGGCCGAGCTCAACTGGGAACTGCACGCTTGCCTCTACGAGCCGGCGCAACGTCCGTTTCTGGTCGGTCTGATCCGCTCGGTCAACGACAAGCTGGAGCGCTACCTGCGCATGCAGATGAGCCTGTCGGCCGGTAAGGAACGCGCCGATCACGAACACCGGGAAATCCTTGCGGCCTGCCGCGCCGGTGACGTGGACCTGGCGGTGAAGTTGCTCGACGAGCACATTGCCGGCGTCTGCAAGACCCTGTTCGAGCACCTGCCTCACCACCACTGACAGCTCGCCGCACTGTGCCGATTTCGTCATCGACACTGAATAAAACCATCAAGCCGGCAAGCCCCCGCACAGGCCACTCTTTCGTTCACTTATCTGAACGGACGTGGCCATCCCATGAAACGCATCACCGTGATCGACTCCCACACCGGCGGCGAACCGACCCGCCTGGTGACCGCCGGTTTTCCTGACCTGGGCAGCGGCAGCATGGCCGAACGTCGACAGCGGCTGGCCGAACAGCATGATCAATGGCGCGCTGCCTGCGTGCTCGAACCACGGGGCAGTGACGTGCTGGTCGGCGCCCTGCTCTGTGAGCCGGTGGACCCGAGCGCCTGTGCCGGCGTGATTTTCTTCAACAACAGCGGTTACCTCGGCATGTGTGGCCACGGCACCATCGGCCTGGTGGCCTCACTCGCGCATCTGGGCAAGATCGGCCCCGGGGTGCACAGCATCGAAACCCCGGTGGGCACGGTGCAGGCGACGCTGCACGACGACCATTCGGTGAGCGTGCGCAATGTGCCGGCGTACCGTTACCGCAAAGCGCTGGCGCTGCCGGTGCCGGGGATCGGTCAAGTGACCGGCGATGTTGCCTGGGGTGGAAACTGGTTTTTCCTGATTGCCGAGCACGGTCTGCGCATTGCCGGCGATAACCTCGATGCGCTGACCGCCTACACCTTCGCCGTGCAGCAAGCACTGGAGACTCAGGGTATTCGCGGCGAAGACGGCGGCTTGATCGACCATGTCGAGCTGTTCGCCGATGACGAGCAGGCCGACAGCCGCAACTTCGTCCTCTGTCCCGGCAAGGCCTACGACCGCTCGCCCTGCGGTACCGGCACCAGTGCCAAACTGGCGTGCCTGGCGGCCGACGACAAATTGCAGCCGGGACAGATCTGGCGTCAGGCCAGTGTCATCGGCAGCGAGTTCGAAGGTTCCTACGAACTTCAGGGTGAGCGCATCGTGCCGACCATTCGCGGTCGCGCCTTTATCAGCGCCGAAGCCAGCCTGATCATCGAACAGGACGACCCGTTCGCCTGGGGCATTCGCCCGTGAACGAGGGCCGGGTGGCCGATGTGATCGTGATTGGCGCCGGCATCATCGGCGCCGCTTGTGCCCAGGCGCTGGCAGGTCGCGGCTTGCGCGTGCTGGTGCTGGACGCCGGCCTGCCCGGCGCTACGGCGGCGGGCATGGGCCACTTGCTGGTCCTCGACGACAACCCGGCCGAACTGGCCCTCAGTCAATATTCTTTGCAACGCTGGCGCGAACTCGCGCCGACCTTGCCCGACGGCTGCGCCTACCGTTGCAATGGCACCCTCTGGCTGGCCGCCAATGCTGAAGAAATGGCCGTCGCCCACAGCAAATACCTGAATTTGCATGCCCAAGGCGTGGCCTGCGAATTGATCTCCAGCAATGCCTTGCACCAGCGCGAACCGGAACTGCGCGAGGGCCTGGAAGGCGGCCTGTTGATCAATGGCGACGGCATTCTTTATGCTCCGGCGACCGCCAACTGGATGCTCGACACACCGAACATCAGCCAACGCCGGACGCGGGTCAGCGAAGTCGATGGCAACCGCGTGCGACTCGACGACGGCCACTGGCTGGGCGCCGACGCAGTGATTCTGGCCAACGGCGTCCAGGCCAACGAGCTCTGCCCGGAGTTGCCGATCGAACCAAAGAAAGGCCACTTGCTGATCACCGACCGCTACCCCGGCAAGGTCACCCACACCCTGGTGGAACTCGGTTACGTCACCAGTGCCCACAACGCCAGCGGCCCCTCGACGGCGTGCAATATCCAGCCTCGGCCGACCGGGCAATTGTTCATCGGCGCCTCGCGACAATTCGGCACCACCGACCCTCAAGTCGAAGGCTGGATGCTGGCGAAAATGCTCAGACGTGCCACCGACTACATGCCGGGGCTGGCTCAGCTCAACGGCATCCGCGCCTGGACCGGTTTTCGCGCTGCCAGCCCCGACGGCTTGCCACTGGTGGGTCAGCATCCACAACGCA
Source organism: Pseudomonas sp. F01002 (assembly GCF_004402115.1). Lineage (NCBI taxonomy): Bacteria > Pseudomonadati > Pseudomonadota > Gammaproteobacteria > Pseudomonadales > Pseudomonadaceae > Pseudomonas > Pseudomonas sp. F01002. The sequence continues at coordinate 45,304 of NZ_SOPU01000037.1, read as the reverse complement.
AAGGTTTATGGCTGGCGGTCGGTCACGAGGGCCTCGGCGTGACGACCGCCCCGGGCACCGCCGACCTGCTGGTCGCGCAGCTGTTCGACGAAACGCCGCCACTGGCCGCGCACCCGTATCTGCCGCAACGTTTTCTCGGAGAACCCGTTTATGCCTGAATTGATGCTAGACGGACGTGCCCTGCGGGTTGCCGAAGGCACCAGTGTCGCGGCTGCCCTGGCCTTGGGCGGCGATGGCTGCACGCGCACATCGGTCAGTGGCCAACGCCGCGCCCCGCTGTGCGGCATGGGCATTTGCCAGGAATGCCGGGTGACCATCGACGGTCGCCGGCGCCTGGCCTGCCAAACGCTATGCCGTGACGGCATGCACGTGGAGACGCAAGCATGAGCGAATACGCCGACCTGCTGATCATCGGTGCCGGTCCCGCCGGCATGGCCGCCGCGCTCGCTGCGGCGCCAAGCGGTGCGCGCATCGTCCTGCTCGACGACAACCCGCTCCCGGGCGGGCAAATCTGGCGTGACGGGCCTCAGGCCAACCTGCCGAACCTGGCGCGTCAAATGCGCGAACGACTGGAGGCGTGCAGCAACATCCACCGCCACTCCGTCACTCGGGTGATTGCCTGCGCCGGGCCGAAACAACTGCTGGTCGAAGACGCCGATCGAGGCTGGTTGATCGGTTACGACAAACTGATTCTGTGTACCGGCGCCCGCGAGTTGCTGCTGCCCTTCCCCGGCTGGACGCTGCCCGGCGTGACTGGCGCGGGTGGCCTCCAGGCATTGATCAAGGGCGGCCTGCCGGTGCAGGACGAACGCGTTGTGATTGTCGGCAGTGGACCGTTATTGCTGGCCAGCGCCGCCACCGCGAAACACAACGGCGCCCAGGTGCTGCGCATCGCCGAGCAGGCCAGCGCGGTCGCGGTCGCCGGTTTCGCCGCACAACTGCCACGCTGGCCCAACAAGCTGATGCAGTCGGTCACGTTGTTCGACCGCCATTACCGTACCGGCACCCATGTACTGGCCGCCCTGGGCAATGAGCGGCTGGAAGGTGTGCGCCTGCAACAGCAAGGGAAAATCGTCGAGCTGGAATGTGATCGCCTGGCTTGCGGTTTCGGTCTGATTCCCAATACCCAACTCGGCCAGGCTCTCGGCTGCGAACTTGAAGATCAGGCGATCGCCGTCGATACCTGGCAGACCACTCGCCGCGCCGATCACTATGCGGCAGGTGAATGCACCGGTTTCGGTGGCAGTGAACTGGCATTGGTCGAAGGCGCCATCGCTGGACACGCCGCGGTCGGTGACCTTGATTCGGCCCGAGCATTGTGGCCGCGCCGCGCGCGTTGGCAGGGTTTCGCCAACGCCCTCAACAAAGCATTCGCTCTCGATCCGCAACTCAAGTCGCTGGCACAACCCGACACCTTGGTGTGCCGTTGCGAAGATGTGCCTTACGCGGCACTGGCCGGGCACGCTGACTGGCGCGAGGCCAAACTGGCCAGCCGCTGCGGCATGGGCGCCTGCCAGGGCCGGGTGTGTGGCGGCGCATTGCAGCACCTGTTCGGCTGGCAACCTTCGGCACCACGGCCGCCGTTCAGTCCGGCGCGGATCGAGACCTTGCTGTGCCTGGACGACACCCCGCATGCCTGAATGCCGGCCCGGGGCTTTCGGGTCCGTCGCCGAGTCTTTATGATCCGGGGCATTGCCTCCAGACGCCCAGCGCCATGTATGCCTCGCTCACTACCTTCAAACCCTGCGACCTGCCCACTCTGCTGAGCAGTCTGCAGCCGATCGCGGCGCTGCTCGACACTCTGTCGGACGTGGTGTTTTTCATCAAGGACAGCGAGGCTCGCTACGCCTTCGTCAACCAGACCCTGGCCCGGCGCTGCGGCTTCAAACACAGTGACGAACTGCTCGGGCGCACCGCTGACATGGTCTTTCCCGAGCGCTTCGGCCCGCTGTACACCGAGCAGGATCGGCGGGTGCTGTCCACCGGCCGCGAACTGGCCGACCAACTCGAACTGCACCTGTATTACGGTAACCAGCCAGTCTGGTGCCTGACCCACAAACTCGCGCTGCGCGACCTGCAAGGTCAGATCGTCGGCCTGGCCGGCATCTCCCGCGACCTGCAAGCGCCACAGTCCAGCCATCCGGCGTTCCAGAAACTCGCGGCGGTGGACGCGCATATCCGCAGCCATTTCGCCCGGCCAATCAGCCTCGCCGAACTGACCGCGATCGCCGGGTTTTCCGTGGCGCAACTGGAGCGCCACTGCAAACGGGTGTTCCAGCTCACCCCACGGCAGATGATTCACAAGGCACGCCTGGAAGAAGGCTCCCGACTGTTGCTGCACACCGACCTGCCCATCACCGAGATCGCCCTGCGCTGCGGTTACACCGATCACAGTGCCTTCAGCCGGCAGTTCCGTGCCTTGACCAGTCTGGCGCCGAGTCAGTATCGCGAAAGCCGTCGCTGAACCCGGGCGAGTGTTCCTTTAAGGGGCGCCCGGCGTCCCCACTGCTCCCTTCTGTAACACCGCCTGATACGGCCCATCGAGGCGTTCTTCTCCTACGCCCTACTCCCACAATCTTGTAAGACCTTTAACTCAAGGCTTGGCGATTAATTCTCGCCTCTGTTCGGAAACAGGCACGCTCATTGCTAATCACATATCGTATACGAAATTCACAATACGATATCCAACAGCACTTTCCGACAACGAGGCCTCTATGAAAAACCCCGCATTTGCCGTAGCCCTCAGCGCTGTTCTCACTACTTCCTTTATCGCCACCGCCCAGGCTGACAAGCTCGACGACATTATTGGCTCGGGCAAGCTGCGCTGCGCCGTGACCCTGGACTTCCCGCCCATGGGTTTTCGCGATGAAGGTAACAACCCCGCCGGTTTCGACGTGGACTACTGCCGCGACCTGGCGAAGATCCTTGGGGTCGACGCCGAAGTGGTTGAAACGCCCTTCCCCGATCGAATTCCGGCGCTGGTCTCCGGGCGTGCCGACGTGATCGTTGCGTCCACGTCCGATACCCTCGAACGGGCCAAAACCGTCGGCCTCACCGTGCCGTACTTCGCCTTCCAAATGGTGGTGCTGACCCGCGACAACACCGGCATCAACAGCTTCGCCGATATCAAGGGCAAAGCCCTGGGCAACACCAGTGGCACCTATGAAGCCATCGCCCTGGAAAAAGACGTGAAGAGCTGGGGCACCGGCACCTTCCGCGCCTATCAGTCGCAGAACGACACGCTGCTGGCGGTCGCCCAGGGTCACATCGACGCTACCGTGGTCACCAACACCGTGGCCGCCGCCACGATCAAGTCGGGCAAATACAAGAACCTGAAAATCGCCGGTAACGCGCCGTACACCATCGACTACGTGTCCCTGGGCGCCAAGCGCAACGAGTATGGCCTGCTCAACTACCTCAACCTGTTCGTCAATCAGCAAGTGCGCAGCGGTCGTTACAACGAGCTGTTCACCAAATGGGTCGGCACCGAGATTTCACCCACCGACCTGACCGTGCCCAAGGTCTATTACTGAGGTGTCCGGCATGCCTAGGCCAACCTCTCTGACCGGTCGCAGCCTGGTCGCCGGTGCCGCACAAGGCGCCTTGCTGTTTGCCGATGTCGGGCTGAGTTTCTGGGGCGGGGTCGATCCATATAGTGGAGAGATCATCGACCGTCACCACCCGCTCAGCGGCGAACATCTGGCCGGCCGGGTGCTGGCGATTCCCAGCGGCCGCGGCTCGTGCACCGGCAGCAGCGTGCTGATGGAACTGATCAGCAACGGTCATGCGCCCGCCGCACTGGTGCTGGCCGAACCCGATGAGATCCTGACCCTGGGCGTGCTCGTGGCACAGACCATTTTCGAGCGTTCCCTGCCGGTGCTGTGCATCGGCCGGCAGGCCTTCGCCGCCTTGCGCGGAAAGGCCTTTGCTCGGGTCGAAGCATCAACGGTGACCCTGTTCGAACACCTGCCGGGCGATGCCTGGCAGGCACTCGACAGTCCGTTGCCGACAGCAGAAAAAAACACCTCTATCGAACTCACCGAACACGATCAGGCGCTCCTCGACGGCGAGCATGGCAAGGCCGCCCAAGTGGCCATGCAGATCGTCCTGCGCATGGCTGAACTGCAAGGTGCCCGCCACCTGGTGGATGTCACCCAGGCACACATCGACGGCTGCATTTATACCGGACCTGCGAGCCTGCGCTTCGCCGAACAGTTAGTGCAGTGGGGAGCAAAAGTACGGGTGTCGACCACCCTCAATTCGATTTCCGTCGACCAGCGCCGTTGGCGCGAGTTGGGCATTGATCCGGCTCTCGGCGTGCCGGCCAGCGCCCTGGGCGATGCGTACATGGCGATGGGCGCACAGCTGAGTTTTACCTGCGCGCCCTACCTGCTCGACAGCGCGCCGAAGGCCGGCGAGCAAATCGTCTGGGCCGAATCCAACGCCGTGGTGTATGCCAACAGCGTGCTCGGCGCACGCACCCTGAAATACCCGGACTACCTGGATATCTGCATCGCCCTGACCGGCCGCGCGCCCCTGATCGGCTGCCATCTGGACGCGCAACGTAAAGCGAGACTGCAAATCGAATTGCCGGTTTTGCGCGAGTTGGACGATGCTTTCTACCCCTTGCTCGGTTACTACATCGGTGCCCTGGCCGGCAGCCGGATTCCGCTGGTGCTGGGGCTGGAACAGAGCAAGCCGAGCCTGGATGACCTGAAAGCCTTCGGCGCCGCTTTCGCTACTACCTCCGCGGCGCCGCTGTTCCATATCGCCGGAGTGACCCCGGAAGCACTCGACCCGACGCAGGTGCTGGAGGCGGATGCCCATGTGCCGGTGGAAAAAATCCGCCTGAAGGATTTGCTGCTCAGCTGGCGCGAACTCAACAGTGCCCGCGACAACCGGGTGGATGTGGTCTCGCTGGGCAACCCGCATTTCTCCCTCAGCGAATTCGCGCATCTGGCGCGGCTGTGTCGGGGTCGGCACAAGCACCCCGAGGTTGTGCTCGCCATTACTTGCGGTCGTGCGGTGCTGGAGCAGGCCCGCGAGGCCGGGCATATCGCGGTGATCGAAGCCTTCGGCGCCACCCTGGTCACCGATACCTGCTGGTGCATGCTCGGTGAGCCGGTGATCCCGCCTGCCGCCAAAACCTTGATGACTAACTCGGGCAAGTACGCCCATTACGCACCCGGCCTGGTGGGCCGCAAGGTGCACTTCGCCAATCTCGCCGAATGTGTCGACGCCGCCTGCAGCGCCACGGCCAGCGGTCGTTTGCCGGCCTGGCTGCAATCGGCCGCCTCACTGGAGAGCCCCGCGCATGTTTGATTACACCTTCCAATGGCGCGCGACCCTGCGCGCCCTGCCGGACATGCTCGCCGGCGCCTGGGTCACCTTCGAGACCGCCGCGCTGTCGATGATTTTCGGCGTGCTGATCGCCCTGGCCCTGACGGTGATGCGCGAAACCAAACAGCCCTTGTTGCGCGGCATCGGCAACGGCTGGGTGTCGATCGCCCGCAACACCCCGTCGCTGTTCCAGATCTATGTCCTCTACTTCGGCCTCGGCTCGCTCGACTTGCATGTCAGCTCATGGTTTGCGCTGCTGGCCGGGATCACCTTCAACAACGCCGGCTACCTGGCAGAAAACTTTCGCGGTGGCCTCAAGGCTGTGCCGGGCACGCAAGTTCGCGCCGCACGCTCGCTGGGCATGAGTGCCTTTCAGGCTTACCGGATGATCATCGTCCCGCAGCTGCTGCGGATCGTGTTCTACCCGTTGAGTAACCAGATGGTCTGGGCGGTATTGATGACGTCGCTAGGGGTGATCGTCGGGCTGAACAATGACCTCACCGGCGTGACTCAGGATTACAACGTCAAGACGTTCCGCACCTTCGAATATTTCGCCATCGCCGCGGCGCTGTATTACCTGATCGCCAAGGCGATCGTCGCCGTCGCCCGGCTGATGGCCTGGCGACTGTTCCGTTACTGAGGAGGTGACCATGTTGACCACCAGTTTTTCCTGGAATGACCTGTTGTTCTTGCTTGATGGCGCCTGGGTCACTCTGAAACTCACGTTTTGGTCGATCATCCTCGGCTCCTTCGCCGGGCTGCTGTTCGGTTTGCTGCGGGCGCTGTTGCCGCGCGCCAGCCTGCCACTGGCCTGGGTGCTGGACGTGTTTCGCAGCGTGCCGTTGCTGATCCAGTTTGTGTTGTTCAACTCGCTGAAAAGCATCGTCGGCTTGAACATCAGCGCCTTCAGCGTTGGTTGCATTGTGCTCGGGGTCTACGCCGCCGCGTACTTCACCGAAATCGTGCGCAGCGGCGTGCTTTCGGTGCCGTTCACCGTGCGCCGTGCCAGTCGTTCACTGGGCCTGAGTTTCCTCCAGGACCTGCGCTGGATCGTCCTGCCGATGGCCACGCGGGTGGCCTTTCCCGGCTGGTTGAACCTGGTCCTCAGCGTGATGAAAGACACCGCGCTGGTGATGTGGATCGGCATCGTCGAACTGCTGCGCGCCTCGCAAACCATCGTGACCCGCATTCAGGAACCGCTGCTGGTGCTGTGCATCGCGGGCCTCATCTACTACGTCATGAGCCTGGTGGTCGCTCGCCTCGGCGCTCGTCTGGAAAGAAGGTGGCAAGAAAATGATTGAGATCGACAACGTACACAAATCCTTCGGCAACCTCGAAGTGGTCAAGGGCGTCAACCTGACGGTGAACAAGGGCGAGGTGGTGTCGATCATCGGCGGCTCCGGCTCAGGCAAATCGACCCTGCTGATGTGCATCAACGGCCTGGAGCCTATCCAGAAAGGCAACATCCGGGTCGACGGTGTCGAGGTCCATCACAGCGCCACCGACCTCAACCGCCTGCGGCAGAAGATCGGCATCGTCTTCCAGCAATGGAACGCGTTCCCGCACCTGACCGTGCTGGAAAACGTGATGCTGGCGCCGCGCAAAGTGCTGGGCAAGAGCAAGGCTGAAGCCGAGGAACTCGCGGTTAAACAACTGACCCATGTCGGTCTGGGCGACAAGCTCAAGGCCTTTCCCGGCAAGCTCTCCGGCGGCCAGCAGCAGCGCATGGCGATCGCGCGCGCCTTGGCCATGTCGCCGGACTACATGCTGTTCGACGAAGCCACTTCGGCCCTCGATCCACAGCTGGTGGGCGAGGTGCTGGACACCATGCGCATGCTTGCCGAAGACGGCATGACCATGGTCCTGGTGACTCATGAAATCCGCTTCGCCCGGGATGTGTCTGATCGTGTGGCGTTTTTTCGCAATGGGCTGG